>NZ_JYGQ01000001.1:726498-1089748 GCF_000960025.1 Streptococcus mitis | reverse complement strand
CAACGCCAACAGCTAAACCGGCTGCAAAACAAGTCATCGATGACGCATTGAAAGCTAAGAATGATGCGATTGATGCCAATAACGATTTGACTGCTGAAGAGAAAGCCCAAGCTAAGGAAGACGCGAAAGCGAAAGCTGATGCAGCTAAGCAAGCAATTGACAACGCGACAACAAACGATGCAGTAACTCAAGCTAAAAACGCAGGAGTGACATCAGTAGATTCGGTAACTCCAACGCCAACAGCTAAACCGGCTGCAAAACAAGTCATCGATGACGCATTGAAAGCTAAGAATGATGCGATTGATGCCAATAACGATTTGACTGCTGAAGAGAAAGCCCAAGCTAAGGAAGACGCGAAAGCGAAAGCTGATGCAGTAAAAGCAGCCATCGATAATGCCACAACCAACTCAGAAGTCGACCAATCTAAGTCAACTGGTATTGAAGAAGTGAACTCAGTCAATCCGATCGCACAAATTAGACCGGCAGTTGGAGCAAGTGCTGGAGTTCATGTAAACTCAGCTAATCCAACTTCTAAAGAAAAACCACAGGAAAAACAAGCAATAGACCAAGTATTGAAAACTGATGAAGCCAAAGCTAAAGTGAAAGATAGTGTAGCATTTCCTATCTCACAACTTGAAAATGAGAATCAGCAAGTAGCTACTAATCAGCGTGTAGTGGCTAGAGAATTGCCAAATACAGGCACAACAGAATCCATAACGGCAATGGTTGCAGCAGCAGCTAGTGCAATACTTGGTTTTGGTCTTATTGCTCGTCGTCGAAAAGAAGATGAAGAAGATAAATTAGAAAATCAATAACGATTTCTAAAGGTCGCAACTCCTTTTTTGAGACTAAGTGGATAATATTATTCTTAAAACTCTCCTAGAGCAAAATAGTTACTAGGAGAGTTTTTTCTCTAATCAGAAGATACGTGACGGGACTAAAGACAATCTCATCTGCTTTGCGGATGAGGGTTTTCTTATTTTGTGCTATACTTAAGGTATGCATAGAAAAACAGTGATTGATTTTAGGGCTTTGGGGGAGAGATACACCTTTACCCAGCCTATAAAAGAATTAAAAACGAGAGATTTAGCAAAAGTGGCAGATTTGCTGGCACAAGTGGAAAGCTACCAAGAGCAAGGCTACTATGTGGTGGGCTATGTCAGCTACGAGGCTGCACCTGCTTTTGAGGAGAAATTAGCAGTTCATAAAGCTCCTTTACTGGGAGAGTACCTGCTATATTTTACAGTTCATGACAGCGTAGAAACTTCTCCTATTCCTCTGACTTATGATGAGGTTGATTTGCCTTCAAACTGGCAGGAAGTAACGTCTGCAGAGGATTATGAAAAGGCGATTGCACAGATACATCATTATTTGCGGCAAGGAGACACCTATCAGGTCAACTACACCGTCCAACTCAAGCAGGAGTTGTCTGCCAATCCTTTTGCCATCTACAATCGTATGGTGGTAGAGCAGGAGGCAGGCTACAATGCCTATGTTGAACATGACGAGATGGCAGTGATTTCCATGAGCCCAGAGCTCTTTTTTGAGCAAAATGGCCACGAGTTGACAACGCGACCAATGAAGGGAACGACTCAGCGTGGCATGACCGCCCAAGAAGACTTGGAGCAGGCCAGTTGGTTGGAACAGGATCCCAAAAATCGCTCTGAAAATATGATGATTGTGGACCTCTTGCGCAATGATATGAACCGTATTTCAGAAGTGGGAAGTGAGCATGTGGAGCGTTTGTGTCAAGTGGAGCAGTATTCGACTGTCTGGCAGATGACTTCGACCATCAAGAGTCGGTTGCGAGAGGATGTTGACCTTGTAGAAATATTCCGTTCTCTCTTTCCTTGCGGTTCCATAACAGGAGCTCCGAAAATTGCGACTATGGAAATTATAAAGGACTTGGAGCCACAACCGCGTGGAGTCTACTGTGGAACGATTGGTCTCCTGATTCCAAATGGGTGCCGAATTTTCAATGTTGCCATTCGGACCATTCAACTGCATCAAGGGAAAGCCATCTATGGAGTTGGCGGAGGCATTACATGGGATAGCACTTGGGAGTCTGAATACCGCGAGGTTCATCAAAAGGCAGCAGTTCTCTATCGTAAACAAGCTCGCTTCCAATTAATTACAACTGGAAAAATCAGCCAGAAGAACTTGTTGTTTGAAGATCAGCATTTGGAAAGATTGAGAACAGCTAGTCGGTATTTTGCTTTTTCTTTTGATTTAGAAGACTTGAAACAAAAGATAGAAGAAGAGTGTCAGGCTTGTGATGATAATCAAGATTACCGTTTGCGTATTTCTCTCAGCAAGTCTGGAGAGATAGAAGTCGATCGCCAAGTATTAACACCCCTCAGTCCAAGTTTTTGTCAGGCCCAACTCTGTCTTCAGGAAGCCAATTTGCAACAAGCTTTTACCTACTTTAAAACGACTCACCGACCGCATTTGAGTCTAGGGGAGCAAGAGAAGATTTACTACAATAAGTCAGGAGAACTTCTTGAAACCTCTATCGGAAATTTAGTTTTGAAAATCGCTGGGAAACTTTACACGTCACCTATCCGACTGGGAATATTGCCAGGAATTTATCGTCAGCATTTGCTGGAAACAGGACAGATAGAAGAGCAAGTCTTGACCTTGGCAGATTTAGTCCAAGCAGAAGCTATTTACGGCTGTAATGCAGTGAGAGGCTTGTATGCGTTAAGCCTTGAGGAGAACTAGATGAAACTGATATTTTTACACGGGTTAGGGCAGTCAGCAGAGAGTTGGAAAGAAGTTCGGAATCTACTGACAGATTATCCTTCTGAGGCTATTGAGTTATTTCCTTCTGGAGTTAGCAACTATCAACAAGCTAAAGAGCGAGTTTATCAGCATCTAGCTCAAGAGACAGAACCTTTTATTTTGGTTGGATTATCCTTAGGTGCTGCTCTGGCACTAGAACTTTCCAGTTACGATTTACCAAATTTCCGAGCTTTGGTTCTATCAGGATGCCCGCTTAAATTGTCCGGTAATATCCTTTTTTACATTCAGTTGCTGATATTTAAACTACTCCCCAAAAGAGTATTTGAAAAACAGGGAGCAGACAAAGCTCTTATGGTCGGAATTTCTGAGGAATTGAAGACATTTGATTTAACTGATATATCAAGAACTTGTTCTTATCCAACCTTACTAATTTGTGGCAGCAAAGATAAACCGAATCTCAGTTCAATGAAAACTATTCAAGAACTGATGCCAAATTCTCAGTTTCAGATTATCCCTGACGGCCCTCAGATTCTGAATAGAGCTAAACCAAAAGAGTTTGCAGAAATAACCAGAAGTTTCCTTGAATTGCTGAAATAAGTTTGATAAAATAATAGTGAAATCGATAACATCGTTATAGGAGAACGAAATGAATAAACGTCTATTTTTAAAAATGAGTCTGGCTACCTTGCCAGTCTTAGCCTTGTTTTCACAACCTGTGTTAGCAGAAGAAAACATTCATTTTTCTAGCTGTAAGGAAGCTTGGGCGAATGGATACTCGGATATTCACGAGGGAGAGCCTGGTTATTCTGCCAAGTTAGACCGCGATCATGATGGTGTGGCTTGCGAATTGAAAAATGCTCCTAAGGGTGCTTTTAAAGCAAAACAAGCGGCTACAACTCAAACCGATACAACTTCATCCACAGCAAGTGGTTGGGTTAAGCAGGACGGCGCTTGGTATTATTTTGACGGAAATGGAAATCCAGTGAAAAATGCTTGGCAGGGAAGCTATTACCTGAAAGCTGATGGTCAAATGGCACAGAGCGAATGGATTCATGACTCTTCTTATCAAGCTTGGTATTATTTGAAATCAGATGGTTCTTATGCAAAAAATGCATGGCAAGGAGCTTATTACCTTAAATCAAACGGTAAAATGGCACAAGGTGAGTGGGTTTATGACTCTTCTTACCAAGCCTGGTATTACTTGAAATCAGATGGTTCTTATGCTCGCAATGCATGGCAAGGAAACTACTATTTGAAATCAGATGGTCAAATGGCTAAAAATGAGCGAGTTGATGGAGGCCGTTATTATGTAGATGCTTCAGGTCTCTGGAAACCATAAGTAAGGATAAAATCTAGAAAGTTAATGCAAACCTTTGCATAAATGAGTGAATTTTGTTATACTATATCTGTAAGCATTTTCAATTAATTCATAATAAAAAAGGAGAATATGATGAGTCAAAAGATTATTGGGATTGACCTTGGTGGAACTTCTATCAAATTTGCAATCTTAACAACAGCAGGAGAAATCCAAGAAAAATGGTCTATCAAGACTAATATTTTGGATGAGGGAAGTCATATCGTAGATGATATGATTGAGTCTATTCAGCATCGTTTGGACTTGCTTGGATTGGCAGCAGCGGACTTCCAAGGAATTGGGATGGGATCACCAGGTGTGGTTGACCGTGAAAAAGGGACTGTTATCGGTGCCTACAACCTCAACTGGAAAACCCTTCAACCAATTAAAGAGAAGATTGAAAAGGCCTTGGGTATTCCATTCTTCATCGATAATGATGCCAACGTAGCTGCTCTTGGTGAGCGTTGGATGGGGGCTGGTGATAACCAACCAGATGTTGTATTTATGACACTCGGTACTGGTGTTGGTGGCGGTATCGTCGCTGAAGGCAAATTGCTTCACGGTGTTGCTGGTGCAGCAGGTGAGCTTGGTCATATCACTGTTGACTTTGATCAACCAATCGCATGTACTTGCGGTAAGAAAGGTTGCCTTGAGACAGTTGCTTCAGCAACAGGGATTGTCAACTTGACTCGTCGCTATGCCGATGAATACGAAGGCGATGCAGCCTTGAAACGCTTGATTGATAATGGAGAAGAAGTAACCGCTAAGACTGTCTTTGATTTGGCAAAAGAAGGAGACGATCTTGCTTTGATCGTTTACCGTAACTTCTCACGTTACTTGGGAATCGCTTGTGCTAACATTGGCTCAATCCTAAACCCATCAACAATCGTTATCGGTGGTGGTGTATCAGCTGCGGGAGAATTCCTTCTACAAGGTGTTCAAAAAGTCTACGATGAAAATACCTTCCCACAAGTACGCACAACTACTAAACTAGCTCTTGCAACTCTAGGAAATGACGCTGGAGTTATCGGAGCAGCATCACTTGTATTGCAATAAAATAGAAAAAGGAGAAAATTGCTTTCCAGAAGCGAGTGATTTTCCTCCTTTCTTTTTTTATGCTATACTAGTTAGGAAATAAATGAGGTGAGAGTAAATGACAAAATCAGATACGATTTTTAAAGAGAATATTGAACGCATTCTAAAGGAAGGTGTTTTCTCAGAGCAAGCACGTCCCAAGTACAAGGATGGGACAGTTGCCAACTCTAAGTACGTAACGGGTGCCTTTGCAGAGTATGACTTGGCCAAGGGGGAATTCCCCATTACAACCTTGCGTCCCATTGCAATCAAATCAGCTATCAAAGAAGTTCTCTGGATCTACCAAGACCAGTCTAATAGCCTAGAAGTTCTCAATGACAAGTACAATGTTCACTACTGGAATGACTGGGAAGTGGGAAATACGGGAACCATTGGTGAGCGCTATGGTGCTGTTGTTAAGAAACACGACATTATCAATAAGCTTCTCAAGCAGTTGGAAGTCAACCCTTGGAACCGTCGCAATATCATTTCGCTCTGGGATTACCAAGCTTTCGAAGAAACAGAAGGACTACTCCCATGCGCCTTTCAGACCATGTTTGATGTCCGCCGTGTAGATGGAGAAATCTATCTGGATGCGACCTTGACCCAGCGTTCGAATGACATGTTGGTGGCCCACCACATCAATGCTATGCAGTACGTGGCTCTTCAAATGATGATTGCCAAGCATTTCGGCTGGAAGGTTGGGAAGTTCTTCTACTTCATCAACAATCTCCATATCTATGACAATCAATTTGAACAAGCTCAGGAATTGCTCCGTCGTGAGCCATCAAACTGCCAACCACGTTTGGTCTTGAATGTGCCAGATAAGACCAATTTTTTTGATATTAAAGCAGAGGACTTTGAGTTGGTGGATTATGACCCTGTCAAGCCACAGTTGAAGTTTGACCTAGCTATTTAAAAGAATAGAAAAAAGAAGTTGAGAAAATAAATCCCAACTTCTTTTGTTTCTTAACGTGATACGCGGCGACGAGCTGCTTTTTTACGGTTTTCTTCGATGAAAGCTGCTTTTTGCTCTTCTGGTTCGATCACTTTCTTTTTAAATGCGTATACTGCACCTGCGACTGCAGCGACAGTTCCTGCGACACCTGTTACAAGACCTTTAGCGAATCCTTTAGCCATGAGTCTTCCTCCTTTATCTTCTTAATCAGCCAGCCCCCTCAAGAGGTCACATTTTTCTGACTGACCTTTTTGTGTTATAATAATAGTAACGAAAAAATGGGAATTTTTCAAGGAAAAAAGATGAAAACAAAAATAATTGTGATTGTTGGACCGACTGCAGTTGGAAAAACAGCCCTTGCCATCGAAGTTGCAAAGCGTTTTAATGGCGAAGTGGTTAGTGGAGATAGCCAGCAAGTCTATCGAGGTCTGGATATAGGGACGGCTAAGGCTAGTCCAGAAGAGCAGGCAGCTGTTCCTCATCATTTAATCGATGTTAGAGAGGTAACCGAGTCTTACTCGGCTTTTGATTTTGTTTCAGAAGCTAAGAAGGCTATTGAGGATATTCAAAGCCGTGGCAAGCTAGCTATTATTGCTGGTGGGACTGGGCTTTATATCCAGAGCTTGCTTGAAGGCTACCACCTAGGTGGTGAGACTCCTCATGAGGAGATTTTAGCTTATCGAGCTAGTTTGGAGCCATATTCAGATGAGGAATTAGCCCATTTGGTGGAGCAAGCAGACCTTGAGATTCCCCAGTTTAATCGTCGTCGTGCGATGCGTGCCTTGGAAATTGCCCATTTTGGTCAGGATTTGGAAAATAAAGAGACCTTGTATGAACCATTGATTATCTGCTTGGATGATGAACGCAGTCAATTATATGAACGAATCAATCATCGAGTGGATTTGATGTTTGAGGCTGGGCTTTTGGATGAGGCTAAGTGGCTCTTTGACCATTATCCAGATGTGCAGGCAGCCAAGGGCATTGGCTACAAGGAACTCTTTCCGTATTTTCGTGGGGAGCAGACTTTGGAGGAAGCTAGTGAGAGTCTCAAACAGGCGACCCGCCGTTTTGCCAAGCGTCAGTTGACCTGGTTCCGTAATCGTATGCAGGTCACCTTTTATCAGATTGGAGAAGCTGGTGTGCAAGACCGCATTTTAAGCCAGATAGAGGAGTTTTTAGATGATTGAAACGGAGAAAAAAGAGGAACGGGTTCTGCTCATTGGTGTAGAATTGCAGGGCATGGACAATTTTGACCTCTCCATGGAAGAATTGGCCAGTCTAGCTAAGACAGCTGGTGCCGTCGTAGTCGATAGTTACAGGCAAAAACGTGAAAAATATGATTCCAAGACCTTCGTCGGCTCTGGTAAGCTAGAAGAAATTGCGCTCATGGTGGATGCAGAAGAAATTACTACTGTCATTGTCAACAACCGTTTAACTCCACGGCAAAATGTCAATCTGGAGGAAGTTCTGGGTGTCAAGGTCATTGATCGTATGCAGTTGATTTTGGATATCTTTGCCATGCGAGCCCGAAGTCATGAAGGGAAACTCCAAGTGCATTTGGCTCAGTTAAAATATCTCTTGCCTCGCTTGGTTGGTCAGGGGATTATGCTTAGTCGTCAGGCAGGGGGAATTGGTTCCCGTGGTCCAGGTGAAAGCCAGTTGGAGTTGAACCGTCGTAGTGTTCGCAACCAAATCACGGATATCGAGCGTCAGCTCAAGGTGGTTGAGAAAAATCGGGCGACAGTTCGAGAAAAACGTCTGGAGTCTAGCACCTTTAAGATTGGTTTGATTGGTTATACCAATGCTGGGAAATCAACCATCATGAACACCTTGACCAGTAAGACCCAGTATGAGGCAGATGAGCTATTTGCGACTCTAGATGCGACGACTAAGAGTATCCATCTGGGGGGGAATCTCCAAGTAACTTTGACAGATACCGTGGGCTTTATCCAAGATTTGCCGACAGAGTTGGTGTCCAGTTTTAAGTCAACCTTAGAAGAAAGCAAGCATGTGGACCTTCTGGTTCATGTTATCGATGCCAGCAATCCTTACCATGAGGAGCATGAAAAAACAGTTCTGTCCATCATGAAAGACCTGTACATGGAGGATATTCCTCGCCTGACCCTTTATAATAAAGCAGATTTGGTGGAGGATTTTACGCCTACCCAAACGCCTTATGCCCTCATTTCTGCCAAGTCTGAGGATAGTCGTGAGAATTTGCAGGCACTATTTTTAGAGAAAATCAAGGATATTTTTGAATCTTTTACCCTGCGCGTGCCTTTTTCAAAGTCCTACAAGATTCATGATTTAGAAAGTGTTGCGATTCTGGAAGAACGTGATTATCAAGATGATGGGGAAGTCATTAGAGGCTATATTTCTGAGAAAAACAAATGGAGGTTAGAAGAATTTTATGACTGATATTAAAACCTTAGCTCTAAAATATGGGGGCTATACAAGTCTGGATAAGGTCTATCTGGATCAACTTCTAGCTGGTAAAGCAGAGCAAGAGCAGTTGGCACTGATCACTCCTCCGCCTAGCGTGGTTAATGCTTACTTTGCAGAACTCTACCAGAAAAAGAGTCCTGAAGCAGCGACGGATTATTTTGCGGAACTCAGTCAGGAACTGAACCTCTACAATACTGAGCCAAGTTTCACTGAAGAAAGCAAACCCTTTATTCGTCTTAACCTATCTGGAAAATCCTTTGGATTTTGTTATGAGAGTGAGGGGCTGGGGCGGATTTTCTCTGAAAATGAAGAGGTTATTTCAGAAGACTTGCTCTTTGAAATTGCGCAAATTTTCCCCCATCAACTGGTCTTTGAGGAGTCTGGCAAGATTTACATGAAGGCTGTCGGAGACGAGCAAGTTGTTAG
Source organism: Streptococcus mitis (assembly GCF_000960025.1). Lineage (GTDB taxonomy): Bacteria > Bacillota > Bacilli > Lactobacillales > Streptococcaceae > Streptococcus > Streptococcus mitis_DH. The sequence goes on along the minus strand of NZ_JYGQ01000001.1, from coordinate 1,080,749 downwards.
CATGGAGAGTCTCACAGCTTTGACTGATTTGGAAAGCTTGGCTGATGGTCGCAAGCGTCTTAAAGGTTACAGTCAAGAGGAGTTATTACAAGAAGCTACAGCTTTTTCTGGCAAGCGCTATTTCCGATCGGAAAACCGCACAGCCATGTTATATATTGATTAATTAGAAAGTATCGAATGGATATTCAATTTTTAGGAACGGGGGCTGGTCAGCCCTCTAAAGCCCGCAACGTTTCAAGTCTCGCCCTGAAACTCTTGGACGAGATTAACGAAGTCTGGCTCTTTGACTGTGGAGAAGGTACGCAAAATCGCATTCTGGAAACCACAATTCGACCACGTAAGGTCAGCAAAATCTTTATCACCCACCTGCATGGAGACCACATTTTTGGCTTGCCAGGTTTCCTTTCTAGTCGTGCCTTTCAGGCCAATGAAGAGCAGACAGATTTGGAAATCTATGGACCGCAAGGGATCAAGTCCTTTGTCTTAACCAGTCTTCGTGTGTCAGGTTCGCGCCTGCCTTACCGTATTCATTTTCATGAGTTTGACCAAGATTCTCTAGGAAAAATCCTTGAGACCGATAAATTTACGGTGTATGCAGAGGAGCTGGATCATACTATTTTCTGTGTTGGCTATCGTGTCATTCAAAAGGACTTGGAAGGAACGCTAGATGCTGAAAAGCTCAAGGCTGCTGGCGTCCCATTTGGCCCACTTTTTGGGAAAATCAAAAACGGCCAGGATGTTGTTTTGGAAGACGGAACTGAAATCAAGGCATCAGACTATATCTCAGCTCCACGTCCAGGTAAGATTATCACTATTTTAGGAGACACTCGAAAAACGGATGCCAGTGTGCGTCTGGCTGTCAATGCCGATGTCCTTGTTCATGAATCGACTTATGGCAAGGGTGATGAAAAAATTGCTCGTAACCATGGCCACTCTACTAACATGCAAGCTGCGCAAGTAGCGGTAGAAGCAGGTGCTAAACGCCTCTTGCTCAACCATATTAGTGCCCGTTTCCTCTCAAAAGATATCAGCAAGCTCAAAAAAGACGCTGCTAGTGTCTTTGAAAATGTCCATGTGGTCAAAGATTTGGAAGAAGTGGAAATCTAGCAGTCACAGAAAGGAACAGTATGCCTACTATTCTCATTACCGGAGCTAGCGGTGGCCTAGCCCAAGAAATGGTCAAACTCCTGCCAAATGACCAACTCATCTTGCTTGGTCGAAATAAGGAAAAATTAGCCCAACTCTACGGAAACCATCCCCATGCAGAATTGATTGAAATCGATATTACCGATGATTCAGCCTTAGAAACTCTGGTAGCAGACCTCTATCTCCGTTATGGCAAGATTGATGTCTTGATAAACAACGCTGGTTACGGGATCTTTGAGGAATTTGACCAGATTTCCAACCAAGATATTCACCAGATGTTTGAGGTCAATACCTTTGCCCTAATGAATCTGTCTCGTCGCCTTGCGGCTCGAATGAAGGAAAGTCGAAAAGGCCATATCATCAATATCGTCAGCATGGCAGGTTTGATCGCTACTGGCAAGTCTAGTCTCTACTCAGCGACCAAGTTTGCGGCCATTGGTTTTTCAAATGCTCTGCGCCTAGAACTCATGTCCTACGGTGTTTATGTAACGACGGTCAATCCAGGACCAATCCGTACAGGATTTTTTGACCAAGCCGACCCAGATGGAAGCTATCTCAAATCTGTTGACCGTTTCCTGCTAGAGCCAGATGCAGTGGCTAAAAAGATTGTCAAGATTATAGGAAAAAAGAAACGAGAACTTAATCTCCCGATTTTGTTGAACCTAGCCCATAAGTTTTATACTCTCTTTCCCAAGCTAGCTGATAAGTTGGCAGGGGAAACTTTTAATTATAAATAAAAAAAGTTGTTCCTAAAATGGAGCAACTTTTTTACGATTAGAACAAATCAATACCAGTCTTATTTAATGCGTGGCAATGATAAGTGAAGGCGTTGATAAAATTAGAGTAGTATTGCTGATCAATAAATTTTGCGCTTTGAAGATAATTAAATAGATTTTTCGCTAAAGGAATAGCCTCAGGTTTATTCCATCTAAATTGATTGTAAACATGTTCAACTTCTAAAAACATGAGGGGAATAGCCAGATAGCCTCGTTCGAAGGTCTGAAGTGATTTAATTTTTTTAATAATATCATCAGCCTTTTGATAGTAACCCAGTTCAGAGAAATATTTTGCAGAGAAAGTAAGAGCATTTAAGATACGGATGTAGGTGTCAGTATTTGCACTTTCTTTGTACATAAGTAGTAATTGTTTGGTCATATGGTCAATGAGTTCCATCGGACAATGATTGACGATAACACGATAAATTTCAAGTTCGATACTATTAAAGACATCCGATTTCATTAAATGATTGATAATGTTTTGAATCCTGGCAACAGTTTCTGGACTCTTTGCTATGGTTGGATAGTGTCTTAATTTGATAGATTTGAAAATCATCTCTGCTTGAAGTGGATTGTCTTTTAGATAGACATCAAATAATTTTTCGTATTCTTCAATGTAAGTGAGGATATCTTCTTCATGGACCACATGTTTGCCAAATTCAATAGCAGGTAATTCTAAACAATCTCCACCTTTATTTGCATAGGCAATAACAAAATCATTCCATTCAACTCCGATAACAATTAACAGTTTGGCAAAGTTTTCAAGTGAAATTCCTTTTTCTCCTTTTTCAAATTGACTTAGGAACTGTGGTGATACGATATCTGAGGCGGCTTCCTTTAGGCTGAGGCCTCGTGCTTCACGCAGGTACTTAAATGTAGTTCCAAATGGATATAGGTTTTCCATAAATCATCTCCTTACATACTTCTAAGACTATTATACAAAAATTTAGAGAAAAAAATGGAGAAAGAAAACTATAGTTACAAAATATTAGAATTCTATGCTATTTTTTGTTTTTATGAACAAGATTGAAACTATAGTTTAAATGACGCAAAATTTAAATATCTATTATGGTATGATAAGGAAAAGGACAGGAAATAAAGTGAGCTTGTTATACTAGTATAACAAGGATTGACTTACCACTCAATCCTATTCTATCAGCCATCAAAGGAGAAAAAGCCATGAGAAGAACTTAAATGCTCGATACTAGAAAAATATCATAGTTATTTTTAAGGTTATAAGACAATTATCATAAATTTTTAGAAAAATAGAAATATATAAGGAGTTTTGTTATGAGAAACAGAAAAATGTTGGCCTCTTCTTTACTAGCCGGAGCTTTATTGTCAATAGGTTATGTAGCCTCTAAACCGACAACGGTTCATGCCTTAACAGATATGAGTGTCAAGGATACTCAGAATCCCTTGAAAATCACCTTGATACCCACTACTGGGAACCCGTTTTATTCAGGAAGTGTGTTGGTAGATATTCAAAGAAATTCTTCTACTGATAATCCATCTTTGTATTATGATTTAGTTAATGAAGATACAGGGGCTATTGTAGCTAGTTATAACTTTAATAGTTTTGGGGATCAAACTAGAAGTCAATCCCATGTTTGGTTACTATATGCTGAAGATGGAAGATATCATATTGATGTTTATAGTGAAAAAGACTTTGGGAAACGATATTTTGGTCGGTCAGAAGTATTTAAAGTATCAAATCACGGATATGTACCCATAACAAATTCAGAGACACCTAAAGCTACTGAAACACCAAAACAATCTACTAGTTCTAACTCAGCTCAGACTGGTTGGTCAGGTAACTCATACTACAAAGCTGGTGTTAAAGTAGTGAATCAATGGATTTTTGATGTTCAGTACAATTCTTACTTCTACCTAAATGCGTCAGGTAACTATGTTCAGAATGCTTGGTCAGGCAATTACTACCTCAAATCAGGTGGTTACATGGCTAAGAGTGAGTGGATTTATGATAAAAACTATAGTTCATACTATTACCTAACATCAGAAGGAAGCTATGCTCGTAGTACTTGGGTAGGTAGCTATTACCTCAAATCAAATGGTAAGATGGCTAAGAGCGAGTGGGTCTATGATAGCAGCTACCAATCTTATTATTACCTAACTTCTGAGGGTAGCTATGCTCGTAATACATGGATAGGTGACTACTATCTCAAGTCAAATGGTAAGATGGCAGTCAACGAACGGACCCCAGATGGCTACAAAGTAGATGGCTCAGGTAAGTGGGTAAAATAAAACTTTTTTGAACTGGAAGAAAATAATGGAAAAACATGAAAACCAAATGAATGAAGAGATAATCGTAGAAAAAGTCGAAGATACTGAAGAAGTGACCGTAGAAAAAGTCGATGAGACTACGGAAAGAATGGAAGAATCAATTAATGAAGTAGTTACAGAGAAGCCTGATAAAGTAGAAGCACTCAAAAAAGAGGCGTCAATTTTTGTAGAAAAAGCTGGACAACAAATTGAAAATCTAGATATGAATGGTCTCATTGAAAAGATTAAAAAACTATTTGAAACAAAACCTCTACAATCTATCGGGATAAGCCTAGCTATCTTTCTTGTTCTGTTCTTTGGAATTCGCAAATTAACCAGTGATCCCTTAGATGGAACTTATGAAATTTTAACAAGACGTGATCATTTAGTCATGGTGATTAAAGGAAATGCTGGAACCGTCACCTCTGAAGATTCAGACGGAGACAAAGAAAAAAGATTAGTGAAAATTAATAAACAAAAGAAAGAATTGACAATCACAGACGATAAAGGAAGAGATTTAGGAAAAACAAAATATATGTTAAAAGATAAAGAACTCTATCTTCAAGAGCCAGATCAAACCTTTAACCGAGTAAAATAGACAACACATTCAAAGCTTACCTCAGTACCCTAAAAGTTACTGGGGTAAGAAATTGTATATTGTATATAGGGAGAGTATCAAATGAAATTTAAAAAATTAATAACTCTAGCTAGTTTAGTAGGACTGATTGTTTTTCTTGCGACTACTGTAGTTGCCTGTACCTCAAAATCTGAAAACACAGAAACCAAAACTGCACAAGTTGAAAAAAACAAAGAAAAAGAAAAAAAAGAAGCGTTAGACAAAGCTAAATCGTATGATAAAAGTCTTAACCTTTCTTACAATGCTATGGAAAAAAAATTGTTGGAAGAAGATTTTTCTGAAGAGGCTGTAAAATACGCACTTTCTAACGTGGATATTGATTGGAAACAAAATGCATTGGAAAAAGCTAAAGAGTATGCTAAAACTCCTCTCGTTTCAAGAACATTTATTTCCCAAAAGTTACGCTACGAAGATGGATTTCATGACGACCAAGTCAACTATGCTATTGATAATGTAGATGTTGATTGGAAAAAAGCTGCAATAGAAAAAGCTAAAGATTACGCTAAAAATAACCGTTTATCAAGTTTTAAAACCATGGGTGAGTTACAAAGCGAAAATCGATTTACACCTGAAGAGGCAAAATACGCAGTAGAAAATGCTGGTATCGATTGGAAGGAAGTGGCGCTAGAAAGAGCTAAAGAGTATATACAAACTGAGCGAGAACCAGAATTTGCAATTTCCAACACCAGAGATTATCTCCAAGGTGACCAATTTAAGCCTGAAGAGGTAAAGTATGCAATAGACAACTTGAAAAAATAAAAAAGAGGTGGCGACCTCTTTTTTATTATTTCTCTTTCACAATTTCACCATCTACTTTATCAAAGCCTATTGTATTTCCTTTAGAAACTTCGGTAATGAGTAAATCTCCAGAAGAAACAAGACTGCCAGAGAATCTAATATATCCAGCATAGTATTTATCACGAATTTGTCCACTAGTTAGAGATACGTAAGTAATATAATCTGGTTTGTTTTCGTAAACAGACATTTTTATCTCTTCTTTTGTAGTGTTATTCCCTGATCCATCTGTTATCGCCTTAGCTTTAACTTTATCGATTTCAAAACTGCTTTTTGATCTTTCTTCAGCTAATTTTCTAACTTCATTGATGTTTTTGCCTACAACTTCATCCATATGAAGCTCTACGGCTGCACCAACAGTCCCTCCGCCTATTTCGTAACCTTTCAGTTTTCCGCCTTTTGTGATATAGACGTAGTTTATTCTTTCATCTTTTCCAGGTAATCCATCATCATTAGAATCACTCACACTATAGAAAACTCTCTCTTGATTGTCGTTCATTAACTGAGCGATACCTTTTCCTTTTGTATCCATAGACGATGAACAAGCTACTAAAATAGCGCTAGCAAGTAGTGCACCTAATAACAACAATCCATTTCTGTTTTTCATAATAAAACTCCTTATATATTTCTATTTTTCAAAAAAATTTATGATAATTGTCTTATAAGCTTAAAAGTAAATAAGATACTTTTTTAGTGTCTAGCATTCAAGTTTTTCCCATGTCATTTTCTCCTTTGATGACTGATAGAATAGGACTGTGTGGTAAGTCAATCCTCGTTATACTAGTATAACAAGCTCACTTTTTTATCTATTCTTTCTCCTATCATACCATAATAGATATTTAAATTTTTCAACATTTAAACTATAGTTTAAATGTTTTTTAAAAAATCCAAAAATAGCATAGAATTCTAATATTTTGTAACTATAGTTTTCTTTTCTCTATTTTTTTTCTAAATTTTTGTCTAATAGTTTTAGAAGTATGTAAGGAGATTATTTATGGAAAATCTATACCCATTTGGAGCTACATTTAAGTACCTGCGTGAAGCACGAGGGCTCAGCCTAAAGGAAGCTGCCTCAGATATTGTATCACCACAGTTCCTAAGTCAATTTGAAAAAGGAGACAAAGGAATATCACTTGAAAACTTTGCTAAATTGTTAATTGTCATAGGAGCTTTAGAAAATTTCAAAGCTGATAATATGAAAGAACTAGTAAATTTATATGATGATACAAAATATAAAGAATTACAGTTGAACTATCAGAAAGAAATGCTACAGTTACAAAGGGAACAATATATTGATACAAAGAAAATGCTTCAAGCATTAAGATACAACAATTATGTTCAAACTTTACAATTACAGCAGTTAGACGGAATCCGTAGAAATACAGAAGAAGCAGTTGATTATTTGAGAAATTTACGTGTTCAAGAAAATCATTATCACACACATAATCATTACCATCAAAATAATATTTATTAATTTATATAGGTGAAATTAAAATTAGAAATAATATGAAGAAAATTATAAAAATAATTACCTGTTTGGGTTTGTTTTACAGCTTATTTTCACTTGTGAATTCAGCCCAAGCTGACAGTACTGACTACAATCAACTATTGCCACAAATTACCGAGAAGTGGGAGAGCAAACATCTATTTGAAAATAATGCTAATAGACTTGGTTACGCTTTGAAAGACATTGATAGAAATGGGACTGATGAATTATTAATTGGTCTTACTAATGGTGAAAAATGGGAACTGTTTGAAGTATACTATATGAATGGTAATACTCCCACTCCATTATTTGATAGATTTTGGGATACAAGCTTTAGAATGGGGACAGTTATTAATACCTATACAGATGGCAGTATTATGGTATTCGAAAGTTCTCCAGGAATTGTATCATATAGATTGTTCCAACTTTCTAAAGAAAATAAGGAGCCAACGTTAATTAAAAAAGGTGAATTTAGAGCAGGAGAAGGTGACTTAGATGAATTAAACCTTGATTCTAAAATAAAAATAGATACCTCAACTATTGAATATACTTCTCTAAATCTCCCAATCATTGGAGATAATATGGATCCTAATCCTCCCATGCCCAAGTCCCTTGTCGATGCCAAAATTGGAGATGAAATTCCTTTGCCATCTGAGTTAGTAGGTATTTGGATTAATAAAGAGCCAAATAATGGTACTAAACCTGGTAGAGCTTCATCACTTATTTTAGGAGATGATGGTAGCTATACTGGAACTTTTAAAGATGGAGATATTAGAGGGAAATTATCCCGTCTTAAAAAAGTGAGTGAGAACGGATTTATTGTCTTAAAAGATAATCAGGAGGATCAAGAGTTTGCTTTTAGTGTCGGTTTAGGTGGAGGTTTGCCTTCTGGTCATAGACTCGAACATGGTATGGTACTAGAAGGGCGAACTTTATATAATGTATTGTGGGTAGTAAAAGAAGGGGAGGAAGACTATTCTAAACCTTCCAAGCTAGTAACTTTTGTAAATCCAACTTATGGTCCTAAGAAAATTGAGAAAAAAGCAGAACAAGAAGTAGCGAAACAAGGCGACACAGTGGCAGAATCAACTCAAGACAGTAGTGAGAAGACACAGCCAGAGCAAACGTTATTTGAAAATATTCCAGTATTTGGACTGGTTGTGGGAGCTGGACTTGTCCTCGTTTTAATACTCTCTATATTTTGGTTTAAAAAATAAGATTTTTTAAAAAACTTTTGATTTGCTACTGGAGAAAAAACCTCAAGAACTAGGGTTGAAAGCTAGTTCTTGAGGTTTTTAAGTTATTCGATTTAGAGTGATTCTCAACTATCAAACTGGACTTCTTCTAGTAGATAGTCGATAAAGCGTTCGCCCATCTTAGACAGGCTGGTTTTTTCATGCTGGATATAGACCAGCTCAATTGGATCATCAATATCCAGTGGGATAGAAACGATATTGTCTCCGTTGAGGTTGCTGTTCAAAATACCTGTCGCAATGGTATAACCATCCAAACCAATCAAGAGATTAAAGAGGGTAGCACGGTCGCTGACTACGATAGATTTTTTGTGGTATTCCTGCGAGAGAATCTCTTCTGAAAAGTAGAAGGAGTTATGAGTTCCTTGATCATAGCTGAGGTAAGGGAAGTTCTCCAAATCAGACAGTTTGACCTTGTCTTTCTTTGCCAGAGGGTTGGTCTTGCTGACAAAGATATGGGGCTGAGCTGTAAAGAGATGATGAGCCAGCAGGTGGTTGTCATCCAGCATTTTGGTTAAAACATCACGGTTGTAGCTGTTAAAAAATAGGACACCGACCTCACTACGGAAGTTCTTGACGTCGTCGATAATTTCCCAAGTACGAGTTTCACGAAGAAAGAGCTCATATTTCTCCATATCGCTTTTCTTGAGCAGAGAGACAAAGGCATTGACTACAAAGGCATAGTGCTGGGAGGAGACGCTAAAGAGTTCGCGGTGGGCGACAGGATTTTTATAGCGTTCTTCCAGAAGCTGGGTTTGCTCGACAACTTGACGGGCATAAGAGAGGAACTCCATCCCATCACGGGTCAAGGTGATACCCTTTGGATTGCGGATAAAGATTTCAATCCCCATTTCATTTTCCAAATCTCTCACAGCATTGGAAAGACTTGGTTGGGTGATAAAGAGTTGCTTGGCTGCCTCATTCATGGAGCCAGTTTCGACGATTTTGATAATATAATGTAATTGTTGAATTCTCATGTTTTTATTGTACCACACTTGCGTCAGAATCGCCAAAGAAGATAGGAAAATCAGGGGCATTGTGTGATTCTCTTCTTGAAAAAAACACAAAATTTTGCTAGAATGAGTCTTATGAAAACATTCTATGATGTGCAGCAATTCCTCAAACGATTTGGTATTATTGTTTATATGGGAAAACGCTTATATGATATTGAACTGATGAAGTTGGAACTCTCTCGGATTTACGATGCAGGGTTGATGGACAAACTGGATTATCTAGAAGCAGAAGCGGTTCTTCGCAGAGAGCACAAGGTAGAATTGGATTATATTGAGAAAAATGGAGAAAAGAACTAATGGTTACTTGGATTTTGTGGGCACTTATACTGGCAATGTTGGCATGGATGGGCTTTAACTATCTTCGTATTCGCCGTGCGGCTAAAATTGTGGACAATGAGGAATTTGAAGCCTTGATTCGTACAGGTCAATTGATTGATTTGCGTGATCCAGCAGAATTCCACAGAAAACATATCCTTGGTGCCCGCAATATTCCTTCAAGTCAGTTGAAGACTAGTCTTGCAGCCCTGCGTAAAGACAAACCTGTCCTTCTCTACGAAAACCAACGTGCGCAACGAGTTACAAATGCAGCTCTTTACTTGAAAAAACAAGGCTTTTCTGAGATTTATATCCTTTCTTATGGCTTGGATTCTTGGAAAGGGAAAGTGAAGACTAGCTAATCTTATTTCCAAATTAGTCGAATGATAGGATGAAGCTATTGTTTCATAGTATAATTAATTTGTATAAAATTTAAGGAGTTCTTAGAACATGAAAGAAAAGAAGAAAAATCCACTTTTTGTGGGTATCTTGTCGATTATTCTTGGTTTGTTATTTCCGTTGGGAGGTATTGGTTTAGGTATTACCAGTTTATTGTATGCTAACTCACTTCAAAAAGAATCTGGACTAGACTATAAAACAGAAAAAATTATAGCTATTGTAGGGATTGTAGTTTCCGTAATTAATTGGGTTTTAGGATTGATTCTTTTTATGAATTAAGTAGTGTAAAACAAAAAAGCTTTATTTGAAAGCTTTTTTGTTTTATCCACTTTTCTCTAAGTAGTTTTTAATGATTTTCAATTCCTCTTGGTTCAAGGGACGGTATTGACCTTCTGCTAGTTCTGGGTCTAATGTAAACTCACCGAACTGAATTCGTTTGAGTGAGGTCACCTTGACACCAACCGAGAGGAACATTTTCTTAACCTGATGAAATTTTCCTTCTGAAATGGTGATGGAGGCTCGACTGAGGGAAGAACTAGCAGATAGAATTTCTAGTCTTGCAGGTTTACAGACAGTACCATCTAAAAAGACAATTCCCTTTTGAAAGGTTTGGTTATGGTCAGGTGTTAGAAGTCCATTAACCTCAACTTGATAAGTCTTATCGACATGATATTGGGGATGGAGGAGCTGAAATCCCAAGGGACCGTTATCGGTCAAGAGGAGGAGGCCAGTCGTATCTCGGTCTAGTCGGCCGATAGCATAGAGCTTGTCAGACTGGATGTCAGGCGGAAGGAGGTCCATGATGGTTGGAAGTTCCCTGTCTTTATTGGCTGTAACGACACCAGCAGGTTTATGAAGCATAAGGTAGGTGTGCTCATAGCCTTGAACGATTTGTCCTTGAAAAAGGAGTTCTTGTAGACCTGTATCGATATTTTGGGCTAGGGAGCGGGCAGGGCAACCATCGACTAGAATTTCTCCTCTGAGTAAGGCTTGTTTCATGGCCTTTCGGCTGATTTTTTCTTGGGCTAATAAATTATCTAAACGCATACTGTGCCTATCTTATCATAAGTAGCTTGCTTTGAAAAGGCTTGACGTGAAAAGAAAAGCAGAGTGAAAACATTTACACTTGCTTGAGTTATGTTATTTACTTGAAATTATGGTATAATCGTTCAGTTAGAAAATAAATTTTGAATATTATAGAGGAAATCATGACAAAATTAAGAGAAGATATCCGTAACATTGCGATTATCGCCCACGTTGACCACGGTAAAACAACCCTCGTTGACGAATTATTGAAACAATCAGAAACGCTTGATGCACGTACTGAATTGGCTGAGCGTGCTATGGACTCGAACGATATCGAGAAAGAGCGTGGAATTACCATCCTTGCTAAAAATACAGCCGTTGCCTACAACGGAACTCGTATCAACATCATGGACACACCAGGACACGCGGACTTCGGTGGAGAAGTTGAGCGTATCATGAAAATGGTTGACGGTGTTGTCTTGGTCGTAGATGCCTACGAAGGAACAATGCCACAGACTCGTTTCGTATTGAAAAAAGCTTTGGAACAAGACCTTGTCCCAATCGTGGTTGTTAACAAAATCGATAAACCATCAGCTCGCCCAGCAGAAGTAGTGGACGAAGTCTTGGAACTTTTCATCGAGCTTGGTGCAGATGATGACCAGCTTGACTTCCCAGTGGTCTATGCTTCAGCGATCAACGGAACTTCTTCATTGTCAGATGATCCAGCTGACCAAGAAGCGACTATGGCGCCAATCTTTGACACGATTATCGACCATATTCCAGCTCCAGTAGACAACTCAGATGAGCCTTTGCAGTTCCAAGTGTCACTTTTGGACTACAACGACTTCGTTGGACGTATCGGTATCGGTCGTGTCTTCCGTGGTACTGTTAAGGTTGGGGACCAAGTTACCCTTTCTAAACTTGACGGCACAACTAAAAACTTCCGTGTTACAAAACTCTTCGGTTTCTTTGGTTTGGAACGTCGTGAAATCCAAGAAGCCAAAGCAGGTGACTTGATTGCCGTTTCAGGTATGGAAGATATCTTTGTCGGTGAAACTATTACTCCGACAGACGCAGTTGAAGCTCTTCCAATCCTACACATCGATGAGCCAACTCTTCAAATGACTTTCTTGGTCAACAACTCACCATTTGCTGGTAAAGAAGGTAAATGGGTGACTTCTCGTAAGGTGGAAGAACGCTTGCAGGCAGAATTGCAAACAGACGTTTCCCTTCGTGTTGACCCAACTGATTCACCAGATAAATGGACTGTTTCAGGACGTGGAGAATTGCACTTGTCAATCCTTATCGAAACAATGCGTCGTGAAGGATATGAACTTCAAGTATCTCGTCCAGAAGTTATCGTAAAAGAAATCGACGGTGTTAAATGTGAGCCATTTGAGCGTGTACAAATCGACACTCCAGAAGAATACCAAGGGTCTGTTATCCAAAGCCTTTCTGAACGTAAGGGTGAAATGTTGGATATGATTTCAACTGGTAATGGTCAAACTCGTTTGGTCTTCCTTGTTCCAGCGCGTGGTTTGATTGGATACTCAACTGAGTTCTTGTCAATGACTCGTGGTTACGGTATCATGAACCATACCTTCGACCAATACTTGCCATTGATTCCAGGTGAAATTGGTGGTCGTCACCGTGGTGCCCTTGTTTCTATCGATGCTGGTAAGGCTACAACTTACTCAATCATGTCTATCGAAGAGCGTGGTACGATCTTTGTCAACCCAGGTACTGAGGTTTATGAAGGAATGATCATCGGTGAAAACTCTCGTGAAAATGACTTGACAGTTAACATCACTAAGGCCAAACAAATGACCAACGTTCGTTCAGCTACTAAGGACCAAACAGCTGTTATCAAGACTCCTCGTATCTTGACACTTGAAGAGTCTCTTGAGTTCTTGAACGACGATGAGTACATGGAAGTAACGCCTGAGTCTATCCGTTTGCGTAAACAAATCCTTAACAAAGCAGAGCGTGAGAAAGCTAACAAGAAGAAAAAATCAGCTGAATAAGAGCTAGAAAGAGATAAAGATGGTTTATTTAATCATAGGACTCCTCTTATTACTACTCTATGTATTTGCGACACCACAAAGCATTAAAGGGACAGTCAATATCGTCCTTGTCGTCTTTGCTTTTGTAGCACTCTTGATTTTGCTGATGTTGTCAGTTCTGCAAATCTTTCAGCTACCGACAGAATTCTTTATCGCAATCGCCATGCTCTTCCTAGCATACTTTAGCTTGCGAGATATTACCCTCATGTCGGTTAGTAAAAGTAAAAGAAGATAAAAAGAGAGTTTCGACTCTCTTTTTTTGTAGAAATTTTACAATAGTTTGAATTACCTTTTACTATAACATCATCTCTTTTGCTTGTAAAGCATGAAGGCGAAAACTGGAATAAAATCCGCTAATGTCATCTATTTTTTAGGAAGTTGTAAAACTTCATTACTAATGATATCTTAGTAAAATATGTTGATAGATTATATAGAAAGTGATATACTTAAGTTATAAGAAATCGTTTTCAAAATGAGGAAGGATTAAATTTGTTATCTTGGTGCTTAGGGTGTAATGGATTAAACTAGGAAAATAATTCTAAGAATTGATAAAACATAAAATCTTTGTTCTATAGGGTTATTCTCTTATATAAGGAGTCTACTATGAAGAAACTATTCATATTATTATCAACTTTTTTTCTCAGCTTCTTCCTTGCTTGGATTATTGTCTTACGTGCGCCACAATATTTATTTGCAAGCTATGATTCCGTTTCCTTACTTCGTGTCAAAAAAGATACTCAGGAACCGACGCGTGAGGTATTTGAAAAGGAATTAGAGAAGTTTGTAAACTCAGAACAGAGTTTAATAGCTAGAAGAATCGTAGAGCCGAGTAAGGATGGGACGACTCACTTTACTTATGCAACTTATGGTCAGGGAACTTTACCAAAAGAATTCCAAGAAGCTAGCCAAGAAAGTCGTGAACGTAGTGATCCGCTAAATAGTTATCTCCTTTTGTCAGGCTCCTTGACGAAAGAAAAGCTTGCCGATAAATTAGGAGATTTGGGTTATAAAGCAATTCCTGACCGAAAGACACCGCCCTATTCTCTTGCTTTTAGAATGTTACTAATTCCCCTTATTTTAATTAGTTTAGCAATATTTGGCTTATCTTTCTTTGCTCTAGTGATTATCACTCGGATTAAGGAAATGAGAGCTGCAGGTATAAAACTCTTTTCTGGTCAGACTCTCTTATCCATCATGGGGCATTCTTTATCTACTGATATCAAATGGCTCCTTCTATCAGCCCTCCTTTCCTTCCTAGGTGGGGGAGTCGTTCTTTTTAGTCAAGGTTTGTTTTATCCTATCTTGTTAGCCACCTATGGTTTGGGGATTAGTTTCTATCTTTTGTTTTTATTGGGGATTTCAATTTTACTAATGCTCCTTTATCTAATGAGTTTGAGTTATAAAGCATTAGTTCCCGTTATTAAGGGAAGATTACCCCTTAAACGCCTGATGGCTTTAACCCTATTGTGTCAGTTAGTAGCTGTTTTTACAGTAGGCTACGCTGTTAAGACAGGTTTGACGTCTTACCAACGATTGAAAGAACTTGAAATTTCAAAACAAGGATGGCAGGACAGAGCAGACTATTACCAGATTTTCTTTGGCTTAGGTGATAGAGTAAAAGATACAGAAAATCAGAATAAGTGGTATGCCTTTGCCAAGGAAGCAATCGAAGAAGAACAGGCTCTATTTGTAAAAGATAATCTCATTCATTTTGCAAATCCTCAAGGAAAAAATAAAAACGGAGAGACACTGGATACCTATAGTCCAGATGCTAATGTTCTCTATGTCAGTCCAAGTTATTTGGACAAGGAAAATGTATCTGTAAATGGTGAGACTAGACAAAAACTAGCCCATCTTCAAAAAGGGGAATTTGGACTCTTATTACCAGAACATTTGCGCTCTAGAGAAGCAGAACTTAAGAAAGTTTTTGAAGAAAGATTGAGTTATTATGGAAAATCTGGTGAGGAGGCAAGTGCTCCTTTAGAGTATGAAATGAGAGCGATTGTTAGCTATCTTCCAACTGGAGAAAAGCGATTTATTTATAATAACGGTGAAAGCCCAGTATCCATCCAGTACTTAACTGATCCGATTTTAGTTGTATTTACTCCAACATCTACAGGTGATAGTATCATTTCCAAATCTAGTTGGTCTATCAATGCTGGTAAGAATATCTTTGTCAAAGGATATGAAGATGGGATTAAACTCTTGAAAAATGCAGGAATTTATGAGCAAGTATCCTATCTTAAAGAAGGAAGAAGTGTTTATCTAACTCGTTATAATGAAGTTCAAACTGAAACAGCAACTTTAATCTTAGGAGCTATTGTTGGGATAGCTAGTTCCTTGTTACTCTTTTATTCTGTCAATCTTCTATATTTCGAGCAATTCCGTCGAGATATCTTGATTAAACGAATTTCAGGTTTACGATTTTTTGAAACACATGCTCAGTATATGGTTAGCCAATTTGCCAGTTTTATATTTGGTGCTAGTCTCTTTATTTTAAGCAGTCGAGACTTGGTGATTGGCTTGCTCACTTTATTAGTCTTTCTAGCTAGCGCAGTTTTGACGCTTTACCGTCAAGCTAATAAAGAATCTCGTGTTTCTATGACAATTATGAAAGGAAAATAGGATGATTGAACTAAAGAATATATCTAAAAAATTTGGAAGCCGTCAGCTATTTTCAGATACGAATCTTCATCTTGAAGGTGGGAAAATTTATGCCTTAATCGGTACAAGTGGCTGCGGTAAGACAACACTCTTGAATATGATTGGACGATTAGAGCCATATGACAAAGGGCAAATCATCTATGATGGTACTTCTCTTAAGGATATCAAGCCTTCTGTTTTCTTTAGAGATTACTTAGGATACCTATTTCAAGATTTTGGCTTAATTGAAAGTCAAACCGTCAAAGAGAATCTCAATCTGGGTTTAGTTGGTAAAAAGTTGAAAGAAAAAGAGAAAATCTCTTTGATGAAACAAGCTCTAAACCGTGTAAACCTCTCTTATTTGGATTTGAAGCAACCTATCTTTGAATTATCAGGAGGAGAAGCACAACGTGTTGCATTAGCGAAGATAATTTTAAAGGATCCACCTTTGATTCTAGCAGATGAACCAACCGCTTCACTAGACCCCAAAAACTCTGAGGAATTACTTTCCATCCTAGAATCTTTAAAAAATCCGAATCGAACTATTATTATTGCGACCCACAATCCTCTGATTTGGGAACAAGTGGACCAAGTTATTCGAGTTACCGATTTATCACATAGATGATATGGCAAGATTCAGTTAGAAGAAAGAGTCACAAACACACTTTGTGGCTTTTTTATTTCCATAAAAATGGTAAAATAGTAAGAGTAGAAATGGAGTTCGAGACATGAAAGTAATAGATCAATTTAAAAATAAGAAAGTCCTTGTTTTAGGTTTAGCCAAGTCTGGTGAATCTGCAGCTCGTTTGTTGGACAAGCTAGGTGCTATTGTAACGGTAAATGATGGGAAACCTTTTGAGGACAATCCAGCTGCGCAAAGTTTGCTGGAAGAAGGGATCAAGGTTATCACAGGTGGCCATCCTTTGGAACTTTTGGATGAAGAGTTTGCCCTTATGGTGAAAAATCCAGGTATCCCCTACAGCAATCCTATGATTGAAAAGGCTTTGGCAAAGGGTATTCCAGTCTTGACTGAAGTGGAATTGGCTTACTTGATTTCAGAAGCGCCAATTATCGGTATCACAGGTTCAAATGGAAAAACAACCACAACGACCATGATTGGGGAGGTTTTGACTGCTGCTGGCCAACATGGTCTCTTATCAGGGAATATCGGCTATCCAGCTAGTCAAGTGGCCCAAACTGCGACAGACAAGGACACTCTTGTTATGGAACTTTCTTCTTTCCAACTCATGGGTGTTCAAGAATTCCATCCTGAGATTGCGGTTATTACTAACCTCATGCCAACTCATATCGACTACCACGGTTCTTTTGAGGAATATGTAGCAGCCAAGTGGAATATCCAGAACAAGATGACAGCGGCTGATTTCCTTGTCTTGAACTTTAACCAAGACTTAGCAAAAGAATTGGCCACTAAAACACAAGCTACTGTTGTACCATTTTCAACACAGGAAAAGGTTGATGGAGCTTATCTGGAAGATGGTCATCTCTACTTCCGTGGGGAAGTTGTCATGGAAGCGAATGAAATCGGAGTTCCAGGTAGCCACAATGTGGAAAATGCCCTTGCGACGATTGCTGTAGCCAAGCTTCGTGGTGTGGATAACAAAACCATCAAAGAAACTCTTTCAGCTTTTGGTGGTGTCAAACACCGTCTCCAGTTTGTGGATGAAATCAAGGGTGTCAAATTCTATAATGATAGTAAGTCAACCAATATCTTGGCTACTCAAAAAGCCTTGTCAGGATTTGACAACAGCAAGGTTATTTTGATTGCAGGTGGTTTGGACCGTGGCAATGAGTTTGACGAATTGGTTCCAGACATTACTGGACTCAAGAAGATGGTCATCCTGGGTCAGTCTGCAGAACGTGTCAAACGGGCAGCAGACAAGGCTGGTGTGGCATATGTGGATGCGACTGACATTGCAGATGCGACCCGCAAGGCCTACGAGCTTGCGACTCAAGGAGACGTGGTTCTTCTCAGTCCAGCCAATGCCAGCTGGGATATGTATGCTAACTTTGAAGTACGTGGCGACCTCTTTATCGACACAGTAGCGGAGTTAAAGGAATAATATGAAAAAAATTGTCTTTACAGGTGGGGGGACGGTTGGACACGTAACCCTCAACCTTTTGTTAATGCCCAAGTTTATCGAAGATGGCTGGGAAGTCCACTATATCGGGGACAAGCGTGGTATCGAACACCAAGAAATCCTCAAGTCAGGATTGGATGTCACCTTCCATTCCATTGCGACTGGAAAATTGCGTCGTTATTTCTCTTGGCAAAATATGCTGGACGTCTTTAAAGTTGGCTGGGGAATTGTCCAATCGCTCTTTATCATGTTGCGACTTCGTCCACAGGCTCTTTTTTCAAAGGGAGGCTTTGTCTCTGTGCCGCCTGTTATCGCTGCGCGTGTGTCAGGAGTGCCTGTCTTTATTCACGAATCTGACCTATCTATGGGCTTGGCCAATAAAATCGCCTATAAATTTGCGACGAAGATGTATTCAACCTTTGAGCAAGCTTCAAGTTTGACTAAGGTTGAGCATGTGGGAGCAGTGACCAAGGTTTCAGATCAAAAAAATCCAGAACCCGATGAATTGGTGGATATTCAAACCCATTTTAATCCCCAATTGCCAACTGTATTGTTTGTCGGTGGTTCTGCAGGTGCTCGTGTCTTTAACCAATTGGTGACAGACCATAAGAAAGAATTGACAGAGCGCTACAATATTATCAACCTAACTGGAGATTCTAACCTGAATGAGTTGAGCCAAAATCTTTTTCGTGTTGACTATGTGACTAATCTCTATCAACCCTTGATGGAATTGGCTGATATTGTTGTGACACGGGGTGGTGCCAATACGATTTTTGAGCTCTTGGCCATGGCAAAATTGCATGTTATTGTGCCTCTTGGTCGTGAAGCTAGTCGTGGTGACCAGATTGAAAATGCAGCTTACTTTGTAAAAAAAGGCTATGCAGAAGAGCTTCAAGAAAGCGATTTGACCTTGGACAGTTTAGAAGAGAAGCTTTCTCACTTACTAACTCACAAGGAAGACTATCAAGCTAAGATGAAGGCTTCTAAGGAATTGAAATCTCTAGCAGATTTTTATCAATTGTTGAAAAAAGATTTATCATAAGGAAAGTAAATGTCAAAAGATAAGAAAAATGAGGGCAAAGAAATCCTCGAAGAATTTAAAGAGTTATCAGAATGGCAGAAACGAAATCAGGAATATCTAAAAAAGAAGGCTGAAGAAGAGGCGGCCCTAGCTGAGGAGAAGGAAAAGGAAAGACAAGCTCGAATGGCTTCGAAATCTGAAAAGTCAGATGCAACTGAGGACCAAGAGAGTGAATCTGAACCAAAAGACCCAAAATCAGCTAAGGAAGATGCTAAAGAAAAAGTAGAAGAGTCAGAAGAGGTCAAAAAAGAAGTATCCAAAGAAGAATCAAAGTCCAAAGAGCCAAAGAAAGAGGATAAAAAGGCAGATAAAAAGCCTGTAAAGGAAAAACCGGTCAAACCGAAAATTCCAGGAGTTCATGTCTGGCGGGCTATCTCGATTTTGTTTCTCAGTCTGCTTTTATTGGTTGTCTCTGCATACTTGCTCAGCCCTTATGCGACCATGAAAGATATTCGTGTTGAGGGAACAGTGCAAACTACAGATGATGATATTCGACAGGCTTCAGGCATTCAGGATTCGGATTATACAATTAACCTTCTGCTAGATAAGGCAAAATATGAAGAGCAGATTAAGTCTAACTATTGGGTTGAATCAGCTCAGCTTGTCTATCAATTTCCAACCAAGTTTACAATCAAGGTCAAGGAATATGATATTGTGGCCTACTATGTTTCTGGAGAAAGTCATTATCCAATCCTTTCAAGCGGTCAGCTTGAGACCAGTTCGGTGAGTTTGGTGAGTCTGCCAGAAACTTATATATCAGTTCTCTTTAATGACAGCGAACAAATCAAGACCTTTACGTCAGAACTTGCTCAAATTAGTCCAGAACTCAAGTCTGCTATCCAAAAGGTGGAGCTAGCCCCAAGCAAGGTCACATCAGATTTAATTCGATTGACTATGAATGATTCGGACGAAGTCTTGGTTCCCCTTTCTGAAATGAGTAAGAAATTGCCTTATTACAGTAAGATTAAGCCTCAATTGTCAGAACCAAGTGTGGTCGACATGGAAGCTGGAATTTACAGTTATACTGTGGCGGATAAATTAATTATGGAGGCTGAGGAAAAAGCCAAACAAGAGGCTAAGGAAGCTGAGAAGAAACAAAAAGAGGAAGAGAAGAAAAGACTGGAAGAACAGCAGAATAAACTAGAAGAGGAAAGGAAAAAGCTGGAAGAAGAGGGCAATCAAAACCAAACGACCCGACGTTCATCGCGCCGCTAGGTTTTACCTCTTCTCTCCTAGTTCTTTAGTGACCATGTTTTTACTTGACAAGTGCTAGTAGAAATAATAGAATAGTAAAAAACCTTTAAAGCAGTCCAGAGAGGCAGCTAAGGTTAGACGGTGAAAGGGTGGAGACTACCCATTTTTCGTGGAACCTTGCTGTTGGCAGGTTCCTTTTTTCGTGGCTTCTTGTGGCCAGACTCTCTCACTAGCAAAGGTAAAAGGAGAAACCTATGCGAGAACATCGTCCAGTTATTGCTCTTGATTTTCCTAGTTTTGAGGCAGTCAAGGAATTTTTAGCTCTGTTTCCAGCAGAAGAAAGCCTTTATCTAAAGGTAGGGATGGAGCTTTATTACGCAGCAGGTCCTGAGATTGTATCCTACTTAAAAGATCTGGGACACAGTGTCTTTTTGGATCTCAAGCTTCATGACATTCCCAATACAGTCAAGTCAGCCATGAAGGTCTTGTCTCAGCTTGGTGTGGATATGACCAATGTTCATGCAGCTGGTGGTGTAGAGATGATGAAGGCTGCGCGTGAAGGTCTTGGAAGTCAAGCCAAATTGATCGCTGTCACTCAGCTCACATCAACCTCAGAAGCTCAGATGAAGGATTTTCAAAATATCCAAACCAGCCTGCAAGAGTCTGTGATTCATTATGCTAAGAAGACAGCTGAAGCGGGCTTGGATGGTGTCGTTTGCTCGGCTCAGGAAGTGCAACTCATCAAGAAGGCCACCAATCCAGATTTTATCTGTCTAACACCAGGAATTCGCCCTGCAGGTGCTGCAGTAGGGGATCAAAAACGCGTCATGACGCCAGCAGATGCCTATCAAATCGGCAGTGACTATATCGTAGTGGGACGTCCCATTACTCAAGCTGAGGATCCTGTTGTAGCTTATCATGCCATCAAGGATGAATGGACACAGGACTGGAATTAAAGAACTAGATTAGAAAAATAAAAGGAGAATACCATGACACTTGCTAAAGATATCGCTAGCCACCTCTTGAAAATTCAAGCCGTTTACCTCAAACCAGAGGAGCCTTTCACTTGGGCATCTGGTATCAAGTCACCCATTTACACTGATAATCGTGTGACACTAGCCTATCCAGAAACTCGTACCCTAATTGAAAATGGCTTTGTGGATGCTATCAAAGAAGCCTTTCCGGAGGTTGAGGTGATTGCAGGAACTGCGACAGCAGGGATTCCTCACGGAGCTATTATTGCTGATAAGATGAACTTGCCATTTGCCTACATCCGTAGCAAACCAAAAGACCACGGTGCTGGTAATCAAATCGAAGGTCGGGTAGATCAAGGTCAAAAAATGGTAGTGGTTGAAGATCTTATTTCAACAGGTGGTTCTGTTCTCGAGGCCGTGGCAGCAGCCAAGCGAGAAGGAGCAGATGTGCTTGGAGTTGTAGCGATTTTCAGCTACCAATTGCCAAAAGCAGATAAGAACTTCTCAGATGCCGGTGTTAAGCTGGTAACACTTTCTAACTACAGTGAATTGATTCACCTAGCCCAAGAAGAAGGCTATATCACACCAGAAGGGCTCGACCTTCTAAAACGATTTAAAGAAGACCAAGAAAATTGGCAAAATGCCTAAAACATAGAAAATCAGGTAGTCACTAGGATTACCTGATTTCTTTTTTATACTAGAAAATGAAAAGATTAGTTGAATTTCCATAACTTAAGAAAGTTTATCATTTTTAATTATCTCTGTAAAATGATTGAAAGTATGAAATTTCCAAACAAAATATTTGAAAAGTTTTGAAAAAAGAGTTAAAATATTTTTGTAATATACAAAGTAAACGCTTACTTATTAAGGAGGACATTTTATGTCATACAAAACAAGCAATGCAGAAGGCCATGTAGATTTCATCAATACCTATGATTTGGAACCAATGGCGCAACAAGTTATCCCTAAAGCAGCATTTGGCTATATCGCTAGTGGAGCAGAAGATACTTTTACTTTACGTGAGAATATTCGCGCCTTTAACCACAAACTCATCGTTCCGCATACGCTTTGCAATGTAGAAAATCCAAGTACAGAGATTGAATTTGCAGGTGAAAAATTGTCTTCACCAATCATTATGGCGCCTGTTGCGGCTCATAAATTGGCAAATGAACAGGGTGAAGTGGCGACTGCGCGTGGTGTGCATGAGTTTGGTTCTCTTTATACAACTAGCTCTTACTCTACTGTAGACCTTCCAGAAATTACGGAAGCTCTTCAAGGGACACCTCACTGGTTCCAATTTTATTTTAGTAAAGATGATGGAATCAATCGCCACATCATGGACCGTGTGAAAGCTGAAGGTTATAAAGCGATTGTCTTGACAGCAGATGCTACTGTAGGGGGTAATCGTGAGGTTGATAAGCGTAATGGTTTTGTCTTCCCAGTTGGCATGCCGATTGTTGAAGAATACCTGCCAGAAGGTGCTGGAAAATCAATGGACTTTGTTTACAAATCAGCTAAACAACGCTTGTCTCCACGTGATGTAGAATTTATTGCTGAATACTCAGGACTTCCTGTGTATGTCAAGGGACCACAATGCCGTGAGGACGTTGAACGTTCGCTTGCTGCAGGGGCTTCTGGTATCTGGGTAACCAACCATGGTGGCCGCCAAATCGACGGTGGACCAGCTGCCTTTGATTCACTTCAGGAAGTAGCAGAAGCAGTTGACAAACGCGTACCAATTGTCTTTGACTCAGGTATTCGTCGTGGTCAACACGTCTTTAAAGCCTTGGCTTCAGGAGCAGACTTAGTAGCTATTGGTCGCCCGGTTATCTATGGCTTGGCTCTTGGCGGTAGTGTTGGTGTGCGTCAAGTCTTTGAACACTTGAATGCGGAATTGAAGACAGTCATGCAGTTATCTGGAACTCAGACTATTGAAGATGTTAAACATTTCAAACTTCGTCACAACCCATACAACCCAACCTTCCCAGTTGACCCACGTGACTTAAAATTGTATTGATAAAACAGCTTGCCTCCACTTGATGTGGAGGTTTTTCTTTGTCTATAGGAAGAATAAATCACCATTGAAATCTATACAAATATATTTTCTAATCAAATATCTTGCTAGGGCTTTCATTTTTTGCTATACTGGTCCAGTAATTAAATAATAAAGACATTTGGGGTGCTTTAGGCTGAGATGATACCCATTGAACCTGATACAGTTAAGACTGGCGAAGGGAAATGTGAACAGTTTTTTTCGTATGGCGAAATGAACGATCTAATCTTGTAAGTCAACTCTAATTCTTGATTGTAATTGGAGTTTTTTTGTTTATATAAGCTGGATGAAGGTGATACAAAGTATTTAGGTAGCTCTTCTTGAACGCCCTTGATTTTCTTTAAAAAGGTCAAGTAAAACTAGGATTTTCTTGATGTTTTGTCGATTACGAACGAGTAAAGAGAGGAAAAGTAAATATGGAAACACAAGACTATGCATTTGAGCCAGGTTTGACTGTTGGAGAATTATTAAAAAGCAGTCAGAAGGATTGGCAGGATGCAATCAATCATCGTTTTGTTAAGGAACTTTTTGAGGGGACAATTGAGAATAAGGTCTTAAAAGACTACCTAATTCAAGATTATCACTTCTTTGATGCCTTCTTATCCATGCTGGGTGCCTGCGTAGCCCACGCAGACCAGCTTGAATCCAAGCTTCGTTTTGCCAAGCAACTAGGCTTTCTTGAAGCAGATGAAGACGGTTATTTCCAAAAGGCTTTTAAAGAGTTAAAAGTATCTGAGAATGATTATCAGGAAGTGACCTTGCATCCTGTAACAAAAGCCTTTCAGGAGCTTATGTATTCTGCTGTGTCATCATCAGACTATGCCCATCTTTTGGTCATGCTGGTCATTGCAGAAGGGCTCTATCTAGACTGGGGTTCTAAAGATTTGGCTCTACCTGAAGCCTATATTCATTCGGAATGGATCAATCTCCACAGAGGTCCTTTCTTTGCAGAGTGGGTTCAATTTCTGGTTGACGAACTCAATCGTTTCGGGAAAGGTCGAGAAGATTTGACAGAACTTCAGGAACGCTGGAATCAAGCAGTTGCCTTAGAATTAGCCTTTTTTGATATTGGCTATGACACCTAGTGAAGGTTTAGGATATTTACAAATTTGATGAGGTAAATTATTCGATGTAAATAAAAAAATTTCTTAACGAAAGATAGAGATAAATCGAAATCAGTAGATCGTATAAAGTGAAAAGGAAGGATTTCAATATGACAAGTTTAAAATTATTAAAAGAAAAAGCACCTTTGGTCATTTGCATCACCAATGATGTCGTAAAAAATTTCACAGCAAATGGATTAGTAGCACTGGGTGCATCACCAGCTATGAGTGAGTTTCCTGCAGATTTAGAGGATTTGTTAAAGTATGCTGGAGGTTTATTAATAAACATAGGAACATTGACAGATGAAAATTGGAAATTATACCAAGCTGCTTTGAAAATTGCAGAGAAATATAATGTCCCAGCAGTTTTAGATCCTGTAGCCTGTGGAGCAGGAGAATATAGAAAAAAAGTAGCAGATGATCTAATTAACAATTACAAACTCGCAGCGATTAGAGGAAATGCTGGAGAGATTGCCTCTTTAGTAGGGATAAATGTGGCATCTAAAGGAGTAGACAGTGCGGGAGTAGATAATATTGATGAAATTGCTCTAGCAGCAAATGAGAAGTTCAATATTCCAATAGTAGTAACAGGTGAAGTGGATGCTATTGCGGTAAATGGAGAAGTGGTAACGATTCATAATGGTAGTGCCATGATGCCAAAAGTTATTGGGACAGGATGTTTATTAGGTGCTGTAGTAGCAAGCTTTATCGGACTAGAAAAAGGTCAAGAATTGAAATCATTAGAAACAGCAATGTTGGTTTACAATATCGCTGGAGAAATGGCAGAAAAACGTCTAAATGGACATCTTCCTGGAACATTTAAAGTTGAATTTATAAATGCCTTATACGAGATTACAGATGAAGATGTAAAGAAATTCAAAAGAGTGAAGTAAAATGTTTCATAAAGAATTACTAAAACTATATTTTATTTGTGGAACGACTACTTGCCAAGGAAAAGATCTTTATAAGGTCATTGAGGAAGCCTTAAAAGGTGGTATAACCTTATTTCAATTCCGTGAAAAAGGGGAGGGAGCCTTAGAAGGTAAAGAAAAAGTCGAATTAGCAATTAAACTACAGGATCTTTGTAAAAAATACAATGTTCCGTTTATTGTTAATGATGATATTGATTTGGCAATGGAAATTGACGCTGATGGCGTACATGTAGGACAAGATGACCTTGGAGTTGATGAAATTAGAAAATTGATGCCAGATAAAATAATTGGTCTTTCTATAAAAAACGAGGAAGAATTTCAACAATCAAAAGTTGAATATGTAGATTATGTTGGTGTTGGTCCTGTATTTGATACCCAGTCAAAGGATGATGCTGGTGGTGCTATAGGTTATGAAGGCCTTAAATTGATGAGAAAACTATTGCCACAAATGCCCTTAGTTGCAATTGGTGGGATACAGACGCAACATATTAAAGACATTATGAAGACCAATGTTGACGGTGTTTCAATCATTTCAGCAATATCGTATGCAAAAAATATAGAAAAAACTGTTCGAGAAATGAGTGAACAATTTTAACTTTTTTATTCTTGTATTTTAAGTCAATAGGATTCTCTCACTCGATAAGTTGGGTTGTTATCCTTCATAAGTGAATAGGCTGTTTATATGGTTTACTTAGTGATTTTACTACAATAGATTGGCCTAGCTTATTTCTCAGTTCAATTTCTTGAACTGAAAAAAATCGTTTGTTATAATATTTATATAATTAAATAATAAAGACATTTGGGGTGCTTTAGGCTGAGATGATACCCATTGAACCTGATACAGTTAAGACTGGCGAAGGGAAATGTGAAATGGTTTTGTATTTATAGAAACTAACCATCTAATCTTGTAAGCTGAACTCTAATTTCTATCTGTAATTAGAGTTTTTTCTTTTACGAAACTGGATGAAGATGATACAAAGCATTTAGGTAGCTCAGCTTGAATGCCCCACTTTTCTTTAAAAAAGGAGTTTTTTTATGTTGAAAAAATGGCAGTTAAAAGATGTTATCTTACTTGCTTTCTTGTCTATCTTTTTTGGTGGCGTTTTTGTGGGTTCAGGCTATCTATTTGATATCCTCACTCTGATTTTAGCCCCTCTTGGTTTACAGGCCTTTGCCAATGAAATCCTCTTTGGTCTCTGGTGTATGGCTGCGCCTATTGCTGCCATTTTTGTTCCAAGAGTGGGAAGTGCAACGATTGGAGAAGTGCTAGCTGCGCTTGCTGAAGTCCTTTATGGTAGCCAATTCGGTCTAGGTGCCCTTTTGTCTGGCTTGGTTCAAGGTTTGGGAAGTGAACTTGGTTTTATCGTAACCAAGAATCGCTATGAAAGTTGGCTCTCTCTAACTGCCAATAGTATTGGGATTACGCTTGTTAGCTTTGTCTATGAATACATTAAGTTAGGTTACTATGCCTTCTCCCTTCCTTTTGTCCTTTCTTTGCTTGTAGTACGTTTTATTTCCGTCTTTTTCTTCTGTACTATCTTGGTTCGTGCAATTGTCAAACTTTATCATCAGTTTGCAGCTGGAGGCAAGGCATAGATGGGGCTGGAACTACGAGCGATTCAGTCCCCAATCTTCTCTGAGCCGATTGATTTTACTTTTCATGCGCAAGCCTTTACCTTGTTAGTTGGAAGCAGCGGTTCAGGAAAATCTAGTCTCTTTCAAATGATTGCCCAAGTCAGTTCTCTTCCCTATAGCGGTCAAGTCCTGATAAATGGGAGCGAGGTCAGTCAGCTTTCTATCATCGAACGTTTCCAGACGGTTGGTATCCTCTTTCAAAATCCCAATCATCAATTTACCATGGAGAACTTGTTTGAGGAGCTAATTTTTACCTTGGAAAATATTGGGCATCCCGTTCAGGAAATTGATTCTAAAATAGCAGATGTTGTCCAGCAATGTCGCTGCAAGGCGATTTTGCACCGTCCAATTCATCACTTATCAGGTGGGGAAAAGCAAAAGGCTGCTTTGGCTGTTCTCTTTGCTATGAATCCTAGGGTCTATCTCTTGGATGAGCCTTTGGCTTCCATTGACCGCAAGAGTAGGATAGAGATATTGGAGATTCTAAAAGAGTTGGTCTCTGATGGGAAGACAGTTATTTTGTGCGACCATGATTTATCTGATTATGAAGCCTATATCGACCATATGGTGGAGCTAAGAGACGGACAACTAAGGAAAATAAATCAAATCCCTACCTCTGAGCTGACACAGGTTTCTTCAAAGGAAGTTACTTCTAGTCCAGAACTATTCCATATGGACAAAACAACTTGTGAGCTGGATAAGCGTCCCCTCTTTTCAATTGCGGATTTTACATTCTACCAAGGAATTTCCTGTATTTTGGGTGACAATGGTGTCGGGAAATCAACCCTCTTTCGCTCTATTCTTCAATTTCAAAAGTATAAGGGGCGCATTACTTGGAAGGGTTCGGTTCTTAAAAAGAAAAAGAGTTTGTATCGTGATTTGACGGGTGTTGTTCAGGAAGCTGAGAAGCAGTTTATCCGAGTCAGTCTGCGAGAAGAACTTCAATTAGATGGACCTGATTCTGAAAGAAATCAACGAATTTTCCAAGCTTTACGATATTTTGATCTGGAGCAGGCACTCGATAAGAGCCCCTATCAATTAAGTGGTGGCCAGCAAAAGATTCTACAGCTCTTGGCCATCTTGACTAGCAAGGCTTCTGTGATTTTACTAGATGAACCTTTTGCAGGTTTGGATGATAGAGCTTGTCAATATTTTTATCAGTGGATTGTGGAGGAGAGAAATCAAGGAAGAAGTTTTCTGATCATTAGCCATCGTTTAGATCCCTTGATCTCTGTGGTTGATTATTGGATTGAGATGACTAGTCAGGGTCTCAGTCATGTGAAAGAAGTGACAATTACCAAACCACTCACATCTCAGAGTAGCAATACTCAAGGGGAGGTGAAGTAGTATGGTCAAAGTAGAAACCCAGACACCAATTATCAGTCTCTTCTTGCTGATTTTATCCTTGGAAACATCTTTTATTCCTTCGATTGCTCTGAATCTTTCAGTAGTCGCATTTTGCATTCTCTTTATGCTCTATTACCGGCGATTTAAAGTATTGGCTTGGATGATTCTGCTCGCCATTTTGCCATCTTTGGCCAACTACTGGGCAGTTCAGTTACATGGAGATGCTTCGCAGGCAGTCATGCTTGGAACGAGGGCCTTTGTGACCGTTTGTATTGGTCTTGTCTTTGTTTCCTCTATTTCCCTAAAAGAGCTTCTCTTGTACTTGGCTCAAAAGGGGTTATCACGCTCTTGGGCCTATGCCTTGATTGTGGTATTCAATTCCTTCCCCCTTATTCAGCAAGAAATCAAGTCCCTCAAGGAAGCTTGTCTATTACGTGGTCAAGAACTGCATGTTTGGTCTCCCTTGATTTACAGCAAGGTTCTGATGACAGTCTTTAGATGGCGCCATCTTTACCTGAGAGCTCTATCGGCGCATGGATATGACGAACATGCACAGGTGGAGAATCGCTATCGGATCTTTTATATTTCTAAAAAAATAAAATTAATCTACCTGCTTTTCTTTTTATTGCTTCAAACCAGTCTATTTTTATAAAGGAGTTATTATGGAATTTACAGATATTGCGATGGAATTATCCAAGGAAGCTTGGCAGGCTTCCTTTCATCATCCCTTTATTTTACAGTTGCAAGAGGGGAATTTAGAACCTGCCATTTTCCGCTATTACCTGATTCAGGATGCCTACTATCTGAAGGCCTTCTCAGAAATCTATCACCTTTTGGCTGATAAGACTTCAAACCAAGAGATGAAAAGACTCTTGAAACAAAATGCCCAGAGTCTAGTGGAAGGTGAGTTATTTATCCGCCAACAATTTTTCAAGGAATTGGAAATCAGCGATCAGGAAATGGAGCAACATCCAATCGCTCCAACTTGTTATCATTACATTTCGCACATTTATCGTCAACTTGCAGAGCCAAACTTAGCCATCGCTTTTGCAAGTTTGCTTCCTTGTCCTTGGCTATATCATGATATAGGCAAATCACTTAATCTTAAACCATCACCAAATCTTCTCTACCAACAATGGATTGAAACTTATATTACGGATGAGTTGGAGCAGCAGATCAGAGAGGAAGAAGTTTTGGTCAATCAACTTTATCGAGAAAGTGACGAGACAGACAAGAAAAAAATGCTAGATGCCTTCCACATCAGTGTTCATATGGAAGCCAAGTTTTGGGAAATGGCCTACCAACATCAGACATGGAAGAGCGATTTACAGTCTTTAGAAACAGGAGAAGAATAGTAACATGAGAAATCACCGATTACAAGTTCACAAATTAACCATTTTATCCATGATGATTGCCCTTGATGTAGTCCTTACGCCTATCTTTCGGATTGAGGGTATGGCACCGATGTCCAGTGTAGTTAATATTCTGGCAGGAATCATGATGGGACCTGTTTATGCCTTGGTCATGGCTACAGTCACAGCCTTTATCCGTATGACGACTCAAGGGATTCCGCCTTTAGCACTTACAGGAGCGACTTTTGGAGCCCTTCTTGCAGGTCTCTTTTATAAGTACGGTCGGAAATTTCACTATTCTGCTCTAGGAGAAATTTTGGGAACAGGTATTATTGGTTCTATTGTTTCTTATCCTGTTATGGTACTTTTTACAGGATCGGCTGCTAAGCTTAGCTGGTTTATCTACACTCCTCGATTTTTCGGAGCAACCTTGATTGGTACAGTGATTTCCTTTATTGCCTTTCGATTTTTAATCAAGCAGGAATTCTTTAAAAAAGTGCAAGGATATTTTTTCAGTGAAAGGATAGACTGATGCAGGCATTTACAAATCCCTTTCCTCTAGGCTCTAGTTCCCTAATTCACTGCATCACCAATGAGATTTCTTGTGAGATGCTAGCAAATGGGATTTTGGCTCTGGGATGTAAACCAGTTATGGCAGATGATCCCCGTGAGGTTCTTGATTTTACTAAGCAAAGCCAGGCACTCTTCATCAATTTGGGGCATTTGTCAGCTGAGAAGGAAAAAGCAATCCGTATGGCAGCTTCTTATGCAGATCAAGTTTGTCTTCCAATGGTAGTAGATGCAGTTGGCGTAACAGTTTCATCCATTCGTAAGAGCTTAGTTAAAGACCTTTTAGACTATAGACCTACGGTACTTAAAGGAAATATGTCGGAAATCCGAAGTCTTGTTGGCTTAAAACACCACGGCGTTGGGGTAGATGCGAGTGCTAAAGATCAAGAAACTGAGGATTTGCTTCAAGTCTTGAAAGACTGGTGCCAGATCTATCCAGGTATGTCATTCTTAGTCACAGGCCCTAAGGATCTCATCGTTTCGAAGAATCAGGTCGCTGTACTGGGAAATGGCTGTGCTGAATTAGACTGGATAACAGGGACAGGAGACTTGGTTGGAGCTTTAACAGCTGTTTTTCTCAGCCAAGGAAAGACTGGCTTTGAAGCTTCCTGCCTAGCGGTTTCTTATCTCAATATCTCTGCTGAGAAAATAGTTGTTCAAGGAATGGGATTGGAAGATTTTCGATACCAAGTTCTCAATCAGCTTTCGCTCCTCAAAAGAGATGAAAACTGGCTAGATGCCATTAAAGGAGATATTTATGAATAGAGAGGCACTTAGACTGTATCTGGTAACCAATCGCTATCAAGATTCCTTGGAAAGCTTTCTTGAAAAAGTTGAGAAAGCTTGCCGTTCAGGCGTTACCATAATCCAATTACGAGAAAAAAATCTCACAACCAATCAATATTATCAACTGGCAAAACAAGTCAAGGAAATAACAGATGCCTATCAGGTACCCTTGATAATCGATGATCGTTTGGATGTCTGTCTTGCGGTTGATGCTGCTGGTTTGCATATTGGCGACGATGAATTACCCGTTTCGGTTGCCCGACAAGTCTTGGGCCCTGACAAAATACTTGGTGTCACAGCTAAAACTGTAAAAAGAGCCCTCGAGGCAGAAGAAGGAGGGGCGAATTACTTGGGGACAGGAGCCATTTTCCCGACTACGACCAAGGAAAATGCGCCTATCACCCTGATTTCAACCTTGAAGACAATTTGCCAAAGGGTCGCCATTCCAGTAGTTGCTATTGGCGGCTTGACATCAGAGAATATTGACCAACTTATTGGCACGGGTATAGCTGGTGTAGCTGTAGTGCGTGATTTGATGCAGGCAGAAGATATAAAGGCAAAAACGCAAGCCTTCTTAACAAAGTTGGATGACATTATTTTCTAATTAATACTCAATGAAAATCAAAGAGCAAACTAGGAAGCTAGTCGCAGGTTGCTCAAAGCACAGCTTTGAGGTTGCAGATAAAGCTGACATAGTTTGAAGAGATTTTCTAAGAATATAAAAACTCTCTAATTCCCTTAAAGTGGGAACTAGAGAGTTTTTTTTTAATCTTTAAAGCTTGTATGGTTGACTGGGCCAGAACCATGACCGAGTTGAGGGGCGTCTTGGATGGCTTTCGTGATAAAGGCCTTGGCTTTATTGACTGCTTGATAGAGGGTTTTCCCCTTGGCTAGTTCAGCAGTAATCACTGCAGCAAAGGTACATCCAGTACCATGTGTATGACAGGTTTGAATTCGTGGACTTTCCCAGATAAATTGGTCATCCTTGGTAAAGAGGAAATCCTTAGCACCGCCTTCGAGATGCCCACCTTTGATTACCACAGACTGAGGACCAAATTCTTTTAAAATCAGGCGACCAGCACGCTGCATGTCTTCAGGATCATGGATTGAAAAACCAACAATCTCTTCTGCCTCAGGAAGATTCGGAGTGATAATGGTTGCAAGGGGAAGCAGATTTGTTTTTAGGTAGTCTCTGGCACTGGAATCAATCAGAGTGTCTCCACTAGTAGCGACCATAACAGGATCAAGGACGTAGGGACAATCCAGCTTTTTAAGATAGGGCTGGATGATTTCCATGATTTCAGTAGTTGCCAACATCCCAGTTTTTACAGCCTGAGGCTTGATATCCGAAAAGACACTCTCCAATTGGGCTTTCAACATTTGAGGAGAAACGTGCTCGATTAATTGAACGCCTCTGGTATTTTGAGCGACAAGACTGGTCACAACGGCCATTCCATAGACATCTCTAGCTTGGAACGACTTTAAATCAGCCATAATGCCAGCACCACCACTAGGGTCAGTCCCTGCAATGGTCAAAGCAACGGGTAAATAAGTCATCTAAAACCTCCCAACCAACTGAAGTTTGTATTCTTAAGAACAAGCTAGTCTGTTTTAGAAAGGCAATAGAAGACTGCTAGTCCCCATTATCATTTCCACTTCCATCAGCTAGCATTACCTAGATTGAGTCAAAGGGTCTAACAGTCGTTAATCTCAGCTTTACGCACCCCTAGTGGTTGTTTTCTTTTTTCTTTAGTATAGCATATTTTTATAGTTTATATAGTAAGATTTGATTGAAAATCCTTTATCATAGGGTTAAAATTCTATTTTTCAAAGAAAAAATTAATTTTATAGTTGACAAATGTAGATTTTAAGGGTATACTGATAATTGTAATTGACAAATGTAGATTTTGGAGGTGTGATAATGCAGATTTCAGATGCAGAATGGCAGGTTATGAAGATTATTTGGATGCAAGGAGAGCAGACCAGTACGGATTTGATCAGGGTTCTGGCGGAGCGGTTCGACTGGTCCAAGTCAACCATTCAAACTCTTTTGGCTCGTTTGGTTGAGAAAGAGTGTCTGACAAGGAAAAAAGAAGGCAAGTTCTTTGTCTATTCAGCCCTTTTAACTTTGGACCAAAGTCGGGATTTACTTGTCCAAGATATCAAGGACAAGGTTTGTTCTCGTAGGATTAAGAACTTGTTGGCTGATTTGATTGCTGAATGTGATTTTACTCAGGCTGACTTGGAAGACTTGGAAGCTGTGATTTCTGAGAAGAAATCAAGCGCTGTAACAGAAGTAAAATGTAATTGTATGTAAAGGAGACGTCATGTTAAATAGCATTGTAACCATTATTTGTATTGACCTTATCGCGTTTATCTTGTTTTGGTTTTTCAAAAAGCCTGAAAAATCTGGACAAAAGGCCCAGCAAAAAAACGGCTACCA
This sequence comes from Streptococcus mitis, assembly GCF_000960025.1. GTDB lineage: Bacteria > Bacillota > Bacilli > Lactobacillales > Streptococcaceae > Streptococcus > Streptococcus mitis_DH. The sequence goes on along the minus strand of NZ_JYGQ01000001.1, from coordinate 1,047,345 downwards.
AGAGATTCGAGTGGATGTCATGGGGGGCTATACGCCTGAGTTGATTATCCTCAAGAAATCAGTGCCAGCCCGCATTGTCTTTGACCGTAAGGACCCTTCACCCTGTCTGGACCAAATTGTTTTTCCAGACTTTGGTGTGCATGCGGACCTGCCTATGGGGGAAGAGTATATAGTGGAAATTACGCCTGAGCAGGCTGGAGAGTATGGTTTCTCTTGTGGCATGAATATGATGCACGGTAAGATGATTGTAGAATAGGAGAATGATATGACTGAAATTGTAAAAGCAAGTCTTGAAAATGGTGTTCAAAAAATCCGTATCACGGCAGACAAAGGCTACCATCCAGCTCATATACAGCTTCAAAAAGGGATTCCAGCTGAGATTACCTTTCATCGAGCAACTCCTTCAAACTGTTACAAGGAAATTTTGTTTGAAGAAGAAGGCATCTTGGAACCAATCGGCGTAGATGAGGAGAAAGTCATTCGTTTTACACCTCAAGAATTAGGTCAACATGAATTTTCTTGTGGTATGAAGATGCAAAAGGGAAGTTATACAGTTGTTGAGAAGACTCGAAAATCTCTATCACTTTTACAGCGTTTTTGGATTACTAGTATCTTTACTGTGCCTCTTGTAATCCTCATGATTGGGATGTCGACAGGAGGAATTAGTCACCAAGTCATGCGTTGGGGCACCTTTTTAGCCACAACACCGATTATGCTAGTAGCAGGTGGTCCTTATATCCAAAGTGCTTGGGCTAGTTTTAAAAAGCACAATGCCAACATGGATACCTTGGTTGCTCTGGGAACCCTAGTGGCCTATTTCTATAGCTTAGTTGCCCTCTTCGCTGGTCTCCCCGTTTACTTTGAAAGTGCTGCCTTTATCTTCTTCTTCGTTCTTATGGGAGCCGTTTTTGAGGAGAAAATGCGGAAAAATACTTCCCAAGCTGTGGAGAAATTACTTGACTTGCAGGCTAAAACTGCAGAAGTCTTGCGTGAGGATAACTATGTTCAAGTCCCTTTGGAGCAAGTCAAGGTAGGTGACCTGATTCGAGTGCGTCCCGGTGAAAAGATTGCGGTTGATGGTGTCGTAGTAGAAGGTATCTCTAGTATTGATGAGTCTATGGTGACAGGTGAGAGTCTGCCTGTGGACAAGACAGTTGGAGATACCGTCATTGGTTCAACCATCAATAATAGTGGAACACTTGTTTTTAGAGCAGAAAAAGTTGGTTCAGAGACTGTTTTGGCTCAGATTGTGGATTTTGTGAAGAAAGCTCAGACAAGTCGTGCGCCGATTCAGGACTTGACGGATAAAATTTCAGGGATTTTTGTCCCAGCAGTTGTCATTTTAGGGATTGTGACCTTTTGGGTTTGGTTCGTCTTGCTCAGGGATAGTGTAGTTGTGCTTGGAGCGAGCTTTGTGTCTTCGCTTCTCTATGGAGTAGCAGTTCTGATTATTGCCTGCCCTTGTGCATTGGGACTTGCAACACCGACAGCCCTTATGGTGGGGACAGGTCGCAGTGCCAAGATGGGAGTTCTCCTCAAAAATGGAACGGTTCTACAGGAAATCCAGAAAGTTCAAACTATTGTCTTTGATAAGACCGGGACTTTGACTGAAGGGAAACCTGTGGTCACAGATATCATCGGCGACGAAGTAGAAGTGCTTGGATTGGCAGCTTCCTTGGAAGAAGCTTCTCAACACCCACTGGCTGAAGCCGTTGTGAAACGAGCGAGTGAAGCTGGACTTGAGCTTCACACTGTGGAAAATTTCCAAGCCTTGCACGGAAAAGGTGTTTCAGGGCAAATCAATGGAAAACAAGTTCTGCTTGGAAATGCTAAAATGCTGGATGGCATGGATATTTCTAGCATTTATCAAGAAAAACTAGAACAACTGGAAAAAGAAGCTAAGACAGTTGTGTTCTTGGCTGTTGAGAATGAAATCAAAGGCTTGCTTGCTCTGCAAGATATTCCTAAGGAAAATGCTAAGCTTGCCATCAGTCAGTTGAAAAAACGAGGTCTTAAAACAGTCATGCTGACAGGAGACAATGCTGGTGTGGCGCGTGCTATTGCAGATCAGATTGGAATCGAAGAGGTCATTGCAGGTGTCTTACCAGAAGAAAAAGCCCATGAAATTCATAAACTACAAGTGTCTGGCAAAGTAGCCTTTGTTGGTGATGGCATCAATGATGCTCCTGCTCTTAGTGTAGCAGATGTGGGGATTGCTATGGGAGCTGGAACAGATATCGCCATCGAGTCAGCAGATTTGGTGTTGACAACTAATAACCTCCTAGGAGTGGTTCGTGCCTTTGACATGAGTAAGAAAACCTTTAATCGAATTCTGCTCAATCTTTTCTGGGCCTTTATCTACAATGTCGCCGGAATTCCGATTGCAGCAGGAGTCTTTTCAGGTGTTGGACTGGCCCTCAATCCAGAACTGGCGGGTCTAGCTATGGCCTTTAGTTCTGTATCCGTTCTGACTAGTTCACTCTTACTAAACTTTAGTAAAATAGATTAAAAGCGGGCTTGCTCGCTTTTTATTATAAAACAGAAGCTAAAAACGTTTTCAAACTGTACTGTAATAGAGAATAAAAACTTCTGAGCAGATTCTTAGTAAAGTCAAAATAAATGTGATAAATTAGTATTGTAAAAATTTACTGAAACGTTTTCAAAAACTATATGAAACCTTTTTTAGTAGATTTAAAAATATTTGAAGGAGAGTTATCATTATGACTCAAGGGAAAATTACTGCATCTGCAGCAATGCTTAATGTATTGAAAACATGGGGCGTAGACACAATCTACGGTATCCCATCAGGAACACTCAGCTCATTGATGGATGCTTTGGCTGAAGACAAAGATATCCGTTTCTTGCAAGTTCGCCACGAAGAAACAGGTGCTCTTGCAGCGGTTATGCAAGCTAAATTCGGTGGCTCAATCGGGGTTGCAGTTGGTTCAGGTGGTCCAGGTGCGACTCACTTGATTAACGGTGTTTACGATGCAGCTATGGATAACACTCCATTCCTAGCAATCCTTGGATCACGTCCAGTTAACGAATTGAACATGGATGCTTTCCAAGAATTGAACCAAAACCCAATGTACAATGGTATCGCTGTATATAACAAACGTGTAGCTTACGCTGAGCAATTGCCAAAAGTAATTGACGAAGCTTGCCGTGCTGCAGTTTCTAAAAAAGGTCCAGCTGTTGTTGAAATCCCAGTAAACTTCGGTTTCCAAGAAATCGACGAAAACTCATACTATGGATCAGGTTCATACGAGCGTTCATTCATCGCTCCTGCTTTGAACGAAGTTGAAATCGACAAAGCTGTTGAAATCTTGAACAATGCTGAACGTCCAGTTATCTATGCTGGTTACGGTGGTGTGAAAGCTGGTGAAGTGATCACTGAATTGTCACGTAAAATCAAAGCACCAATCATCACAACTGGTAAAAACTTTGAAGCTTTCGAATGGAACTATGAAGGTTTGACAGGTTCTGCTTACCGTGTTGGTTGGAAACCAGCCAACGAAGTGGTCTTTGAAGCAGACACAGTTCTTTTCCTTGGTTCAAACTTCCCATTTGCTGAAGTTTATGAAGCATTCAAGAACACTGAAAAATTCATCCAAGTTGATATTGACCCTTACAAACTTGGTAAACGTCACGCCCTTGACGCTTCAATCCTTGGTGACGCAGGTCAAGCAGCGAAAGCAATCCTTGACAAAGTGAATCCAGTTGAATCTACTCCATGGTGGCGTGCAAACGTTAAGAACAACCAAAACTGGCGTGATTACATGAACAAACTCGAAGGTAAAACTGAGGGTGAATTGCAATTGTATCAAGTTTACAATGCAATCAACAAACATGCTGATCAAGACGCTATCTATTCAATCGACGTAGGTGACACTACTCAAACATCTACTCGTCACCTTCACATGACACCTAAGAACATGTGGCGTACATCTCCACTCTTTGCGACAATGGGTATTGCCCTTCCTGGTGGTATCGCTGCTAAGAAAGACAATCCAGATCGCCAAGTATGGAACATCATGGGTGACGGTGCATTCAATATGTGCTACCCAGACGTTATCACAAACGTTCAATACGACCTTCCAGTTATCAACGTTGTCTTCTCAAATGGTAAATATGCCTTCATCAAGGACAAATACGAAGACACAAACAAACACTTGTTTGGTTGTGACTTCCCTAATGCTGACTATGCGAAAATCGCTGAAGCTCAAGGAGCTGTTGGATTTACAGTTGACCGTATCGAAGACATCGATGCAGTTGTTGCAGAAGCTGTTAAATTGAGCAAAGAAGGTAAAACTGTTGTTATCGATGCTCGCATCACTCCACACCGTCCACTTCCAGTAGAAGTACTTGAATTGGATCCAAAACTTCACTCAGAAGAAGCAATCAAAGCCTTCAAGGAAAAATACGAAGCAGAAGAACTCGTACCATTCCGCCTCTTCTTGGAAGAAGAAGGTTTGCAATCACGCGCAATTAAATAATTCCTCTCGTCGAAAATCAAATGTAAACTGTGTTATCTTCACCTTGCCGTACTTCAGTACTGCCTGCGGTTCGATGCCTTGTTTATTCTTTGATTTTCTTAGAGCGAAACTTAAAAAGATCGGAGCAATCCGGTCTTTTTATGGAGGATAGTAAATGAATTTAAATCAATTAGATATTATCGTTTCCGATGTTCCCCAAGTCTGTGCTGACTTGGAGCGTATTTTGGGTAAAAAGTCCGATTATGTTGATGACAGTTTTGCTCAGTTTACGATTGGCAGTCACTGTCTGATGTTGTCCCAAAATCATTTGATTCCTTTGGAAGATTTTCAGTCAGGAATCATTCTTCATATCGAGGTTGAGGATCTAAATCAGAATTACCAACGTTTAAAAGAGATCGGTGTCGAGATTTTACACGGTATTTGTGAAACGGATTGGGGAACAGAGTCCTTATTAGTTAAAGGTCCTGCTGGTCTAGTGATTGATTTTTATCGTATGAAATAGGACATAGTAGAGTTTGATCGCCAACAAAAGTTATAGCATAAGAAGGGTTTTATTCACTATTTTTATAAAATCTTCTCCCTACTTTATATAATAGGAAAAAGAGTTCAATAAGACCTAGCTTTTTGCTATAATGAGGGGAGAAAAATCAGACAGGAGATCGACATGTCAGAACCATTATTTTTACAATCAGTTATGCAAGAAAAAATCTGGGGTGGTACCAAGCTACGTGATGAGTTTGGCTACGACATCCCAAGTGAAAAAATCGGAGAATATTGGGCCATCTCAGCCCATCCAAATGGTGTCTCTAAAGTTGCCAATGGTCGCTACGAGGGAACAGATCTTGCTACTTTATATGCAGAGCACCGTGAATTGTTTGGCAATCGTCCAGAACCTGTATTTCCACTGTTGACTAAGATTCTGGATGCTAACGACTGGCTCAGTGTTCAAGTTCATCCAGACGATGCTTACGGACTCGAGCATGAAGGCGAACTTGGAAAAACAGAATGCTGGTACATCATCGCTGCGGATGAAGGTTCAGAGATTATCTATGGTCACAATGCCAAGTCAAAAGAAGAACTCCGCCAGCAAATTGAGGACAAGAACTGGGATGCCTTGCTTACCAAAGTACCTGTTAAGGCTGGAGATTTCTTCTATGTTCCAAGTGGCACCATGCATGCTATCGGAGCAGGCATCTTGATTCTTGAAACCCAGCAGTCTAGTGACACCACCTATCGTGTCTATGACTTTGACCGTAAGGATGATAATGGTAACTTGCGTGAACTTCACCTTGAAAAATCCATTGATGTCTTGAACATTGGTGAGCCTGCAAATAGCCGTCCTGTAACTGTTAAAGCAGATGATTTGCGTTCCACTCTCCTTGTATCCAATGATTTCTTTGCAGTTTACAAGTGGGAAATTACTGGAAAAGTTGACTTCGAAAAGACAGCTGACTACAGCTTATTCAGTGTCTTAGCTGGTCAAGGTCAGCTTACTGTTGACGGGAAAAACTATCCAATTCAAAAAGGTAGCCACTTTATCCTACCAAGTGATGTAGAAGCTTGGACCTTGGAAGGACAAGATTTGGAATTGATTGTTAGCCATCCATAAAAAAGAAAGGGCTTGAGTTTATTACTCAAGTCCTTTTTGATTACATAAATTGGGCGATGAAAACCACGATGATGATGATTGGAATGATGAAACGAAGAAGGAAGAGCCAGACTTGGAACAGTCCCTGTTTCCATGCTGTTTCATCGAGATGGAGTTCCTCCATTGCAAGAGCCTTTTTAAAGATATAGCCTGTAAAGAGTGAAAGGCAGAGAGCTCCAAATGGCATAAGGAGATTGGAAACCAAGAAGTCCATAGCGTCAAAGAAGGTCTTCCCAAAGATGTGAACATCCGCCATGACACCGTAAGATAGGGCTGAAGGAATTCCAAAGACAAAGGTCAAGATTCCTAAAATGGCACTCCATTTGGCACGTTTGCTGTTGTCCTGATTGGTGATATTGCCCACATTGATTTCCAGCATAACGACAGAAGAAGTGACTGTCGCAAAGAGGAAGAGCAAGAGGAAGAGGATGTAGAAAATGGTTCCAAAAGGCATCTTGTCAAAGAGTTGAGGCAAGACGATAAAGAGCAGGCTCGGTCCTCCTTCAGATTGGATATTGAAGGCTGACATGGCTGGGAAAATGGCTAGACCCGCCATGATGGATACCGAGATGTTCATGGCTACAATAGAAATTCCTGACTGGACCAGATTGGTTTTCTTATCCAAGTAAGAAGCATAGGTCAGCATGGCTGTAACCCCTAGTGAGAGGGCAAAGAAAGATTGTCCCAGAGCATAGAGGAGACCAGCACTGGTCAGTTTTGAAAAGTCTGGTTTGAGGAAGTAAAGAACCCCTTCCATGGCATTTGGCAAACTGAGAGAGCGTCCGATGATGACGACAAAGATGATAAAGAGCAGAGGCATCATGACTTTCGATGCTCTTTCAATCCCTTTTTGAACACCACGTGATACAATAAAGATGTTCAATAAGATAAAGGCCGCTTGAGCTCCTAGAGCAATGGCTGGATTTGAAATGATTGAAGTAAATAACTGAGCATAATCACCCGTTCCACCAAGTTGGAACAATTTTCCAAACTCAATGCCTAGATAGACTAAAATCCAGCCCCCAATAACACTGTAAAACGATAAAAGGATAAAGAGGGCAAAGGCACCAATCCAACCGATAAAGTTATAATTGCTATTCTTGCCGAGTTTTCCAAAGGTTTTGATAGCTGAAACACCAGCACTTCGGCCGAGGGCAAACTCAGCTAGCAAAAGGGGGAAACCGATTAAAATAGTGGAAATGAGAAAGACCAGTAAAAAGCCTCCTCCACCGTTAGCAGCAGTCATGTAGGGGAATTTCCAAACGGCACCAAGTCCGATGGCTGAACCAGCAGATGCTAGGATAAAGCCCAGTTTAGAACCCCATTGAGATTTTTCAGACATAGTTAAACTCCTAAAATTAGTATTACAAAAGAAAAAGCTACTGCCCTTGGCAAATAGCCTCATAAGTACTCAAAATGAGCGTTTCTTTTGATTGATAGACTTGACTATCCTATCATGTTTTCTAAGGTCTGTCAAGAAAACCATTTTCATGTTATGATAAAGTAAAAAATTTCGCAAAAACGCTTGACTCTGACCTGAGGGGAGGGGTTATACTATCAATGTAATACTCTTCGAAAATCAAATTCAAACCACGTCAGCGTCGCCTTACCGTACTCAAGTACAGCCTGCGGCTAGCTTCCTAGTTTGCTCTTTGATTTTCATTGAGTATAAGGAGGAAATAATGTACCATATAAAAGAAGCTGCGCAGCTTTCGGGCGTCTCTGTCAAGACCCTACACCACTACGATAAGATAGGACTTTTGGTTCCTTTAAAGTCGGAAAACGGCTATCGAACCTACAGTCAGGAGGATTTGGAACGCCTTCAGGTTATTCTTTATTACAAATATCTAGGTTTTTCTTTAGAAAAAATAGCAGAGCTATTAAAGGAAGAAAGGGAAGATTTATTGCCTCATTTGACCAGGCAGTTGGACTATTTGACTCGAGAAAGGGAACATCTGGATACCTTGATTTCAACCTTGCAAAAAACCATTCAAGAACAAAAAGGAGAAAGAGAAATGAGCATTCAAGAGAAATTTGCTGGATTTAACTACCAAGACCATCAAAAATACCACCAAGAGGCGGTAGAGAAATATGGACAAGAAGTGATGGACCAAGCGCTCGAGCGCCAAAAAGGTCACGAAGACGAAGCTACGGCTGCCTTCAATCAAGTATTTCGATCCTTGTCACAAAATCTTCAAGCTGGACTGCCTGTAACAGCAACAGAAAACCAAGAAGAAGCTGCTAAACTCTTGCAAGCTATTCGTACTTATGGATTTGACTGCTCTATTGAGGTATTCGGTCATATCGGTAAAGGCTACGTCTATAACCCAGAGTTTAAGGAAAACATTGACAAATTTGGAACTGGCACTGCCCAGTATACATCAGATGTCATTGCCCACTATGTCCAAACTCAGACAAAATAAAATCGGAGGAGTGATCTTCCGATTTTTTCTAAATTCAAGCACTACTTGCTTAATAATTTTTCTACTACATTTAGTTTTCGCATGGTCAAATCTACATTGAAAAGCTTTTCAAGATAGTTGGTATGGAGTTTCTTTTGTTTTGCAGTTCTAGGGAGATAGAGGTAAAGACAATGGTTACCGATACAAATTTCTTCTTCACCGTAATCAATTTTCAATTTTTCTAAAGGGAGACTTTTAATAGATTCTTGATAAAAAATCACGTGTATACGGTCATAAAGATAGTGTTCTCCAAACGGGTTTTCTTGGACAATTTTTTTAAAATCACTTTTGTTCTTGATTACCATTTTTAAGTCAGCACCAATATTTTCATTTATTAGAGTATGGACACGTTCTCGTATTTTTTCTAAATCTAAGTCACTTTCAAGAATGATATTCCCACTTTGAATATAGGTTCGAACTTGTTGAAAACCAGCTTCTATCAAGATATCTACTAGATAAGACATTTTAGGGATAGCATTTTTTCCATTAGGAGTAACTCCCCTTAACAAGATAATATGTTCCAAAGTAGTTCCTTTCTTTTGGGGCTGATTTAGCCATTGAATAATTTAGATTTAGATTGGGTTTGATCCCGCCACCCAACCAGTGCAGAGGGCAGAAGTGATGTTAAACCCACCTGTGTGGGCATTGATATCCAGTACCTCGCCCGCAAAGTGGAGGCCAGGGACCAGCTTACTTTCTAGAGTTTTAGGATTGATTTCCTTGAGACTGACGCCACCCTTGGTAACAAATGACTTGGCAAGAGACATTTTACCAGTTACAGGAATTTTAAGTTCCTTGATGGACAGGTGAAGTTGATCGCATTCTTTTTCAGTCAACTGTTTGACTTTTTCAGGATAGCCTTGCACAAAAAATTCTGCCAAGCGTTCTGGCAACAAGGTTCTTAAAGCATTTTTTAGAGATTTTTCCCTATTTTCTTCTAGAAATGTAGCCAAGTCCTTCTCAGAAAGTTGAGGCAAAACATCTAGCGAGAGAACCTCCCCACCCTTGACAAAACTAGACATACGCAGGGCAGCAGGACCAGATAAACCAAAGTGGGTAAAGAGCAAATCGTGAGTGATGACATGCTTGTCATAACTTAGGGTCACGTCATCTAAGGAAATTCCCTGTAAGGCCTTATGTGGAAAATCTGTGAACAAAGAACTTTCAGCGGCTTCAAGCTCGGTAATGGTGTGTTTAAAATGACGGGCAATCTCATGACCAAAACCAGTCGAACCAGTAGAAGGATAGGATTTACCACCTGTTGTGACAATGAGCTTCTCACAAGTGAAGCTTTGGTCTGCGGACTTAAGGACAAACTGGTTGTCGTTTTTTTTAACCGAAACAATTTCGGTTTGAGTAGCAACTTGACCACCGAGCTCAGTGATTTTCTTTTCCAAGGCTTCGATAATGGTACGAGACTTGTCGCTGGCCGGAAAGACGCGCCCGTGATCCTCGACCTTAAGTTTAACACCATTTTCTGTAAAAAAGTTGATGATATCATGGTTATCAAATTGGGAGAAGACACTGTAGAGAAAGCGCCCATTTCCAGGGATTCCAGCTAGTAGGTCGTCTAGAGTTCCGTTGTTGGTTACATTGCAACGTCCCCCACCTGTCCCAGCTAATTTTTTGCCAAGTTTCCGATTTTTTTCGATGAGGAGGGTTTTCTGACCATAAAAGCTACTGGAAATTGTAGCCATCATGCCAGCAGGTCCTCCACCGATGACGATAGTATCAAAATGTTTCATAGCTCTATTGTACCACAAAAAAACAAGAGATGATGGTCACCTCTTGTCAAGAATGCAATTAATCAATTTCATACCCCATCAGCAAACCACCATCTTCTGCATAGAAACTGCAGAGACCAGATGTTGGGAGAATTTTAATATCCGCTTGTGGAAAATTCTCACGTATTCGGTCTGAAAGCTGTTGGCAACATTTCTCGTTATTGCGTTGAGCCATGACAATACGACCACCAGCATATCCTGCTTTTACTAACTCATCATAGGCAGCTTGAACTGATTTCTTTGGTCCTCGTGCTTTTTGTAGCAATTCGAGAGTTCCAGTTTCACTAGCTTCTCCGACCATACGGATATTTAGAAGGCCAACGACCGTACCGATAAGCTTGCTCAAACGGCCGTTCTTCACCAAGTTATCGACTTTGGCTAGGACAAAAAGTAACTTGGTTTTTTCTTGATAGGCAGTGATAGCTTCAACTACTTCTTCAAAAGACAAGCCCTGGTCAATCAAATCATTTAATTTTTCTACGAGCAAGTCAACTTCCCCACCAGCAGACAAACTATCAATTACATGAATCTTAGTGTCAGGATGTTCTTCCAGATAAATATTCTTTGCTAGTTGAGCACTATTGTGACTGCCAGAGAGAGTACCTGTGATGGTTACTAGGAAAATGTTTTTGGCTCCTTCAAATGCTCGCAAATAATCATCTGGGCTTGGACAAGCTGATTTTGAAGCTTCTGCAGTTGCATACATGGTTTCCATCATTTGGTCAATGTCAAGATTGGCATCATCAACAAAGACCTGATCAGCTACTTGAATGGTTAAGGGGACACTTACAAAGGTCGTGTCAATAGCTGGTCTTGCAAGCTGACGATAATCACAACCAGAGTCAGCAATAATCTTCCAAGTCATAGAAATTCTCCATCTTTGTCAGTTATACATTGACAAAGGTTCTGTCTTTTTTTACAATTATATCATGAAAGCCCTTGAAACAAAAGCCTCATCCGTCTGTTGTGACAAGTAGAAAGAAAATGTTATGTCTGAACGTAGAATCTCTGAAAAGTCTCTTGAAAATCTCAGAAAATCAAACCAAGAATCCAATTTATTAACTAGAGAAGCCATCGAAACAGCCCTCTTGCAGCTCTTGGAAAAAAAGGACTTGACCAAGATTAGTATTTCTGAATTGGTCAAACGTGCAGGCGTTTCTCGTGCAGCCTTTTACCGTAATTATGATTCCAAAGAGGAGATTTTAGAAAGCGTCTTTAAACGAACTGTCCACAATATTATGGAACAGTTGCATCATTATGATTTAAAGACAGACCTTTATCTGGTCTGGGTTCACCTTTTCCGAGAGGCCAGAAAGGAAGCCAGAGTGATTCAATTGGCCTTGGATTACCATCTGGAAAAAATCTTTGTCCAAGCCATGCAGGAATTTTTAGAAAAATACCATGGGAAATCAAAAGGTGTCAGCTCTTATCTTCATTCCTTTTGGAGCTCGGCCATCGTTTCTGTCCTTCTAAAATGGATCAAGGATGGCATGAAGGTACCAGCTGAAAAGATTGCAGATTTAGGTTTACCATTTTTTAAAAAATAGAGAAAAAGGAGAAGAGATATGACTGAAAAAAGACTAGCATGGGATGAGTATTTTGCAGCCCAAGCCTTACTAATTGCCAATCGTTCCACTTGTAAACGTGCCAAAGTGGGCGCAATTTTGGTAAAGGATAATAAAGTTATTTCCACTGGTTATAATGGTTCGGTGTCAGGGACTGAGCATTGTATTGATCACGAATGTCTGGTCATCGAAGGTCACTGTGTTCGCACTCTTCACGCAGAGGTTAATGCCATTCTCCAAGGTGCAGAACGTGGGGTTCCCAAAGGCTTTACAGCCTATGTGACCCACTTTCCATGTCTAAACTGTACAAAACAATTGCTTCAGGTTGGTTGCAAGCGTGTGGTTTATATCAACCAGTACAGAATGGACGACTACGCCCAATACCTTTATCAAGAAAAAGGGACAGAATTGACTCATTTACCACTTGAGACAGTACAGACAGCTCTTAAAGAGGCTGATCTAATGTAAAAAATATCAAAAATAAATGGTTTAGAAAGATTTTTAAACCGTTTTTTGGTATAATAAGAAGAATAAATTGAAAGAAGGAATTCCAAAAATGGGAAAAATTGAAGTTATTAATCATCCACTGATTCAACACAAATTGTCAATCTTACGTCGTACAGATACTTCTACAAAAGCTTTCCGTGAGCTAGTAGATGAGATTGCAATGTTGATGGGATATGAAGTACTTCGTGATCTTCCACTAGAAGATGTGGAAATCGAAACACCAATCACAAAAACAGTTCAAAAACAATTGGCTGGTAAGAAATTGGCTATCGTTCCAATCTTGCGTGCAGGTATCGGGATGGTTGATGGACTTTTGAGCTTGGTTCCAGCTGCTAAAGTTGGCCACATCGGTATGTACCGTGATGAAGAAACGCTTCAACCAGTTGAGTACTTGGTGAAATTGCCTGAAGATATTGACCAACGTCAAATTTTTGTGGTAGACCCAATGTTGGCAACAGGTGGCTCAGCAATCTTGGCTGTTGATTCTCTTAAAAAACGTGGCGCATCAAATATCAAATTTGTCTGCCTTGTATCTGCTCCAGAAGGTGTTAAAGCCCTTCAAGAAGCTCATCCAGATGTAGAAATCTTTACAGCAGCCTTGGATGAACGCTTGAACGAACACGGTTATATCGTTCCAGGTCTTGGAGATGCTGGGGACCGCTTGTTCGGTACAAAATAAAATAAAAAAGAGATTGACTTGGAAAAGGATTTCCAGTCACGAAAGGAGGTTGAATTTTTGTTTCTGTCTAATGAAAACAGAGCAAAAATTTGACCTTTTTTGACCAAGATATTATAATAGTCTTATCTTCAGTCATTTGACCAATAAAATTAAAACTCAAAAGGAGAAATAAATGATTCCTGTAGTTATTGAACAAACAAGCCGTGGAGAACGTTCCTACGATATTTACTCACGTCTTCTTAAAGACCGCATCATTATGCTGACAGGCCCAGTTGAAGACAATATGGCCAACTCTGTTATTGCCCAGTTGCTTTTCTTGGATGCCCAAGATAGTACAAAGGATATTTACCTTTATGTCAATACACCTGGTGGTTCCGTTTCAGCTGGTTTGGCAATCGTTGATACCATGAACTTTATCAAGGCAGATGTCCAAACCATTGTTATGGGAATGGCAGCATCTATGGGGACGGTCATTGCATCAAGTGGAGCAAAAGGCAAACGTTTCATGCTTCCAAATGCAGAGTATATGATCCACCAACCAATGGGTGGTACAGGTGGAGGTACTCAGCAAACCGATATGGCGATCGCTGCAGAACACTTGCTTAAAACTCGTAATACCTTGGAAAAAATCTTGGCTGAAAATTCAGGTCAGTCAATCGAAAAAGTTCACGCAGATGCAGAACGCGATAACTGGATGAGTGCCCAAGAAACACTTGAATATGGCTTTATTGATGAAATCATGGCCAACAATTCATTGAATTAATGATCAAAGAAGGCAAACTCGACTGGGTTTGCTTTTTTTGGTATAATAGGGAGAGATTTCTTAGAAAGAGGATTTATCATGTTTGAAAAAGTCAATCGATCTGGCTTGATTATCTATCTTTACTATAATCGTGATGCCAAAAAATTGCAGGATTATGGAGATATTACCTATCATTCCAAGAAACATCGTTACTTACAACTCTATGTTCCAACTCAAGAAATGGAGCAATTGGTCGGGCGCTTGGGCAAGGAAAAGTTTATAAAAAAAGTCAGGGTTTGTCATATCCAAGAGCTGGAAACACCCTTTGTGGGCAATCTTCATCGAGAGGAAAACGTTATCATCGAAAAAGTTCAAGAAAAGTGTTGACAATTTTCTGATAATTCGGTATATTCTTAACATGCTATTTATTTAAGAAATAAGGAGACAAAAAAAGATGAAGAAAAAATTTGCCCTATCGTTTGTGGCGCTTGCAAGTGTAGCACTTCTTGCAGCCTGTGGAGAAGTGAAGTCTGGAGCGTCAAACGCTGCTGGTAACTCAGTAGAGGAAAAGACAATCAAAATTGGATTTAACTTCGAAGAAACTGGTGCCGTAGCTGCCTACGGAACATCTGAACAAAAAGGTGCCCAACTTGCCGTTGATGAAATCAATGCAGCAGGTGGTATCGACGGAAAACAAATCGAAGTAGTTGATAAAGATAATAAATCTGAAACTGCTGAGGCGGCTTCAGTAACAACTAACCTAGTAACCCAATCTAAGGTATCAGCAATCGTAGGACCTGCGACATCTGGTGCAACTGCAGCTGCTGTAGCTAACGCTACAAAAGCAGGTGTTCCATTGATTTCGCCAAGTGCGACTCAAGATGGATTGACTAAAGGTCAAGATTACCTCTTTATCGGAACATTCCAAGATAGCTTCCAAGGAAAAATTATCTCAAACTATGTTACTGAAAAATTAAACGCTAAGAAAGTTGTTCTTTACACTGACAATGCCAGCGACTATGCTAAAGGTATTGCTAAAGCCTTCCGTGAAGCTTACAAAGGTGAAATCGTTGCAGATGAAACTTTCGTAGCAGGTGACACAGACTTTCAAGCAGCCCTTACAAAAATGAAAGGGAAAGACTTTGATGCTATCATCGTCCCTGGTTACTACACTGAAGCTGGTAAAATTGTAAACCAAGCGCGTGGTATGGGAATTGATAAACCAATCGTTGGTGGTGATGGATTCAACGGTGAAGAGTTTGTACAACAAGCAACTGCTGAAAAAGCATCAAACATCTACTTTATCTCAGGCTTCTCAACTACTGTAGAAGTTTCAGCTAAAGCAAAAGCTTTCCTTGATGCTTACCGTGCTAAGTACAACGAAGAGCCTTCAACATTTGCAGCCTTGGCTTATGACTCAGTTCACCTTGTAGCAAACGCAGCAAAAGGTGCTAAAAACTCAGGTGAAATCAAGGATAACCTTGCTAAAACAAAAGATTTTGAAGGTGTAACTGGTCAAACAAGCTTCGATGCAGACCACAACACAGTCAAAACTGCTTACATGATGACCATGAACAATGGTAAGGTTGAAGCAGCAGAAGTTGTAAAACCATAATAGAAAAATGTTGAAATAGGGAATGAGCCTCTGACTCACTCCCTGTTTCGGTGTTTAAGAACCTATCAAAAAGTGAGGGGAAACCCTCAAAATTATAAATAGAAAGAGTGAATCTTATGCTCCAACAACTAGTAAATGGTTTGATTCTAGGTAGTGTTTATGCGCTGTTAGCCCTAGGATATACCATGGTTTACGGAATTATCAAGCTCATCAACTTCGCCCACGGTGATATTTATATGATGGGAGCCTTTATCGGTTATTTCTTGATTAATTCTTTCCAAATGAATTTCTTTGTAGCTCTTATTGTAGCTATGTTAGCGACAGCCATTCTTGGTGTCGTGATTGAGTTCCTTGCTTACCGACCTTTGCGTCACTCTACTCGTATTGCTGTTTTGATTACAGCTATTGGGGTTTCTTTCCTATTGGAATATGGGATGGTCTATCTGGTTGGTGCTAATACCCGTGCCTTCCCTCAAGCGATTCAAACAGTTCGCTATGATTTGGGACCAGTTAGCCTAACAAACGTGCAGTTAATGATTTTGGCCATTTCCTTGATTTTGATGATTTTGTTACAAGTCATTGTCCAAAAGACTAAGATGGGGAAAGCCATGCGTGCAGTATCCGTAGATAGCGATGCGGCGCAATTGATGGGGATCAATGTAAACCGTACTATCAGCTTTACCTTCGCTTTGGGGTCAGCTCTTGCGGGTGCGGCTGGTGTTCTGATTGCCCTCTATTATAACTCTCTTGAGCCTTTGATGGGAGTTACTCCAGGTCTTAAATCTTTCGTTGCCGCAGTACTTGGTGGTATCGGAATTATTCCTGGTGCAGCTCTTGGTGGTTTTGTGATTGGTCTATTGGAAACCTTTGCGACAGCCTTTGGAATGTCAGACTTCCGTGATGCTATTGTTTATGGAATCTTGTTGTTGATCTTGATTGTCCGCCCAGCTGGTATCCTTGGTAAAAATGTGAAAGAGAAGGTGTAAACGATGAAAGAAAATTTAAAAGTTAATATTCTATGGTTACTCCTTTTGTTAGCTGGCTATGGCTTGATTAGTGTATTGGTTTCAGTCGGAGTACTCAATCTATTCTATGTACAGATTTTACAACAAATCGGAATTAATATTATTCTGGCTGTTGGTCTCAACTTAATCGTTGGTTTTTCAGGCCAATTTTCACTTGGTCATGCTGGTTTCATGGCGATTGGTGCCTATGCCGCTGCTATTATTGGTTCTAAATCACCAACCTACGGTGCCTTCTTTGGAGCCATGCTGTTAGGTGCTTTGCTTTCAGGAGCAGTTGCCTTGCTTGTCGGAATTCCAACCTTACGCTTGAAGGGGGATTACCTTGCGGTAGCAACTCTCGGTGTTTCTGAAATTATCCGTATCTTTATCATCAATGGTGGAAGCCTTACAAATGGTGCAGCAGGTATCTTGGGAATTCCTAACTTTACAACCTGGCAAATGGTTTACTTCTTTGTCGTGATTACAACCATTGCAACCTTGAACTTTTTGCGTAGTCCAATTGGTCGTTCAACTCTCTCTGTTCGTGAGGATGAAATCGCTGCTGAGTCAGTTGGGGTTAATACGACTAAGATTAAAATCATCGCCTTCGTCTTTGGTGCTATTACTGCAAGTATTGCAGGGTCACTTCAGGCAGGATTTATCGGTTCAGTTGTACCGAAAGATTACACTTTCATCAACTCAATCAACGTTTTGATCATTGTTGTCTTTGGTGGACTTGGTTCCATTACAGGTGCTATTGTTTCAGCTATTGTTCTTGGAATTTTGAATATGCTTCTCCAAGATGTTGCTAGTGTGCGTATGATTATTTATGCTTTGGCCTTGGTATTGGTAATGATTTTCAGACCAGGTGGACTACTTGGGACATGGGAATTGAGCCTATCACGTTTCTTTAAAAAATCTAAGAAGGAGGAACAAAACTAATGGCATTACTTGAAGTAAAACAGTTAACCAAACATTTTGGCGGTCTAACAGCTGTTGGAGATGTGACTCTTGAATTGAACGAAGGGGAATTGGTTGGACTAATCGGTCCAAATGGAGCTGGTAAAACCACCCTTTTCAATCTCTTGACAGGTGTTTATGAACCAAGTGAGGGAACAGTAACACTAGATGGTCACCTTTTGAATGGAAAGTCACCTTATAAGATTGCTTCTTTGGGACTTGGACGTACATTCCAAAATATCCGTCTCTTTAAAGATTTAACAGTTTTGGACAATGTTTTGATTGCTTTTGGCAACCATCACAAACAACATGTTTTTGCTAGTTTCTTACGCTTACCAGCTTTTTACAAGAGTGAAAAAGAATTAAAAGCTAAAGCTTTGGAATTGCTGAAAATCTTTGATTTGGATGGTGATTCAGAAACTCTCGCTAAAAATCTTGCCTACGGACAACAACGTCGTTTGGAAATTGTTCGTGCCCTTGCTACGGAACCTAAAATTCTATTTTTAGATGAACCAGCTGCAGGTATGAACCCACAGGAAACAGCCGAATTGACTGAGTTAATTCGTCGCATCAAAGATGAATTTAAGATTACGATCATGCTGATTGAACACGATATGAATCTGGTCATGGAAGTAACAGAACGTATCTACGTACTTGAATACGGTCGTTTGATTGCTCAAGGAACTCCAGACGAAATTAAGACCAATAAACGTGTTATCGAAGCTTATCTAGGAGGTGAAGCCTAATGTCTATGTTAAAAGTTGATAATCTTTCTGTGCATTATGGCATGATCCAAGCAGTCCGTGATGTAAGCTTTGAAGTGAATGAAGGAGAAGTTGTTTCCCTTATCGGTGCCAATGGTGCAGGTAAGACAACCATTCTCCGTACCTTGTCTGGTTTGGTTAGACCAAGTTCAGGAAAGATTGAATTTTTAGGTCAAGAAATCCAAAAAATGCCAGCTCAGAAAATCGTAGCAGGTGGTCTTTCACAAGTACCAGAAGGACGCCACGTCTTCCCTGGCTTGACTGTTATGGAAAATCTAGAAATGGGAGCTTTCTTAAAGAAAAATCGTGAAGAAAATCAAGCTAATTTGAAGAAAGTTTTCTCACGCTTCCCACGTCTTGAAGAACGGAAGAACCAAGATGCAGCTACTCTTTCAGGGGGAGAACAACAAATGCTTGCCATGGGACGCGCCCTCATGTCAACACCAAAACTTCTTCTTTTAGATGAACCATCAATGGGACTTGCCCCAATCTTTATCCAAGAGATTTTTGATATCATTCAAGATATCCAGAAGCAAGGGACAACTGTCCTCTTGATTGAACAAAATGCCAATAAAGCACTTGCAATCTCTGACCGAGGATATGTACTGGAAACAGGGAAAATCGTTCTATCAGGAACAGGAAAAGAACTCGCCTCATCAGAAGAAGTCAGAAAAGCATATCTAGGTGGCTAAAACAATCCAGTGGATTGTTTTAGCCGGTGGATGAGGATTACGAAGTAATCATCATTATAGTCCAGGGGACCTTTTTAGTTGACAGATATAGATTGTAAAGCAATCTTTATCTACATTAAAAGGTTAATTTCTAATAATTGAAAAAAATGGAATGAAACGTTTCTTACATTCATTCAGAGAGCTCGATTTCAGAGCTCTTTTTGCTAGCTTATTCATACTTTTCTGAATTTTGAAAAAGAAATGTAAGCGTTTGATAGATTTACAAAAAGATTGTATAATAGGGATAAGAATAGAAAAGGAGAAGTCTCATGGCAGTTAAAGATTTTATGACCCGCAAGGTAGTGTATATTAGTCCAGATACAACAGTATCTCATGCAGCAGATTTGATGAGAGAGCAAGGGTTGCACCGCTTGCCTGTTATCGAAAATGATCAATTGGTTGGTTTAGTAACTGAAGGAACCATTGCCCAAGCTAGTCCATCAAAAGCAACCAGTCTTTCTATCTATGAGATGAATTATCTTCTAAATAAGACAAAAGTAAAAGATGTGATGATTCGCGATGTTGTCACTGTTTCAGGCTATGCGAGTCTAGAGGATGCAACTTATCTGATGTTGAAAAATAAGATTGGTATTCTTCCTGTAGTAGATAACCATCAAGTCTATGGGGTTATTACGGACCGTGACGTTTTCCAAGCCTTTCTTGAAATTGCAGGTTATGGCGAAGAAGGAATTCGTGTACGCTTTGTTACGGAAAATGAAGTTGGCGTTCTTGGAAAAATTATTTCTTTGATTGTAGAAGAAAATTTGAATATCTCTCATACAGTCAATATTCCGCGTAAGGATGGTAAGGTCATTATCGAAGTTCAAATCGATGGATCAATTGATTTACCAGCCTTGAAAGAAAAATTTGAATCAGAGAATATTCAAGTAGAAGAGATTACTCGCACTTCAGCAAAAGTCTTGTAAGAAGGGAAGCCGAAAGGCTTCTTTTTACGTGTAATAAGGGATTAGAGCAAAAGATGGAAAGAAATGATAAAATATGCTATAATGAAATAATGTAAAAAAGGAGTATTTATGGACATTTCAGAAATTCGTCAGAAAATTGACGCAAATCGTGAAAAATTAGCTTCTTTCAGGGGGTCTCTTTGACCTCGAAGGTTTAGAGGAAGAGATTGCCATCTTGGAAAACAAGATGACAGAACCTGATTTTTGGAACGATAATATCGCGGCCCAAAAAACGTCGCAAGAATTAAATGAATTAAAAAACACCTACAACACCTTCCACAAAATGGAAGAGTTGCAGGATGAAGTTGAAATTTTATTAGACTTTTTAGCTGAAGATGAGTCGGTGTATGAAGAATTGGTTGAACAGTTATCCGAACTTGATAAGATGATGACCAGTTACGAGATGACCCTTCTCTTGTCAGAACCTTATGACCATAATAATGCGATTTTGGAAATCCATCCAGGATCCGGTGGGACTGAGGCTCAGGACTGGGGTGATATGTTGCTCCGTATGTACACTCGCTATGGAAATGCTAAAGGCTTTAAAGTGGAAGTATTGGATTACCAAGCAGGGGATGAAGCTGGTATTAAGTCAGTAACCTTATCATTTGAAGGACCTAATGCCTATGGTCTTCTCAAGTCAGAAATGGGGGTTCACCGTTTGGTGCGAATTTCACCATTTGACTCTGCTAAACGTCGCCATACCTCTTTCACATCTGTAGAAGTAATGCCAGAATTGGATGATACCATTGAAGTGGAAATCCGTGAAGATGATATCAAGATGGACACCTTCCGTTCAGGTGGTGCTGGTGGACAAAACGTCAATAAGGTTTCCACAGGTGTACGTTTAACACATATTCCTACTGGGATTGTTGTCCAGTCAACGGTCGATCGTACCCAGTATGGAAATAGAGATCGTGCCATGAAGATGTTGCAGGCTAAGCTCTATCAAATGGAGCAAGAAAAGAAAGCAGCGGAAGTTGATTCCCTCAAGGGTGAGAAAAAGGAAATCACATGGGGAAGCCAAATCCGTTCATATGTTTTCACGCCTTATACTATGGTAAAAGATCACCGAACTAGCTTTGAAGTTGCACAAGTAGATAAGGTTATGGATGGAGACCTAGATGGTTTTATCGATGCTTATCTCAAGTGGAGAATCAGCTAAGATAGAAAGGAACTCACATGTCAATTATTGAAATGAGAGATGTCGTCAAAAAATACGACAACGGAACGACCGCCCTACGTGGTGTTTCGGTAAGCGTTCAACCAGGGGAATTTGTTTACATCGTAGGACCTTCAGGAGCAGGAAAGTCAACATTTATTAGAGCTTTGTACCGCGAAGTAAAAATCGAAAAAGGAAGCTTATCTGTTGCTGGTTTTAATCTGGTTAAAATTAAAAAGAAAGATGTCCCTCTCCTACGTCGTAGTGTTGGGGTTGTCTTCCAAGATTATAAACTGTTACCAAAGAAAACCGTTTATGAAAATATTGCTTATGCAATGGAGGTGATTGGAGAAAGTCGCCGTAATATCAAAAAACGTGTTATGGAAGTTTTAGACTTGGTTGGATTGAAGCATAAGGTTCGTTCTTTCCCAAATGAACTTTCAGGGGGAGAACAACAGCGTATTGCGATAGCGCGTGCTATTGTAAATAATCCCAAAGTATTGATTGCGGACGAACCAACAGGAAACTTGGACCCAGATAATTCATGGGAAATCATGAACTTGCTGGAACGCATCAATCTCCAAGGTACAACTGTCTTGATGGCTACCCACAACAGTCAGATTGTAAATACCTTGCGCCACCGTGTCATTGCCATTGAAAATGGCCGTGTCGTTCGTGACGAAGCTAAAGGAGAATATGGATACGATGATTAGTAGATTTTTTCGTCATTTATTTGAATCATTAAAAAGTTTGAAACGAAATGGCTGGATGACAGTAGCTGCTGTCAGTTCAGTTATGATTACTTTGACCTTGGTTGCAATATTTGCATCTGTTATCTTTAATACGGCTAAACTAGCTACAGATATCGAAAATAATGTCCGAGTAATGGTATACATTCGTAAGGACGTAGCTGATAATAGTGAGACGATTGAAAAAGAAGGTCAAACTGTTACAAATAACGACTACCATAAGGTATATGATGCTTTGAAAGGTATGTCAACCGTTAAAAGTGTTACGTTTTCAAGTAAAGAAGAACAGTATGAAAAGTTGACAGAAACAATGGGGGACAACTGGAAAATCTTTGAAGGTGATGCCAATCCTCTCTATGATGCTTATATCGTTGATACTAATACACCAAGTGATGTAAAGACAGTAGCAGAAGAAGCTAAAAAAATCGAAGGTGTATCAGAAGTTCAAGATGGTGGTGCTAATACAGAACGCTTGTTTAAGTTAGCCTCATTTATTCGTGTCTGGGGACTAGTTATCGCTGGATTATTGATTTTCATTGCGGTGTTCTTGATTTCTAATACTATACGTATCACCATCATTTCACGAAGTCGTGAAATTCAAATCATGCGTTTAGTAGGTGCTAAGAACGGTTATATCCGCGGACCTTTCTTGCTTGAAGGTGCCTTCATTGGTTTGCTTGGAGCAACACTTCCATCAGTTCTGGTATTTATTGTCTATAAAATGGTTTACCAATCGGTTAATAAGTCATTGGTTGGTCAGAACCTTTCAATGATATCACCAGAAGTATTCAGTCCACTGATGATTGCCTTATTATTTGTGATTGGAATTTTTATCGGTTCAATCGGATCAGGAATTTCAATGCGCCGATTCCTGAAAATCTAAAATAGAAGTATATTTGAGGAGATTTTAATATCTCCTTTTTTACTACAAAAATTTTAGAAAAAAGTCTACTTTTTTTTATAAAAGCCTTTACAAAAAAAATTAAAGTGGTATAATTGAATTATAGAAAGTGCAAACGTTTTCGTAAAACGTTTGCCTAAATAAAAATAAAGGAGATTTGAATGATGAAAGATACATTCAAAAATGTCTTGTCTTTCGAGTTTTGGCAAAAATTCGGTAAGGCTTTGATGGTGGTTATCGCGGTTATGCCGGCTGCTGGTTTGATGATTTCAATCGGTAAGTCACTTGTGATGATCAACCCTAACTTTGCCCCACTCGTTACTACTGGTGGTGTACTAGAGCAAATCGGTTGGGGAGTCATCGTTAACCTTCATATCTTGTTTGCCCTCGCTATTGGAGGAAGCTGGGCTAAGGAACGCGCTGGTGGTGCGTTTGCGGCAGGTCTTGCCTTTGTCCTAATCAATCGTATCACTGGTACAATCTTTGGCGTATCAGGAGATATGTTGAAAAATCCAGAAGCTATGGTCACAACTCTCTTTGGTGGATCAATCAAAGTTGCTGATTACTTCATTAGTGTTATGGAAGCTCCAGCACTTAACATGGGTGTCTTCGTAGGGATTATTTCTGGTTTTATTGGAGCAACTGCTTACAACAAATACTACAACTTCCGTAAGCTTCCTGATGCACTTTCATTCTTTAACGGAAAACGTTTTGTACCGTTTGTAGTTATTCTTCGTTCAGTAATTGCTGCAATCGTACTTTCAGCTTTCTGGCCACTTGTGCAAACTGGTATCAATAGCTTTGGTATCTGGATTGCTAACTCACAAGAAACTGCTCCAATCCTTGCACCATTCTTGTATGGTACATTGGAACGCTTGCTCTTGCCATTTGGTCTTCACCACATGTTGACTATCCCAATGAACTACACAGCTCTTGGTGGTACTTATGAAGTCTTAACTGGTGCAGCAAAAGGTAGCCAAGTATTTGGTCAAGACCCACTATGGCTTGCATGGGTAACAGACCTTGTTAATCTTAAAGGTACAGATGCAAGTCACTACCAACAATTGTTAGATACTGTTCACCCAGCTCGTTTCAAAGTTGGACAAATGATCGGTTCGTTCGGTATCTTGATGGGTGTGATCGTGGCTATCTACCGTAATGTCGATGCTGATAAGAAACATCAATATAAAGGTATGATGATTGCGACAGCTCTTGCAACATTCTTGACAGGGGTTACTGAACCAATCGAATACATGTTCATGTTTGTAGCAACACCTATGTACCTTGTTTACTCACTTGTTCAAGGTGCTGCCTTCGCTATGGCTGACGTAGTAAACCTACGTATGCACTCATTCGGTTCAATCGAGTTCTTGACTCGTACACCTATTGCGATTAGCGCTGGTATCGGTATGGATATTGTTAACTTTATCTGGGTAACTGTTCTCTTTGCCGTAATCATGTACTTTATCGCAAACTTCATGATTCAAAAATTCAATTACGCAACTCCAGGACGTAACGGAAACTACGAAACTGCTGAAGGTTCAGAAGAAGCTAGCAGCGAAGTGAAAGTTGCAGCAGGTTCTCAAGCTGTAAACATTATCAACCTTCTTGGTGGACGTGCAAACATCGTTGATGTTGATGCATGTATGACTCGTCTTCGTGTAACTGTAAAAGATGCTGACAAAGTCGGTGATGCAGAACAATGGAAAGCAGAAGGAGCTATGGGTCTTGTCATGAAAGGACAAGGAGTTCAAGCTATCTACGGTCCAAAAGCAGACGTATTGAAATCTGATATCCAAGATATCCTTGATTCAGGTGAAGTCATTCCTGAAACTCTTCCAAGTCAAATGACAGAAGCACAACAAAACACTGTACACTACAAAGGTGTAACAGAGGAAGTTTACTCAGTAGCTGACGGTCAAGTTGTTGCTTTGGAACAAGTAAAAGATCCAGTATTTGCTCAAAAAATGATGGGTGACGGATTTGCTGTAGAACCTGCAAATGGAAACATTGTATCTCCAGTTTCAGGTACTGTATCAAGCATCTTCCCTACAAAACATGCTCTTGGTCTTGTGACTGAAGCAGGTCTTGAAGTACTTGTTCACATTGGTTTGGACACAGTAAGTCTTGAAGGAAAACCATTTACTGTTCATGTAGCTGAAGGACAAAAAGTTGCAGCAGGTGATCTTCTTGTCACAGCTGACTTGGATGCTATCCGTGCAGCAGGTCGTGAAACTTCTACAGTAGTTGTCTTCACAAATGCTGAAGCTATTAAATCAGTTAAATTAGAAAAAACAGGTTCTCTTGCAGCTAAAACAGCAGTTGCTAAAGTAGAATTGTAATATACTTGAGGTTGGAAGCTGTTTTCCAACCTCTTGTTTTGGGAGAAAAGCATGAAATTTTTAACACTCAATACTCATAGCTGGATGGAAAAAAAAGCTGAGGAAAAATTCCAGCTCTTGCTTGAAGATATTCTTGATAAAGACTATGATTTGATTTGTTTCCAAGAAATCAATCAGGAGATCACTTCGCTAGAGGTGGAGGTGAATGACCTTTATCAAGCTTTGCCAGCAGCAGAGCTTATTCACCAAGATCACTATGTTAGACTTTTGGTTGAAAAGTTGTCAGAGCAAGGAAAAAATTACTATTGGACTTGGGCCTATAACCATATTGGTTATGACCGCTATCATGAAGGTGTGGCTATCTTGTCTAAAACACCTATTGAAGCAAGAGAAATTTTGGTTTCAGATGTGGATGATCCAACAGACTATCATACTCGCCGTGTCGCCCTGGCTGAAACTGTAGTCGATGGTAATGAACTTGCAGTTGCCAGTGTCCATCTTTCTTGGTGGGATAAAGGTTTCCAAGAAGAATGGGCACGATTTGAGGCTGTCTTGAAAGAATTGAACAAGCCACTTTTGCTGGCTGGAGATTTCAATAACCCAGCTGGTCAGGAAGGTTACCAAGCTATTTTAGCTAGCCCATTAGGTTTACAAGACGCATTTGAAGTTGCTCAAGAGAAAAGTGGTAGCTATACTGTTCCACCAGAAATTGATGGCTGGAAGGGGAATACAGAACCCCTTCGAATCGACTATGTTTTTACTACCAAAGAGTTAGCGGTGGAAAATTTACATGTCGTATTTGATGGTAACAATTGTCCACAAGTCAGTGATCACTATGGCTTGAATGCTATTTTAAACTGGAAATAATGAGTGAAAAGAGGTTGGGATTCACAAATTCCAGCCTTTTTTACTAGAGAAGCTAATAGAAATAGCCTAAATAAGTGAGACTACTGAAATGGAATAAAATATGGTATAATTGATAAGATAGATAGAATCGAGGATATTATGTCATTTACGAAATTTCAATTTAAAAAATATATTAGTGAAGCCTTGGAGGAGTTGAAATTTACAACTCCAACAGAGGTGCAAGACAAGTTGATTCCTATTGTTTTGGCAGGTCGTGACCTAGTCGGTGAATCAAAAACAGGTTCGGGTAAGACTCACACTTTCCTATTGCCGATTTTCCAGCAATTAGATGAAGCCAGCGATAGTGTTCAAGCAGTCATTACTGCACCGAGCCGTGAATTAGCTACTCAAATTTACCAAGCAGCCCGTCAGATTGCAGCCCACTCAGATGTCGAAGTTCGTGTGGTTAATTATGTGGGTGGTACGGATAAGGCTCGCCAGATTGACAAATTGGCAAGTAACCAGCCTCATATTGTTATCGGAACGCCTGGCCGTATTTATGACTTAGTTAAGTCTGGTGACCTAGCTATTCACAAGGCTAAGACCTTTGTGGTCGATGAGGCAGATATGACCTTGGATATGGGATTCTTGGAAACTGTTGATAAGATTGCTGGAAGCCTTCCAAAAGACTTGCAATTCATGGTCTTCTCAGCGACTATCCCACAAAAACTGCAACCATTCTTGAAAAAATACTTGTCAAATCCTGTTATGGAGAAAATCAAGACCAAAACGGTCATTTCTGATACCATTGATAATTGGTTGATTTCTACAAAGGGACGTGACAAGAATGCTCAAATTTACCAGTTAACTCAGTTGATGCAACCGTATTTGGCAATGATTTTTGTTAACACTAAAATGCGTGCTGATGAATTGCATTCATATCTGACTGCTCAAGGCTTGAAGGTAGCGAAGATTCATGGAGATATTGCCCCTCGTGAACGCAAGCGTATCATGAACCAGGTGAAAAATCTGGATTTTGAGTACATTGTCGCAACAGACTTGGCAGCGCGTGGGATTGACATTGAAGGTGTCAGCCATGTCATCAATGATGCCATTCCGCAAGATTTATCTTTCTTTGTTCACCGTGTTGGTCGTACTGGAAGAAATGGCCTACCAGGTACAGCTATTACCCTTTACCAACCCAGTGATGACTCGGATATCCGTGAGTTGGAGAAATTGGGAATCAAGTTTACTCCTAAAATGGTCAAAGACGGGGAATTTCAAGATACTTATGACCGTGATCGTCGTGCCAACCGTGAGAAAAAACAAGATAAACTTGATATCGAAATGATTGGTTTGGTTAAAAAGAAAAAGAAAAAAGTCAAACCAGGTTATAAGAAGAAAATTCAATGGGCGGTTGATGAAAAACGCCGCAAGACCAAGCGCGCTGAAAATCGCGCACGTGGTCGTGCAGAGCGTAAAGCAAAACGCCAAACATTTTAATAGAAAAAGTTGGAGTACTGAGCTCCAACTTTTTCTATTATGTGACTGAAAGTCACATAATAAACTAGCTCATATCAATAAAATAGTAGAGGTTCTAATCAATTTCAATAATTCAGAAAAAAGAAGACTGACAAAATATGACTACTTTAAGATGACACTAAAATTTGATATCAAACTCTAGCATATGGAGGAAGAAATCAAAATTAATGGATAGGTGATTACGGATATAAAGTTATAAGACTTGAAACTTTATTTCATAGACTTAATCACTCTTATCCTTCTTAAATTCATAGAGCTCTTCCAAGTAAAAATGAATTTTTTCTTTAATATATTTTAATGATTTATTATTAGTTATGTCTATAACACCAAACACACTATAGTGGTTTCGGTAAAGCTCATCATAATCAATCTGACTGCCTATGATGATGACTTCTGATTTTTTTGAACTAAATTGGATAGATTTTAAATAGAGTTTCATTTTTTTAGATGTTAGAGACCCTGATTTTATGATAAAATAAGTAGAAGATTTATATTTGTAGTTAATCTTATGTCCTTGTAAAATTTTTGTATTTTTAAATGTTTTTTTTAAGAAATAATATTTTAAATACAGAGATAAAATATAGCCAAATAAAGAGTAGTGTAAAATTTGAATTGCCTTCATATCTTTCCTTTCATTAGAAATTAGTTTATCAAATGAAGAAAGATTAATATTATTGAGGTACTAAAAAGTATCTATTTTATCATGAAATGTCTAAATTAAGAAAATTTTTACCATTTGAGATAGTATAGAAACCATTTGAGATTTTTATAATTTAATTTCCATAATTCTGATAAGATTAAACTTATAGAAGGAGGCTAAATATGAAAGACTATATTTTATATCAAGATAGAGCTATCGTAAAGGTACCACTCTCTAAAATTTATTATGTTACAACTCACCCAACAAAAGCTCATGCTGTTCTTTTTGTAACAGCCGAAGGGAATTTTGAAGCTTCAACCTCACTAGCTAAAATCGAAGAGGAAAGTACAGAAGAACTTATTAGATGCCATAGAAAGTTTCTTGTAAATAAAGATAAAATAGCAGGATTTAATCATGAGACAAGAACGATTATGTTTTTGGATGATAGAGTATCAGACATTGCTTGTTCTAGAAGACACTTTACAATATTAAAAAATCAGTGGAAAAATATATAGGAGTGAAGTAGTGAATATTTTTATACTAGAAGATAATTTTTTACAACAGACTAGAATTGAAAATATTGTCAAAAAAATTTTGGTGGATAATAAGATTGAGTATAGGCATTTTGAGGTTTATGGAAAACCTCAACAGCTTTTAGAGGACATTTCAGAGAGAGGAAATCATCAATTATTTTTACTTGATATTGAAATAAAAGATGATGACAAAAGAGGATTAGACGTTGCTAGAGAAATTAGAAAACTTGATTCTCAAGCAGTGATTGCTTTTGTAACATCACATTCTGAGTTTATGCCTGTATCTTTTGAATATTTAGTATCAGCTATTGATTTCATTGATAAAGAATTACCTGAACCATTATTTATCAAACGAATTGAAAATGTTATTTCAAGTGTTAGCGATAATCAAGGAAGAACAGTATCTGAGGACTCTTTTATATTTACAGGATCCAAAGCTCAAATTCAAGTCCCTTTTAAAGATTTATTGTATATTGAAACATCAACAATTGCTCATAAGTTGACTCTCTATTCCAAACGAGACATAGTTGAATTTTATGGACAATTGTCAGATATTCTTAAACAGGAACCACGTTTATTTCAATGTCATAGATCATTTATCGTAAATCCTTATAATATATCTTTAATTGATAAAGAAAATCGGTTAGTTCATTTTCAGAACGGATCCTCTTGTATTGTCTCTAGATTAAAAATTCGTCCACTTATGAAAGCTATCGAAAGACTTCATGACTAAGGAGATTTAGATGATATTTTTTCTAAATATTATAGGTGTTTTTCTATTGTTATGTATCCATACTAAGGTTGTAGGTGAGAGATTAAATCTGAAAAAAATCGGAATATCCATTATTCTGTTCCATCTTTTAACATTACTATTTATTGTTTTATTTAAATCGACTGGATTTTACTTTCTTGGGTCATTATTGATTTATCCTACCTTTTTTATCCTATATACTTTGTCTATTGGTAAATTAAGAAGTAAGGTTTCTTTATTACTTTTTTACTCATTATTTCCGCTTGGATTTTGGGATGTCATCAGAAATTTTTTAGGTTACTTTATAATTTCTAAGATTCCAATATTGTATAGACTATATGAAACTAATCTAGGAACAATGATTTTCTCTTTATTAGCTGAAATTATTGTGTTTTTTCTTATTAGTCTCTTTCGATATAATTTTAGTCATTTAAAAATAAAGAACTTGGATAGAAAGACAAAATTTATTTTAATTACTGCGGATATTTTAATGCTAGCCTATTTTATCTTACCATCTTATATAAACTATAGTGATAAAGTAAGTTGGGATAGAATGTTGGATTATAAAGAATTATGGACAGCAGTTTACTTTTTATTGTTTATTTGTTTTGTTAATCTCTTGGATAGAAGATTACTTCAAGAACTACAGGAGAAAGTCGTTCTACAAAAAGAAATTCAATTGCAAAATCTTAGTAATTATAGTCAACAAGTTGAGGGGCTGTATCAAGAAATTAGAAGCTTTAGACATGATTATGCTAATATTTTATCGAGCTTAAAAATAGGTATAGATCAAAAAGATATTAATCTGGTTTCTCAAGTTTATGATAGTGTTTTGAAAAATTCTGGTGAAAAATTAAAAGGCAAGCGTTTTGATGTAGCACATCTAAGAAATATCAATGATTTGGCGCTAAAGAGTTTACTATTATCTAAGTTATCGGAGGCCCAAAACTTATCTGTTCCAGTTTCCCTGGAGATTGGTGAACAGTTCTCTATAAAAAATATGGAACAAATAGACTTCTTAACAATTACTTCTATCTTGTTAGATAATGCTATAGAGTCCGCAGCAGAAGGAGGAATAGCAATTTGTTTTCTTGAAGATACAGAATGGAATAAATTAGTCATGATTGTAAAAAATTCTACTTTAGAAAGAGAGATAGAATTGAGAGATATATTCAAGCGTGACAATTCTTCAAAAGGAGAAGGTCGGGGTATAGGCTTGGCCAATGTTCGGAGAATTTTAAAATCTTATCCAAATGTATGTTTGAAAACTACAAGTAAAAATTATATCTTTACACAGATCTTGGAAATAGAACTTTAAAAGAGTCGCCATTCTTAGGATATTCTATAGAATATTTTAAGGGGGACTCTTTTGTTATGACTTTATATACATTATTTTTTAGCTAGTTCCTGTAAATGAGTTAGGAAATAGTCATAACAATAAAACTGGGCAAAAAAGCTAGAGTGACGACTTTACAATATCTAGCAGCGATTTGTGGAATAAATTTTAAAATGGTTTATTTTTAATCTTGAAAGGTTACAAATCATGAAAAAATACGTTTCGTGATGAAAAAAGTACATTTGAAGACTTTGCGGTAAAAATCGATTTTGTTCTGCTATACTGAACTTGTCAAGGTTATAATCCGACAAAAATAATAAAAATTAATATGGAGGTATTCCCCCATGGAAACAAAGACAACGATTCAATTTGATGTTTTGGATACCCAAATGTTGGCTAGTATTGAGGGAGGAACAGCTAGTGCAGGGGAAGTTTGCACATTAGCAGGAGCAATGATTGGTAGTTTGGTTGCACCAAGAGCTGGAACTTAGGCTGGAGGTGTTTTATGAGCACAATATTGCACAGCTATATGGGCTATCGCTAGATTTTTATAGAAAAGGGGTTAGTTGATGGAAAGTGGTGAATTTAGGCTAATTTTAGCTCTTTTTATATCTTTTTTTATAATAGGTGCGATTGGAATAGTTCTAAATGTTCCAATAAGCGAAGTTTTAGTTCTTTCTGTAGGTAGTGTGTTTTTTGAGTTGCTGATTCACTTAGTAACGCATAATAAGAAGAGAGGAAACATTAGTTTTGAACTATGCTTTAATCGATACAAACAATTTATTAAAAAGATTTTAGCACCTACATTTTTTCTGTTACTATTATCAATTATTTTTGTCGTTATAGATGGTTATAAGTCGTCATCTGTATTATTTTATACTCATATATTTGTAGTATTATTCACAGTAGGATACATTATTTCCTCGAATAATATCGAATTACATATTTCAAAAAAAGAATGAGTTAACGTTTTAATTATAGTATATAATAATAAATTATTTTGAGACATAGTAGTAAAGTGATTGAGCTATAGATATGATGAGGATGGAAATATGGAGATTGTTATAATGAACATAGTTAATTATCTCTTGCTAAAGATTGAATGGATAGTAAGTAATATCTTTATAAAAATGAGCATACTTTGGATGCTTATTTGGTTTCTATACTATTTAAAGAGTGATTTAGCAA
Organism: Streptococcus mitis; assembly: GCF_000960025.1. Classification (GTDB taxonomy): domain Bacteria; phylum Bacillota; class Bacilli; order Lactobacillales; family Streptococcaceae; genus Streptococcus; species Streptococcus mitis_DH. Next base: position 1,015,433 of record NZ_JYGQ01000001.1, on the reverse strand, counting down.
TGTATTTCTTGTTTTTTGGAAATGGCTTTTTATTATTGCTAATAATTTTTCGATTTGCACTGTATCAAATTAAACTAGTAATGCAGAATGATATTAACTAATTATGTCTAAATCATATTTTGGGTAATCAGATTATAATCATTCTGGACTTTTTCAAGACTTTTTGATAACTCCGATAATGTGTCTATTTAAATTTGAAGATAAGTGGAGTTAGCAACATGTAAATACTTTGTGATAAAAATCGATTTTGTTTTGCTATACTGAACTTGTCAAGGTTATAATCTGACAAAAGATTTCTATTATATACGAGATATTCATCATGGATACAAAAACAATAGAACAAGTTAATGTGCTCAAAGTTGATGCTCTTTCTATTATTGTGTTGAAGGAGGTAAAAATGATTTGGGTTGTATTTCAGGTATGGCAGGGATGACTGAAATAGACTTTTTCTACGCTGGAGCTGCGATTATATGTGGTGCTTCAGCTATGCGAATTTGCTAAAAAGAGAGAGGATGTACAATGAATAGTTCAATGAATCAGTTTTCAATTCTAAAAAACAGTGATTTACAAGAGTACTCTGGTGGATTAAATCCTACTTGTGGAGTATTAGTTGGTATGTTAATTTATATAGGTCTAACTGCATTTACTGGTCCTGTTGGTGTTGCATTGCGATTTCAACAGGTGGGCTAGCGGCAGATAGTTTTTGTAGATAATGAGAAAAGTAATTAGTATATTTTACATTATTTCTCTAGGAGTCTTGTCTTTACTAAAGTCACAAGATATTGTTGATATCATAGCCACTCTACTATTGATTTGTATAGGTTTAAAAGGAATGAACCAAAAGGGAACTTTATAAGGTTTTGTTGACGATACTTTTTCGCGTCATTACATGTTTGGACAATGTTTCATCTGTTAATTTCCAAATTGAGAATGGAGATATTGTAACTAAGTGTGATTTTGAGTCAACTAAAGATGTCATGGTTAATGGTTGGATATCTTCATTGGGTAGGAGCTATTGTCTTTCAGGTTATAGAGGATAATTTATGGATAAGAGAACAGAAGAAATTCTCAATAAGGTTTACAATTTGATTTTAGATACAGAGATTCATAAAAATGAACGAGATATTTTATTACGTTATAAAACTCTATTAGAGAATACAAACAATGAACAGAGAGTTGTCATGGAGTTGGCAGAAGCTCTTCGTCAGCAGGCTGTTAGTGGGATTCATAGTCAGAAATCATTGAGCCCAAAGGTTGCGACATTTTATAAAGAAATTGCCACATATGGAGAATTGAGTAAAAATCTAGCTCAAGGATTAATTTCTTTTGGTATAACGAGATAATGAAAAATGAGCAGAAAAAACTTACCGAGTTTGTAACAAGATAAAAAAATAATATAAATGTAAGGAAGTATTCGTGATGCATACAATGGTGAAACGATATGATGTAATGCATGAAGCAATGCTATCAAGAATTGAAGGTGAACTCTCATGCTTTGAGAAGGTATTGTTTCTTTAAGAGGATATGGTGGAGCTATTATAGGCTTTTGGATAGGAACTGAATTTTTTTTCTACGAAATAGAAAGTTGAGGTACAAATGAAGCAGCGTTTAATAATTGCAATTAGTTTTATAATGACTGGGATAGTCATTAACATTTTATTCGAATCAAATACTATTATTCATAAATTTATTGCTATATTAGGTCTGAGTATGTATTATAGAGGTGTTTCTAGAGAGTATAAAAAATATTAAAAGCAATTCAGATTTTGATTTAATTCTGTATATAACAGGATTAAATCCTTTTTGTTTTATGAGAACGAACTATCTATACAGAAACACTACATTATAGACTGCAAATTGAGTTTAAAAATGGTATAATGGTAAAGTTATATAGTCCCGATAAGATGGTAGAAATTTCTATTTTTTCTTTCGAGTCGCAACTCGCAAAGAATGACGGCTCAAAAGTCGTTCGTCATTCTACGGTTGCCGCTATAATGCGGTCACCCTATGCGCCTTACTAGCTTCAGAAATAAAAAAGTATCGTTTTTATTTCTTACGCGTTGTAACTCTTAGAAAATGAAAATACCTATCAGTACTTTGTAACTCTATAACACTATTTTTAAGGGGGGACATTTTTATGTCAGAACGTAAATTATTCACGTCTGAATCTGTATCTGAGGGGCATCCAGATAAGATTGCAGACCAAATTTCGGATGCGATTTTGGATGCTATTTTAGCTAAAGATCCAGAGGCGCACGTTGCTGCTGAAACAGCTGTATATACTGGTTCAGTCCATGTTTTTGGTGAAATATCTACAAATGCTTATGTGGATATTAACCGTGTGGTTCGTGATACCATTGCAGAGATTGGCTACACTAATACAGAATATGGTTTTTCTGCTGAGACTGTAGGAGTACATCCATCTTTGGTGGAACAATCTCCTGACATTGCCCAAGGTGTTAACGAAGCCTTGGAGGTTCGTGGAAATGCAGATCAAGATCCGCTGGACTTAATTGGTGCTGGAGACCAAGGTCTCATGTTTGGCTTTGCAGTGGATGAAACAGAAGAGCTCATGCCTTTACCAATTTCACTCAGTCATAAATTGGTTCGTCGTCTGGCAGAACTTCGTAAGTCTGGGGAAATTAGTTATCTTCGCCCAGATGCTAAATCACAAGTTACGGTTGAGTATGATGAAAATGACCGTCCAGTACGTGTGGACACAGTCGTTATTTCAACTCAGCACGATCCAGAAGTCAGCAACGAACAAATTCACAATGATGTCATTAACAAGGTTATCAAAGAGGTTATTCCAGCCTCTTACTTGGATGAGCAAACAAAATTCTTTATCAATCCTACTGGTCGTTTTGTAATCGGTGGACCTCAAGGGGACTCAGGTTTGACTGGTCGTAAGATTATCGTAGATACATATGGTGGCTACTCTCGTCACGGTGGTGGTGCTTTCTCTGGTAAGGATGCGACTAAGGTGGACCGTTCAGCCTCTTATGCGGCTCGTTATATTGCCAAGAATATCGTTGCAGCAGGTCTTGCTAAGAAGGCGGAAGTGCAATTGGCTTATGCTATCGGTGTTGCTCAACCCGTCTCTGTTCGTATCGATACCTTTGGTACAGGAACAGTAGCTGAAAGCAAGCTTGAAAAAGCAGCCCGTCGAATCTTTGACCTTCGCCCTGCAGGAATTATCCAAATGCTGGACCTCAAGCGTCCAATTTACCGTCAAACAGCGGCTTATGGACACATGGGACGTACAGATATTGACCTTCCATGGGAACGTTTGGACAAGGTAGATGCTTTGAAAGAAGCAGTAAAATAAGATTTTAAGAGGGAGTTCCCCTCTTTTTAATATACTATTTCCTCTAAAATAATTGAAATTATAGCCTGAATTTGATATGATATCTCTATGGATAAAAGTAGAGCAAAACGTGTTGAGCACGATAAAAAGAGAATCGGTTTAATAGCCCTGGTAGCTATCTTTTCGGTAAGTATTTGCGTCCTTGGTTCAGTGATTGGATACAAAGTCTATACAAAGCAAAGTTTTGAACAAAGGATTGAATCTCTCAAAAAAGAGAAAGATGATCAATTAAGTGAGGGAAATCAGAAAGATCATTTTCGTAAGGGACAAGCAGAAGTAATTGCCTATTATCCTCTCCAAGGGGAGCAAGTCATTTCATCTGTAAAAGAAATCATGACACAGGATATTAAGGAAAATCTGGAAGACAAGGAAAATCTGGTTTTTTATTATACGGAGAAACAGGATTCGACTTTAAAAGGGATTGTCAACCGAAGTGTGATGAAACAAGTCTATGATTTAACTTCGTCAAAAGTTGAAGAGACTGAAAAAACTAGTCTGGCAAAAGTACATTTGACAGAAGATGGTAAACCTTTTACCCTTGATCAATTATTTTCAGATGCTAGTAAGGCCAAAGAGAAACTGATAAAAGAGCTGACTTCTTTCTTACAGGACAAGAAATTGGAGCAAGAAAAGATTGATCAAGTTGTTAAAGGCTTCTCTGACCAAGACTTGTCTGTATGGAATTTTGATTACAAGGATAGTCAGATTATCCTTTATCCAAGTCAGTCAGTTGAAAATCTAGACGAGATTGCCTTGCCAGTATCTAGTTTCTTTGAAGTTATTCAGTCCTCTTATTTATTAGATAAGGATGCAGAGCTATATAAGGCTTATTATGAAAAGAAAAATCGTAAAGTAGTGGCCTTGACTTTTGATGATGGACCAAATCCTACGACGACAACTCAAGCATTAGATACTCTTTCTAAGTATGGTATCAAAGCAACTTTCTTTGTGCTAGGTAAGAATGTTTCTGGAAATGAAGAGATTTTGAAACGCATGAAATCGGATGGACATGTCATTGGAAACCATAGTTGGAGTCATCCAGTGCTTTCAAAACTTTCCCTTGATGAAGCTAAAAAACAAATTACTGATACTGAGGATGCGCTAACTAAAGTGTTGGGTTCTAGTTCCAAACTCATGCGTCCGCCTTATGGAGCCATTACAGACGACATTCGCAATAGCTTAGATTTGAGCTTTATTATGTGGGATGTAGATAGTCTGGACTGGAAGAATAAAAATGAAGCATCTATTTTGACAGAAATTCAGCGTGAAGTCAAGAATGGTTCTATTATTCTCATGCATGATATCCATGCTGAAACAGTGAATGCTCTGCCGAAGGTTATTGACTATTTGAAAGGGCAAGGTTATGACTTTGTTACCGTACCAGATTTGTTAGACTCTCGTCTTAAAGCTCATCAGCTCTATTACGACCGCAATCAATAATACACAAAATCTAAAGAGAAAAGTTTTCCTTGAAAATTTGGCTCTTTGGATTTTCTTCTCATAGAAAGGAAAAATAATGAAATCTTATACTTTAAATAATGGTGTTACGATTCCAGTACTGGGATTTGGAACCTGGAAAGCTGAAAATGGAGAGATTGCCTATCAAGCTGTTCTAGAGGCTTTAAAGGCAGGCTATCGCCATATCGATACGGCAGCTATTTATAAAAATGAAGAAAGCATTGGTCGTGCTATTCAAGATAGTGGCGTTCCGCGTGAGGAAATTTTTGTAACCAGTAAACTCTGGAATACAAATCACAACTATGAGCAAGCTCGTCAGGCTTTTGAAGAGTCTTTAGAGAAGCTGGGCTTGGGATATTTGGATTTGTATTTGATTCATTGGCCAAATCCAAAACCACTCAGAGAAAATAACCACTGGAAAATCCGAAATTCAGAAGTTTGGAGAGCGATGGAGGATCTTTACCTAGAAGGCAAAATCCGTGCTATTGGTGTTAGTAATTTTCTTCCCCATCATTTGGATGCCTTGCTTGAAACAGCAAAAATTCTTCCAGCGGTCAATCAAGTTCGTTTGGCGCCAGGTGTGTATCAAGAGGAAGTCGTAGATTACTGTCGAGAAAAAGGAATTTTATTGGAAGCTTGGGGACCTTTTGGTCAGGGAGAACTGTTTGATAGCAAGCAAGTGCAAGAAATAGCTGAAAATCACGGAAAGACTGTTGCTCAAATAGCCTTGGCCTGGAGCTTGGCAGAAGGATTTTTACCCCTTCCAAAATCTGTCACAGCATCTCGTATTCAGGCTAATCTTGATTGTTTTGAAATTGAACTGAGTCATGAGGAGAGAGAAACTTTAAAAATAATTGCTGTTCAGTCTGGTGCTCCACGAGTTGATGATATGGATTTCTAGAAAATCATAAAAAGAATTGTACATTGTTCCAATTTTTGATATAATAGTCTGCAGGAGAGAAAGTCTTATGGCGTTCTTCAAGCGAGCTTGGGATAGTGGGAGCCAAGTAGGGCAAAATAAAGAACTGGCGCTTTCTGTAGTATTTTCAAAAACAATGAAGTAATAAATTAGGGTGGAACCGCGTTTCTGACGCCCCTAGTCGCAAGGCTTGGGTGTTGAAATTCGGTTCTTTTTGAATTCGTCTAATGCCTAAGTAGAAAGGAGCATAATGCTTAAAGGATCTTGTTTATGTAAAGCAGTGACCTACACTCTAGATGAGGAATTATCGGAATTAGTTTTTTGTCATTGCTCATTTTGTCGGAAAGCAACTGCGTCTGCCTATACAGTTAATGCTAAAGTTAGCAGTGAAAAGCTAGTATTGCATGGAAAAGAAAAGCTTGTTTCCTATAGTTCTTCTCCAGGAAAACAGCGTTATTACTGCCAGAACTGTCATAGTCAAATTTTCACTGTTCAAGAAAATATACCAGAAGTCTGTGCTTTGAAATTAGGTACAATAGATGAATGCGATCAGAATTTACAAACTGTTCCTAAACGTCATATTTTTCAGGACCCAGCCTTTTCTTGGTTGCTTGATAAATAAATCTAAGAAGATAATATAATTTAAAGGAGTAAACAATGTCTAAAAAATTAACATTTCAAGAAATTATTTTGACTTTGCAACAATTTTGGAATGACCAAGGTTGTATGCTTATGCAGGCTTATGATAATGAAAAAGGTGCGGGGACAATGAGTCCTTACACTTTCCTTCGTGCTATCGGACCTGAGCCATGGAATGCAGCGTATGTAGAGCCATCACGTCGTCCTGCTGACGGTCGTTACGGAGAAAATCCTAACCGTCTTTACCAACACCACCAATTCCAAGTGGTTATGAAGCCTTCTCCATCAAACATCCAAGAACTTTACCTTGAGTCTTTGGAAAAATTGGGAATCAATCCTTTGGAACACGATATTCGTTTTGTTGAGGATAACTGGGAAAACCCATCAACTGGTTCAGCTGGTCTTGGTTGGGAAGTTTGGCTTGATGGAATGGAAATCACTCAATTTACTTATTTCCAACAAGTTGGTGGATTGGCAACTGGCCCTGTGACTGCGGAAGTGACCTATGGTTTGGAACGCTTAGCTTCTTACATTCAAGAAGTAGATTCTGTCTATGATATTGAGTGGGCTGATGGTGTAAAATACGGAGAAATCTTTATCCAGCCTGAGTACGAGCATTCAAAATATTCATTTGAAATTTCGGACCAAGAAATGTTACTGGAAAACTTTGATAAGTTTGAAAAAGAAGCTGGACGTGCCTTGGAAGAAGGATTGGTGCACCCTGCCTATGACTATGTTCTCAAATGTTCACATACCTTTAACCTGCTTGACGCGCGTGGTGCCGTATCTGTAACAGAGCGCGCAGGCTATATCGCTCGTATCCGTAACTTGGCCCGTGTCGTAGCTAAAACCTTTGTCGCAGAACGCAAACGCCTAGGCTACCCACTTTTGGATGAAGCAACACGAGCTAAACTCTTAGCAGAAGACGCAGAATAAAGAGAGTGACAAATTACGAAAATGGGCGAACAGAGTGAGCCCTGAGCCAGTTGCCGCAGTGATGAAGGTATCCTTAGTGAAACTAAGGATACTAGGCAAAATTGGAGACTTTTGGCTCCAATTTTAGCAATGAAACAACGAAGTTGGTTGCTTGCGTGCCAATCACATAAGGCAAACTGGAAAATAAAAAGATATTTTTCGGAGAAAAAACATGACAAAAAACTTATTAGTAGAACTCGGTCTTGAAGAATTACCAGCCTATGTTGTCACACCAAGTGAAAAACAACTAGGCGAAAAAATGGCAGCCTTCCTCAAGGAAAACCGCCTGTCTTTTGAAGCTGTTCAAACCTTCTCAACACCACGTCGTTTGGCTGTTCGTGTGACTGGTCTTGCAGACAAACAGTCTGATTTGACAGAAGATTTCAAGGGACCAGCAAAGAAAATTGCCTTGGATGGTGATGGAAACTTCACAAAAGCAGCTCAAGGATTTGTCCGTGGAAAAGGCTTGACTGTTGAAGATATTGAATTCCGTGAAATCAAGGGTGAAGAATATGTCTATGTCACTAAGGAAGAAGTTGGTCAAGCAGTTGAAGCCATTGTTCCTGGTGTTGTAGATGTCTTGAAGTCCTTGACTTTCCCTGTCAGCATGCACTGGGCTAACAACACCTTTGAATACATCCGCCCTGTTCACACTTTAACTGTTCTTTTAGATGAAGAAGAGTTTGATTTGGATTTCCTTGATATCAAGGGTGATCGTGTGAGCCGTGGTCATCGTTTCTTGGGGAAAGAAACCAAAATTCAGTCAGCATTGAGCTACGAAGAAGACCTTCGTAAGCAGTTTGTAATAGCAGATCCACGTGAACGAGAACAAATGATTGTTGACCAAATCAAAGCAATCGAAGCTGAGCATGGTGTACGTATCGAAATTGATGAGGACTTGCTTAATGAAGTCTTGAACTTGGTTGAATACCCAACTGCCTTTATGGGAAGTTTTGATGCCAAATACCTTGAAGTTCCAGAAGAAGTTTTGGTGACTTCAATGAAAGAACACCAACGTTACTTTGTTGTTCGTGATCAAGACGGTAAACTATTGCCAAACTTTATTTCAGTCCGTAACGGAAACGCAGAGTATTTGGAAAATGTCATTAAAGGAAATGAAAAAGTCTTAGTAGCTCGCTTAGAAGACGGAGAATTCTTCTGGCGTGAAGACCAAAAATTGGTGATTTCAGATCTTGTTGAAAAATTAAACAATGTCACCTTCCATGAGAAGATTGGTTCCCTTCGTGAACACATGATTCGTACGGGGCAGATTGTTATTCTCTTGGCAGAAAAAGCTGGTTTGTCAGCGGATGAAACAATTGACTTAGCTCGTGCAGCAGCCATTTACAAGTTTGACTTGTTGACAGGTATGGTTGGTGAGTTTGACGAGCTCCAAGGAATTATGGGTGAAAAATATGCCCTTCTTGCTGGGGAAACTCCAGCAGTAGCAGCTGCTATTCGTGAACACTACATGCCTACTTCAGCTGAAGGAGAACTTCCAGAGAGCAAGGTCGGCGCAGTGCTTGCCATTGCAGATAAATTGGACACTATTTTGAGTTTCTTCTCAGTAGGTTTGATTCCATCAGGTTCTAATGACCCATATGCCCTTCGCCGTGCAACTCAAGGTGTGGTTCGTATCTTGGATGCCTTTGGTTGGCACATTGCTATGGATGAGCTGATTGATAGCCTTTATGCTTTAACATTTGACAGCTTGACTTATGAGAATAAAGCAGAGGTTATGGACTTTATCAAGGCTCGTGTTGATAAGATGATGGGCTCAACTCCAAAAGATATCAAGGAAGCAGTTCTTGCAGGTTCAAACTTTGTTGTGGCAGAGATGCTGGAAGCAGCAAGTGCTCTTGTAGAAGCAAGTAAGGAAGAAGACTTCAAACCTTCTGTTGAATCACTTTCTCGTGCCTTTAACTTGGCTGAGAAGGCAGAAGGAGTTGCTACAGTTGATTCAGCACTTTTTGAAAATGACCAAGAAAAAGCTTTGGCAGAAGCAGTAGAATCACTTATTTTATCAGGATCTGCAAGTCAGAAATTAGAACAACTCTTTGAGCTTAGCCCAATTATTGATGCTTTCTTTGAAAATACCATGGTTATGGCCGAAGATCAGGCTGTCCGTCAAAATCGTTTGGCAATCTTGTCGCAATTAACCAAGAAAGCAGCTAAACTTGCACGTTTTAACCAAATCAATACCAAATAAAATCTGTTAAACGGATTAAATCTTATCATAAAGGAGAGAAACATGGATCCTAAAAAAATTGATCGTATTAACGAGCTTGCCAAAAAGAAAAAAACAGAAGGCTTGACCCCAGAAGAAAAAGTAGAACAAGCCAAACTACGTGAGGAGTACATCGAAGGTTATCGTCGAACTGTTCGTCACCACATCGAAGGAATTAAAATTGTGGACGAAGAAGGAAACGATGTTACACCAGAGAAACTACGTCAAGTCCAACGTGAAAAAGGATTACATGGTCGTAGTCTCGATGACCCAAATTCATAATAAATATTCTTTCTTTTAATAAGGATAGATAAAATAATAACCAAAAGACTAGCAGTTTTTATCTGCTAGTCTTTTGTCACTTAAAAAGGAACCAAAATGGTTCCTAAAAGTATTAGTTACTTGCGCCAGATGTAGCGTCTGCGCCACCACCGTGACCTCCAGCATCACCTGCATCAGAAGCTCCAGATGTAGCATCTGCATCGCCGTGACCATGTCCGCCAGCAGGAGCTGCAGCATTTCCACCAACTAGACGTTGACCAGTCGTATTGAGGTACCAGTCAAGCCATGGTTGGAAATTAAAGATAATCTCATTAATTCCAGCATATGAACCATCTGGATAGTACATTGCTTGGTAATTATGGGTATTAATAACACCTTCAGGTGTTCCCGGCACAATTGTACGGACATATTCTTGATCCCCGTTACGCAATACGCCGACAACCCATTCAACGTTTTTCATTCTAGAATCTGGCAATGTACCGTGTACTGTTCCTAATCTATTTCCTGATTGAGCACGGACACGTTTACCAAACATTGTATCTGGGTCTTGGTGTGCGTTATTAAAGTACAAGAATTGATTATTATCATCTGCAAATGTCAATTCAAATGGCATTGCTTTCAAGAACATGTCAAGTTGGTTAACTGTCAAGATACCGTGGTCTAATTTAACGTAAGTATCTCCAGAAACAGCTCCAACAAGTTCAGCAGCTTTTTCTACCCATTCAGGATCATCTGGATCAACACCTTGGATAGTAGTTGCAATTGAATTTGTACAATATAAATCTTCTGGCTCAATTGGTTTTGGTTTTTTCAATTTTGAAACGACTCCCACATATTTTACAAAGTTGTCCAAGCATGTTTCAAGGAAATTAACAGTTCCTTCATTCGTGATATTTCCATTAACATCAAAAGCTTCTTTAGCTTTACCAAGAAGGAATTCATTTCCTGGAAGAGTGTAGGCATTGACACCTGGAGCGTCAAGAATCTTACGAAGGTGAACTTGGGCACGAGAAGTACCTTGGTCGTAGTAAGAAGCACCTACAATCATGACTGGTTTGTTTTCAAATGGATGAACCTCGTATGAAAGCCATTCAAGAACTGATTTAAGAGAAGCTGAGATTGTGTGGTTGTGCTCAGGAGTAGCAATGATGACACCATCAGCACGAGTAATTCGGTTATACAAGAGACGTAATTGGAAACTTTCATCCCATTTTTCGTCTTGGTTAAACATTGGAACTTCGTCAATTTCGAGAACTTCTAATTCAAATTTGAGTTTGAAGTGACGACGGATGAATTCCAAGAGTTTACGGTTATATGATTGATCGTAGTTTGATCCTACAAGTCCAACAAATTTCATTCTTTTTGGTCTCCTATCTTACAAATTTTCCCAGTCAAAGTCTTCAGCATCTTTGCGAAGTAGAGCTTGTGCGTTGCGCAATTTTTCTGTGATTTTTACAAAGATACGGAAGTCGTCAAAAGTGGCATCCAATTTTTTAATAACATCAAGATCCACTAGGTCTCCACTTGGGTTGAAGGCTTGAAGAGAGTGTGAAAGCAAGAATTCATCAGGAAGGACACTTGCTTTAATTTCTGGAGCATTCAAGATTTGACGAAGTTGTAATTGGGCACGTGATGAACCAAGTGTACCGTAAGAGGCACCTGTAATCATGATTGGTTTGTTCAAAAGTGGATAGATACCATAAGACAACCAAGCAAGAGCGCTCATCAAAACAGCTGGGATAGAGTGGTCATACTCAGGAGTACCAATAATAACGCCATCTGCCTCTTCAATTTTAGCAGCAATTTCTAGGATTTCAGCAGGTACTTGCTTGTCAGCTGGTTTGTTGAAGACAGGAATGTCTTTAATTTCAACAAGTTCAATTTCAGCTTTTTCAGCAAAGTGTTTTTGCATGTATTGAAGCAATTGGCGGTTTGTAGAACGTTTTGAATTTGTTCCAACAATAGCAATAAGTTTTAACATGAGATTTCCTTTCTCTTTTTACATAATACAATTTTAAAACTCCATTGAAACAGTTGTTTCTATAGAGTAGGAATTCCTGAAGAACAGCTTAGGTAACCTTTCTTATCGATGAGGATAGCTTCGATGCCCTCTAAACTTTCGACTTGCCAGAGGATAGAAGCAGGTCTTTCTCCAAAGAGTCGAGTTGTCCATATTTCACCATCGACTGACTTATCAGAGATAATTGTGAGACTAGCAAGTTCCGTTTCAACAGGATATCCTGTTTGGCTGTCAAAAATATGATGGTAATCTTTTCCATCGACAGTCAGGTGACGTTCGTAAATGCCTGAAGTCACGACAGATTTATTGACAATAGGGATGGTCATTAAGTGATTTCCCCTCGGATTGGCTGGGTCTTGAATCCCAATTTGCCAAGGCTGATCCCCTCTTGCCTGATTTTTTCCAATGGTCAGGATATTCCCTCCCAGATTGATCAAGGCAGATGTCACTCCCTCTTCTCTCAGAAATTGGGCAACTTTATCCGCACTATAACCCTTGGCTAAACAACCTAGGTCTATCTTCATTCCTTTCTGTTTTAGAAACACAGTAGAAGTAGAAGAATCTAACTCGATATAATGAGGATTGATTAAAGGGAGAATTGATTCGATTTCTTGAGGCTGGGCAACTTTGGCATCTGAAAAACCGATACGCCAGGTTTGAATCAAGGGACCAATGCTGATATTGAGATGGCTAGATGGCGCTAGGCTATGCTCTAATCCAAGTGAAATCAGTTCGAACAGGTCTGGATGAACCTTGACGGGGGCTATTCCAGCTTGATGATTGATTTCCATCAACTCAGATTCTTGGCTATTGGCATTGAAGCGGTATTCGAGCTCTCTGAGTAAATCAAAGGATTTCTGGATCAAGCTATCGGCTCGCTCATCTACTAATGAAATAGTGATAGTAGTCCCCATTAGCCGTTCGGAATGTGAACTAAGAGGCAAGCTACCAACTCCTTTCTTTTATGAAAAGAAGGCTGAAATATAGTAAATTTATATTAAATTTAACCCCTTACATTTTCTTTTCATGATACTAGCATACCATAAAGTCAGCGTTTTCACAAATAAAATTTGTAAACTTGTCAAGAAATATGCTCAGAAAATAAAGAGTAATTGTAAGAAAGACTGATAAAATACAGATTATTTACATTTTTTTACAAAAAAAACGGGAAAATTAGCTAAACTCTTGTAAACGCTAACAGTAAATGTTATACTAGAGGGGTAAATTTAAAATTGAAGGTAGGAATTTTTCTATGAGTAAAATCGTTGTAGTTGGTGCTAACCACGCTGGTACAGCATGTATTAATACTATGTTGGATAATTTTGGAAATGAGAACGAAATTGTTGTATTCGACCAAAATTCTAACATCTCTTTCCTAGGATGTGGAATGGCCCTTTGGATCGGTGAACAAATTGACGGTGCTGAAGGCTTGTTCTATTCTGATAAAGAAAAATTGGAAGCTAAAGGTGCTAAGGTATACATGAATTCACCAGTTCTTTCAATCGACTATGATAACAAAGTAGTTACAGCAGAAGTTGAAGGGAAAGAGCACAAAGAATCATACGATAAATTGATTTTCGCTACAGGTTCTACACCAATCTTGCCACCAATCGAAGGTGTTGAAATTGTTAAAGGAAACCGCGAATTTAAAGCAACTCTTGAAAATGTACAATTCGTTAAATTGTACCAAAACGCTGAAGAAGTGATTCACAAATTGTCTGATAAGAGTCAACACCTTGACCGAATCGCCGTTGTTGGTGGTGGTTATATCGGTGTTGAACTTGCTGAAGCCTTTGAACGTCTTGGAAAAGAAGTTGTCCTTGTTGATATCGTTGATACTGTTTTGAACGGTTACTATGACAAAGACTTCACACAAATGATGGCGAAGAACTTGGAAGACCACAACATCCGCTTGGCGCTTGGTCAAACTGTTAAAGCAATCGAGGGTGACGGTAAAGTTGAACGCTTGATTACTGATAAAGAAACTTTTGATGTGGATATGGTTATCCTTGCAGTTGGTTTCCGTCCAAACACAGCCCTTGCTGATGGAAAAATTGAACTATTCCGTAACGGTGCCTTCCTTGTAGACAAAAAACAAGAAACATCTATCCCAGGCGTTTACGCAGTAGGTGACTGTGCGACTGTTTATGACAATGCTCGTAAAGATACAAGTTACATCGCCCTTGCTTCAAATGCTGTTCGTACTGGTATCGTTGGTGCTTACAACGCTTGTGGACATGAATTGGAAGGAATTGGTGTTCAAGGTTCAAATGGTATCTCAATCTACGGCCTTCACATGGTTTCAACTGGTTTGACTCTTGAAAAAGCTAAAGCTGCTGGTTACAACGCAACTGAAACAGGCTTTAACGATCTTCAAAAACCAGAATTTATGAAGCATGACAACCATGAAGTTGCCATCAAGATTGTCTTTGACAAAGATAGCCGTGAAATTCTTGGTGCACAAATGGTTTCACACGATTCTGCAATCAGCATGGGAATCCATATGTTCTCTCTTGCTATCCAAGAGCATGTGACAATTGATAAATTGGCATTGACAGACTTATTCTTCTTGCCACACTTCAACAAACCATACAACTACATCACAATGGCTGCACTTACAGCTGAAAAATAAAAATGAATGAGCTATCTGGCCTTAAGTTAAGGCTAGATAGTTTTTTCATTATTTTGTACCCATACAATTATGATTTTTTTATCTTGTACTTCATTTTAATCTAACTTAAAATGAAATGGTAGCTACCAATACAAATGATGAGGATAAAATAAATGATTGAAAATCGTTATGAACTAAATAAAAACTTGGCCCAGATGCTCAAGGGTGGAGTTATCATGGACGTTCAGAACCCTGAACAGGCCCGTATTGCAGAAGCTGCTGGTGCGGCTGCTGTTATGGCCTTGGAACGAATTCCGGCTGATATCCGTGCGGCTGGTGGTGTTTCCCGTATGAGTGATCCAAAGATGATTAAGGAAATCCAAGAAGCGGTTAGTATTCCAGTAATGGCCAAGGTCAGAATCGGGCATTTTGTTGAAGCTCAGATTTTAGAGGCTATTGAGATTGACTATATCGATGAGAGTGAAGTTTTATCTCCAGCAGACGACCGTTTCCATGTGGACAAAAAAGAATTCCAAGTTCCTTTTGTCTGTGGGGCTAAGGATTTGGGGGAAGCCTTGCGTCGTATCGCTGAAGGTGCTTCTATGATTCGTACCAAAGGAGAACCGGGTACGGGGGATATCGTCCAAGCTGTTCGTCATATGCGTATGATGAATCAGGAAATTCGCCGTATTCAAAACTTACGAGAGGACGAACTTTATGTTGCTGCTAAGGACTTGCAGGTACCTGTAGAATTGGTTCAATACGTCCATGAACATGGAAAATTGCCAGTTGTAAACTTTGCGGCTGGAGGCGTTGCAACGCCAGCAGATGCTGCGTTGATGATGCAATTAGGGGCAGAGGGTGTCTTTGTCGGTTCAGGTATTTTCAAGTCAGGAGATCCTGTTAAACGAGCGAGTGCCATTGTCAAAGCGGTAACTAATTTCCGAAATCCTCAAATCCTAGCTCAAATCTCTGAAGATCTAGGCGAAGCCATGGTTGGTATTAATGAAAATGAAATTCAAATTCTCATGGCAGAGCGAGGAAAATAGATGAAAATCGGAATATTGGCCTTGCAAGGGGCCTTTGCAGAACATGCAAAAGTGCTAGATCGATTAGGTGTCGAGAGTGTTGAAATCAGAAATCTAGATGATTTTCGGAAACATCAGAGTGACTTGTCAGGTTTGATTTTGCCTGGTGGGGAGTCTACAACCATGGGCAAGCTCTTACGAGACCAAAACATGATGCTTCCCATTCGAGAAGCCATTCTATCTGGTTTACCAGCCTTTGGAACCTGTGCAGGCTTGATTTTGCTGGCTAAGGAAATTACTTCTCAGGAAGAGTGTCATCTTGGAACTATGGATATGGTGGCCGAGCGCAATGCCTATGGGCGCCAATTAGGAAGTTTCTATACGGAAGCAGAATGTAAGGGAGTCGGTCAGATTCCAATGACCTTTATTCGTGGTCCAATTATCAGTAGTGTTGGAGAAGATGTAGAAATTCTAGCAACAGTTGATAATCAAATCGTTGCAGCTCAAGAAAAAAATATGTTGGTAACTTCTTTTCATCCAGAATTGACTGATGATGTCCGCTTGCACCAGTACTTTATCAATATGTGTAAAGAAAAAAGTTGAGATTGAATTTCTCAACTTTTTTACATGTAATAAACAATGGCAATGTATTGGAGGGCAGACGCAGCTAGGATAAAAAGATGCCAAATCATGTGGAAATAAGGTTTCTTCTTGGCGTAAAATCCAGCTCCAACTGTATAACATAGTCCGCCAGTTACCATGAGACTCCAGAAAATTGGTGTCGTTTGACTGATAATGGCAGGAATGATAGCTAGAACCAACCAGCCCATAATCAGGTAAAGAGCAAGGCTAAATTTCTCATTGACTTTTTTAGCAAAGATTTTATAGAGAATACCAAAGATGGTCGTTCCCCACTGAATGGCAATGATCAGATAGCCAAACCAGTTATTCATCAAAGTCAATACGACCGGCGTGTAAGAACCTGCGATAGCCACATAAATCATAGAATGGTCAATGATTCGCAAGACATATTTGTGGGTTGAACCATAGGCCATAGAGTGATAAATGGTGGATGATAGAAACATGAGAAAGAGACTAATAACGAAAATGGAAACGCCGATAGAGGATAAAAATCCGTGTGTCTCATAACTATAGGTGGATGAAATGGGGAGTAAGATGAGCATGATGACTGCACCTACGGCATGGGTCACGCTATTAGCAATCTCCTCTCCAAAACTGAGTTGTTTGCTGAGTTTAAGACTAGTGTTCATTTGATTACCTCCTCTTGAGTATGATGGATTAAGGCTAGAGTTTGATGATAGAGTTTAACGGTTTGGCAGCTGGTTTGGATAATAGGGTTTGCTGGGTCAATTCCTTGGTTCATATAGTCCACAAAAGCATCGTAGAGTTGTTCTGAACTTGCTTGACTTTGTAGAGTATTCAGTGTCTGAGCGATTTCTTGAATTGAAAAGACAGATTTGAGGGTTGTGATAGCAATCAAACGGGCAATCTGTTGGCGTTGGTATTTTTTCTTGTCAGGCTTTGTCAGATAACCATGTTTGACATAGTTATTGACCATGGATGCTGTTAGGCCCTTGTCTTTATCTGGAGAGACAGGAGCGCAGATCTGATTGACATAGAGCAAAACCTGGTCCAGATAGAGGTCAATATTTGGAATTTCTGCCCATTTAGGGTAGGAAAAGCTAGTTTTCATTTTCAACTCCTTTTTATCTGGTTTTAATAACTAGATTATAAAATAATAAAAACGAATAGTCAAGTTTTAACTGCTTGTGAAAAGGCTTAAATTATGCTATGATGGGAGAAACTAGTCAGAAATGAGGAGAAAAGATGGAGATTCGTTTAGCTTTTCCAAATGAAGTAGATGCCATCATGCAAGTGATGGAGGATGCTAAAAAATGTTTAGCAGATGCTGGTAGTGACCAGTGGCAAAATGGCTATCCAAGTACAGACATTATTATCGATGATATTATCTCAGGTCAAGCTTATGTTGCTTTGGAAGAGGGAGAACTGCTAGCTTATGCAGCTGTGACCAAGAGTCCAGAGGCAGCCTATGAAGCCATTTATGAAGGAAAATGGCAAGCTGGGGAGTCAGAGTACCTAGTCTTTCACCGTATTGCTGTGGCAGCAGATGTGCAGGGACAGGGAGTTGCTCAAACCTTTTTAGAGGGCTTGATCGAAGGTTTTGATTATCTTGATTTTCGCTCAGATACGCATGTTGCAAACAAGGTCATGCAGCATATCTTTGAAAAACTCGGTTTTAAACAGGTTGGTAAGGTTCCAGTTGATGGCGAACGCTTGGCCTATCAAAAATTGAAGAAATAATGCAAAAGAAGTACGTAAAAATACTCTACTCTTCTCCGATTGGTATTCTATCACTGGTAGCTGATGACCATTATTTGTATGGAATTTGGGTTCAGGAGCAGAAGCATTTTGAGAGGGGACTAGGAGATGAGACGATAGAAGAAGTTGTTAGTCATCCCATTTTAGACCTAGTTATTGCTTGCTTAGATGCTTACTTTAAAGGTAAGTCTCAGGATTTATCCAACTTGCCCTTGGCTCCAATCGGAACGGATTTTGAAAAGCAAGTTTGGTCCTATCTACAGGGAATTCCTTATGGTCAGACAGTGACCTATGGACAAATAGCCCAAGACCTGCAAGTGGCTTCTGCTCAAGCAATTGGTGGGGCAGTGGGGCGCAATCCTTGGTCTATCCTAGTACCTTGTCATCGTGTGCTGGGCGCAGGCAAGCGTCTGACAGGTTATGCTGCAGGAATGGAAAAGAAAGCATGGCTATTGGAGCATGAAGGCGCAGATTTTAGAGATATAAAATAGAAAGTGAAAGACATGTTAGAATTTATCGAATACCCAAAATGTTCAACTTGTAAAAAAGCAAAACAAGAATTAAACCAACTCGGTGTGGACTATAAAGCTGTCCATATCGTCGAAAAAACACCTAGCCAAGAAGTCATTTTAAACTGGCTAGAAACCTCGGGTTTTGAGTTGAAGCAATTTTTCAACACCAGTGGGATCAAATACCGTGAATTGGGGCTGAAAGATAAGGTAGGAAGCCTGTCAAACCAAGAAGCGGCTGAGTTGCTAGCAAGTGACGGTATGTTGTTAAAACGCCCCATTTTAGTAGAAAATGGAACTGTTAAGCAAATCGGTTATCGAAAAGCTTACGAAGAATTGGGATTGAAATAGTTTTTATCTATCTCTTTGATAGATAAAATATATAGCCTCCCTGTTTCAAAGTATGATAAACTAGTAGGTAGACAAAGTCTGTATCTGACCGTAGCAAATAATTTCATTGACGGCAGAAGTATGGTAGAATGAATCATTATCAGGAGAGGATGTTTTTATGAATGTTACAACGATTTTAGCATCAGATTGGTACCAAAACTTGATGCAATTGATTCCAGATGGCAAGCTGTTTAGCCTGCGTTCGGTCTTTGATGGAATTCCGAGAATTGTCCAACAACTTCCAACAACGATTATGTTGACCATTGGTGGTGCTCTTTTTGGCTTGGTTTTGGCACTTCTTTTCGCCATTGTGAAGATCAATCGTGTCAAGATTTTATACCCCTTGCAGGCCTTCTTTGTTAGTTTCTTAAAAGGGACACCGATTTTGGTGCAACTCATGTTGACCTACTACGGAATTCCTTTGGCTTTGAAAGCTCTCAATCAGCAATGGGGAACTGGTCTCAATATCAATGCGATTCCAGCTGCTGCTTTTGCGATTGTCGCCTTTGCCTTTAATGAGGCAGCTTATGCTAGTGAAACCATTCGTGCAGCCATTCTCTCAGTCAATCCTGGTGAGATTGAGGCGGCACGCAGTCTGGGGATGACCCGAGCACAAGTTTATCGTCGCGTGATTATTCCAAATGCGGCCGTTGTGGCGACTCCAACCTTAATTAACTCCCTCATCGGCTTGACCAAGGGAACTTCCCTAGCCTTTAGTGCGGGTGTTGTGGAAGTCTTTGCCCAAGCTCAGATTCTAGGTGGAGCTGATTATCGTTACTTTGAGCGATTCATCTCCGTTGCCCTTGTTTATTGGGTAGTCAATATCGGAATTGAAAGCCTCGGTCGTTTCATCGAGAGAAAAATGGCTATTTCTGCACCAGATACAGTGCAAACAGATGTGAAAGGAGACCTTCGTTAATGATTAAGATTTCGAATTTAAGCAAATCCTTTTCAGGACAGACTGTCTTGGATCATCTGGACTTGGATATTCAAAAAGGGGAGGTTGTAGCCTTGATTGGTTCTTCAGGAGCTGGAAAATCAACTTTCCTTCGCAGTCTCAATTATCTTGAAACACCTGACAGTGGCTCTATTCAGATTGATGATTTCTCAGTTGATTTTTCAAAAATCACTCAAGAAGAAATCCTTGCCCTTCGTCGTAAGTTGTCTATGGTTTTTCAGCAGTTTAATTTGTTTGAACGCCGCACAGCACTTGATAATGTGAAAGAAGGCTTGGTTGTTGTCAAGAAATTATCTGACCAAGAAGCGACTAAGATTGCCAAGGAAGAGTTGGCTAAGGTTGGGCTTTCTGACCGTGAAAACCATTACCCTCGCCATTTATCAGGTGGTCAAAAGCAACGGGTTGCACTAGCGCGCGCTTGCTATGAAACCAGATGTCTTGCTCTTAGACGAACCAACTTCAGCCCTTGACCCAGAATTGGTTGGTGAAGTAGAAAAATCTATTGCAGATGCTGCTAAGTCAGGTCAAACCATGATTTTGGTTAGTCATGATATGTCCTTTGTAGCCCAAGTAGCTGATAAGATTCTCTTCTTAGATAAGGGGAAAATCATTGAGTCTGGAACACCGGATGAGATTATCCACCATCCTAAAGAAGAGCGGACAAAAGAATTCTTCGCTAGTTACAAACGGACTTATATTTGATATAATAGATAAAGAAAAACTCAGTTAGCTGGACTAGCTGAGTTTACTCTTTAAAAAAGATAGAAATGAGAGAAATCATGCTACTGCAACTATTTTCTTTATATTTCGAGAGTTTAATCTTGACTACCATCCTTGTCCTGATTTTTTTAGGAATTTGGATTGGACTGAGAGCCATGTCGGGAGTTGATAAGACAGCCAAGGCTCGCCAAGCCCATCTCTATGATATGATTATGATTGGGGTCTTGGTTGTTCCAGTATTATCCTTTGCGGTTATGAGTTTAATTCTTGTTTTCAAGGCATAATCCTTGCGTGATTGACAAGAAAGAGTTAGAATAAAGATAGTTACAACAAGAAAGAAGGAAACTATATGTACGATACTATTATTATCGGTGCTGGACCTGCAGGTATGACTGCAGCCTTGTATGCTGCTCGAAGCAATCTGAAAGTAGCCTTGATTGAAGGTGGTCTGCCAGGTGGTCAGATGAATAATACATCTGATATTGAAAATTACCCTGGATACGCTAATATTAGTGGGCCAGAATTGGCAGAAAAGATGTTTGAACCGCTTGAAAATCTTGGTGTTGAGCACATTTATGGTTATGTTGAAAATGTCGAAGACCATGGTGATTTTAAGAAAGTGATTACTGATGACCAAGCGTATGAAACACGTACAGTTATCGTAGCAACTGGTTCTAAACACCGTCCTTTGGGAGTACCTGGAGAAGAAGAACTGAACAGTCGTGGTGTTTCTTACTGTGCCGTGTGTGATGGTGCTTTCTTCCGTGACCAAGATTTGTTGGTAGTCGGTGGTGGAGATTCAGCTGTTGAAGAAGCCATCTTCTTGACTCGTTTTGCTAAGACTGTTACCATTGTTCACCGTCGTGACCAACTTCGTGCCCAAAAGGTTTTACAAGACCGCGCCTTTGCGAATGAGAAAATCAGCTTTATCTGGGATTCTGTAGTGAAGGAAATCAAGGGTGAAAACAGAGTAGAATCTGTCGTTTTTGAAAATGTGAAAACAGGTCAAGTGACAGAACAAGCCTTCGGTGGTGTCTTTATCTATGTTGGATTGGATCCTCTTAGCGATTTTGTTAAAGAATTGAATATCCAAGATCAGGCTGGCTGGATTGTGACAGATAACCACATGAAAACTGCAGTTGATGGTATCTTTGCCGTTGGAGATGTTCGCTTGAAAGACCTTCGCCAAGTAACAACAGCAGTTGGAGATGGAGCTATCGCTGGTCAAGAAGCCTATAAATTTATCACAGAACATAGTTAATACACTTCGAAAATCTCTTCAAACCACGTCAGCTTCGCTTTGCCGTAGGTATGGGTACTGACTTCGTCAGTTCTATCCACAACCTCAAAAACATGTTTTGAGCTGACTTCGTCAGTTCTATCCACAACCTCAAAACAGTGTTTTGAGCTGACTTCGTCAGTCTTATCTACAACCTCAAAGCAGTGCTTCGAGCTGTCTACAGCTAGCTTCCTAGTTTGCTCTTTGATTTTCATTGAGTATAATCATAAAAAAGTTTCCAATCAGATGACTGGAAACTTTTTTTATAGTCTATTTCGAAAAACTTCGTACATGAGAATGGCTGCAGCAACGCTGGCATTGAGACTTTGAACATGTCCATTCATTGGAATGGTAATCATTTCATCGACCTTTTTTTTGATGTTACTAGAGATACCTTTTCCTTCATTTCCAATGATGAGGGCGATTTTCCCTTTTGTATTCCACTTGTGGCAAGGAGTACCGTTCATATCTGTTCCAAATGTCCAGAAACCTTCATCCTTGAGTTTGTCTAAGGTTTGACTGAGGTTGGTCACGCGGGCAATCGGTACGTGCTCGATAGCACCTGTGGCTGTTTTGGCAACAACAGGAGTAACTCCGACAGCACGGTGCTTGGGAATGATGACACCTGAAACGTTGGTCGCATCAGCTGTTCTCAAGATTGAACCTAGATTATGAGGGTCAGTTAACCCATCCAAAATCAATAGAAGTGGATTTTCTTCTTGACGTGTTTTGGCAAGGATTTGGTCCAGCTCGCTATAGGCAAATTCGGACACTCGTAGAACAAAACCTTGGTGAACAGCACCTTCAGTCATCTCAGAGAGGGATTTTTTTGAAGTCCAAGAAATGGACACCTTCTTTTCTGTAGCCAGTTCTTTAACTTTCTCAACATTCTTACCTCGGAGATCTTCTTGGAGGTAAAGTTTGTTGCCAGTGTTTGCAAGGAGAGCTTCGGTAACGGCGTGGACGCCATAGACAATATCATTTGTTTTCATGCCTCTATTATAACACAAAACCCCGTCTTGCAACGGGATTTTCTTTATTCTAGAATCAGTAAACCATCTTTAACTGCAAATGGGTCTTTTTCATTGATACGATCGTAAAACATGATACCGTTGATGTGATCAATTTCATGCTGAACAACGATGGAGTTGTATCCTTTGAGTTTGATACGGTGTTTTTCTCCATCCTTGTCAAAGTAGTCAACAGTAACGCGAGCATGGCGGACTACATAGCCAGGCACGTTGCGGTCAACAGACAGACAACCTTCTCCTTCACCAAGAGCAGCATCTTGAACAGAGTGAGAGACGATTTTTGGATTGTACATAATAGCTTGCAAGACGTAAGCTTCCTGTGGAGTTTCGCCTTCTTCAACAATATTAGGCACCAAAACAGCGATAATGCGTTTTGAGATATCTAATTGAGGAGCAGCAAGTCCAACCCCACCGCGGAGCCCCATTTTTTCAGCCATGACAGGATCTTGGGAATGTTTGAGGAATTGCATCATCTTTTCGCCAAGAATGATTTCCTGATCAGATAGGGGGAAAGTGACTTCCTCAGCAACCGCGCGAAGAGTCGGATTCCCCTCGCGGATAATATCTTTCATATCAATTAAGTGAGCAGCTTTTGTAATACGTTCTATAGCAGACATTTTCTCTCCTTTCATTACCTCTACATGATAACACAAAATGACAAGGATTGAAAGTATTACAGCCTTTAGGATTTATAGAAAATAGATAGGAAGTTCAATTCAATTGTGAAAGAAATACTTATCTGTGATATAATAAAAAGAAAAGGCTTGCATTAGAAAGTAGGGAGAATGAAGATGCAAAGAAGACAAGATAGACATAAACGTGGACCAGTTTTTCATTTTGTGAGAGGCTTTGTAAACTTTTTTAGAAGTTATCGCAAGTGGAGTAATAAGGGATTTGTGGCGATACTCTTGCTAGCAGTTGCTTTATCAATGGGTTTGGTCTTGTTGTTTGAAAGTTTCCAAGGAATCCCCTTAACCAGTCAAAAAAAGGATGCCATTTCTCAAGAAGCTAATAAGACCAATCAAAATGCTAAAGATCAGGAAGAGGAAAAAACTGCTAGAATTATGGCCAACGGGGACCTCCTCTATCATATTCCTATCTATCGTTCTGCTTTAAAAGAAGATGGAACCTATGATTTTCATGAAAATTTTGACTATGTGAAGCCATGGCTCAAACAAGCAGACTTGATTATAGGTGATTTTGAAGGTACGGTAAACAAGGACCACTATTTGGCAGGTTATCCTCTCTTTAATGCACCTGGCGAAGTTATGGATGCCATTAAGGATGCTGGTTATCAAGTGCTAGACTTGGCGCATAACCATATCCTAGATTCACAAATAGAAGGTGTGGTTTCAACTGCAGATGCTATTGAAAAGGCAGGAATGACACCTATTGGAGTGTATACGCATGAGTCACGTGATCAAGCTCCACTGGTTATCAAGGAAGTGAACGGTATCAAGGTTGCACTTTTGGCCTATTCTTATGGTTTTAATGGAATTGAGCAAAGTATTTCCCAAGAAGACTATAACCGCTATCTTTCAGACCTAAATGAAGACAAGATGAAGGCTGAAATTGAACGAGCAGAGAAGGAAGCTGATATCACCATTATCATGCCTCAGATGGGTGTGGAGTATCGCTTGGAACCAACTGAAGAACAAAAGGCTCTTTATCACAAGATGATTGATTGGGGAGCGGATATTATCTTTGGTGGGCATCCTCACGTAGTTGAACCATCTGAAACGGTTGAAAAAGATGGGGACAAGAAACTCATTATCTATTCAATGGGGAACTTCATTTCCAATCAACGAATTGAAACCATGCAAGATGAAGAGAATGCTAAGTGGACAGAGCGTGGTGTTCTTATGGATGTGACCATTAAGAAAAAGGATGGCAAGACGACAATCGAAACTGCTAAAGCACATCCTTCTTGGGTAAATCGTACACCGAAAGGAACCTATTCTCCAGAAGGTTATCCACTTTTCCTTTACCAAACCTATATCTTAGAAGATTTTATCGAGGGTGGTAGTCATCGTGACCAGTTAGATGAAGCGACTAAGGAGCGAATTGATACAGCCTATAAAGAAATGAACGAACATGTGGGATTGAAGTGGGATTAGCTTGAATCCAGAGGAAAGTAAATGACGATTAAAATAATTGCGACAGATATGGATGGGACCTTGCTGGATGCTAGAGGCCAGCTGGATCTCCCACGCTTGGAAAAGATTTTAGATCAGTTGGATCAAAGGGGTATTCGTTTTGTCATCGCGACGGGCAATGAGATTCACCGCATGAGGCAACTACTGGAGCACTTGGTGGATCGAGTGATTTTGGTTGTTGCCAATGGTGCTCGTATTTTTGAAAACAATGAACTGATTCAGGCACAGACTTGGGATGATGCCATTGTCGATAAGGCTTTGGCTCATTTTAAGGGTCGAGCGTGTCAGGATCAGTTTGTTGTAACGTCTATGAAGGGTGGTTTCGTCAAAGAAGGTACGATTTTTACAGACCTTGAAAGTTTTATGACTCCAGAAATGATTGAAAAATTCTACCAACGGATGCAATTTGTGGACGAATTAACCTCTGACCTCTTTGGTGGTGTGCTCAAGATGAGTATGGTTGTTGGTGAGGAACGTTTGAGTTCGGTCTTGGAAGAAATCAATGACCTCTTTGATGGCCGTGTTCGTGCTGTATCGAGTGGCTATGGTTGCATTGATATCCTTCAAGCTGGAATTCATAAAGCATGGGGCTTGGAAGAATTACTCAAGCGCTGGGACTTGACTCCCCAACAAATCATGGCTTTTGGTGACAGTGAAAATGATGTTGAAATGCTTGAAATGGCTGGAATTGCCTATGCGATGGAAAATGCTGATGATAAAGCCAAAGCTGTGGCGACTGCTCTAGCGCCAGCCAACAGCAAAGGCGGAGTTTATCAAGTCTTGGAAAACTGGTTAGAAAAAGGAGAATGAAGTGGCAGTACAGTTATTAGAAAATTGGTTACTAAAGGAACAAGAAAAAATCCAAACCAAGTATCGTCACTTAAATCAAGTTTCTATTGTAGAACCAGACATTCTTTTTATTGGGGATTCCATTGTCGAATATTATCCTCTGCAGGAACTATTTGGGACTTCGAAGACGATTGTCAATCGAGGCATTCGAGGTTATCAGACAGGGCTGTTACTAGAGAATCTAGATGCGCATCTGTACGGTGGAGCAGTAGATAAAATTGTCCTTTTGATTGGGACAAATGATATCGGAAAAGATGTGCCTGTGAATGAGGCTCTCAATAACCTCGAAGCTATCATACAATCCATTGCTCGCGATTATCCATTGACTGAGATTAAATTGCTTTCTATTTTGCCAGTCAATGAGGGAGAGGAGTACAAGCAGACAGTCTATATCCGCACGAATGAAAAAATCCAGAAATGGAATCAAGCCTATCGAGAGCTTGCTTCAGCCTATATGCAGGTAGAATTTGTGCCAGTTTTTGATAGTTTGACAGACCAAGTAGGTCAACTCAAAAAAGATTATACAACTGATGGGTTGCACCTTAGTGTTGCTGGTTATCAGGTTTTGACAAAATCTTTGAAAGACTATCTTTTGTAGTTAATTGCTTTCCTTTTTGCATTTTTGTGTTAGATAAGGTATAATGGTTTTATTGTCTTTTGGGGTCGTTACGGATTCGACAGGCATTATGAGGCATATTTTGCGACTCGTGTGGCGACGTAAACGCTCAGTTAAATATAACTGCAAAAAATAACACTTCTTACGCTCTAGCTGCCTAAAAACCAGCAGGCGTGACCCGATTTGGATTGCTCGTGTTCAATGACAGGTCTTATTATTAGCGAGATACGATCAAGTCTTGTCTAGCGACTTGATAAGAGATTGATAGACTCGCAGTTTCTAGGCTTGAGTTATGTGTCGAGGGACTGTTAAATTAATACATAACCTATGGTTGTAGACAAATATGTTGGCAGGTGTTTGGACGTGGGTTCGACTCCCACCGGCTCCATTATTCCTTTGCATTCTTTTGCATTCCTTGGTAAAACGTTGTTAAATCAACGTTTTTTATTTTTGTCTTTGGTATTCCTTGGTATTCTTTTGTAAAAAAGGGAGTCACAAAAGGAGTCACAAAAAGGAGGCGAACCTCCTTAAAAATCAATATAATTTGCAAAGCGTTCTCCGATGTCGTCCTTAGCTTGCTTGGTTATGTGGGTATAAACGTTCATGGTCGTTTTCAAATCAGAATGCCCTAGACGATGTTGGACTTGCTTCAAGGTCATACCAGCATCGAAACATAGACTGGCATGTGTATGTCTGAACCCGTGGATTTTAATCGGACGCAGGTCGCTACCCTCCACAATTTTAATAAGCCATTTTCTAGGCAAGGTGCTTGGAATTGGCTTTTTAAATTCATTTTCAAAGATATATTTTGTGTTTGGATTTTGCTTTTTCCATTTTTTCAAAATATTTTTTGTCTTTTTGTCTAGACTGATTAGTCGATTACTACTGACCGTTTTAGTGTTGCCTATCTCTTCGCCTGCGAAACCTCTCGTAATAGCCTTGTTTATGTCTAGAGTATTATCTGTCCAGTCATTCCATTCAAGGGCCAAAATCTCCCCTTTTCGTGCCCCTGTGAAGGCCAGAAGACGGAATAGAGTTATCTTTTCTAGATCCTTTGTTTTGGAGACAAGTTTCAAGAATTTTTGAAGTTCGTCTTTGTTGTAAAAGTCGCTTTTGCCATCTGATTTCTTTCTTGTTGAAGCAATCACGCTATCAACTGGATTCGTATCAATATATCCATGCCTAATTGCGTATTTAAAAACATTATTCATCAATCCTTTTAATTTACGACCATAGACTAATTTTCTAGACCATTCATTGGCCTGCTCTTGCATTTGAAGAGGAGTGATACTAGCTATTTTTCTATTGCCGAAAACTGGATAGATGTGATTCTTGAAATTTCTAGAAGTCTTGATATAGGTGCTGTCTTGTACGGTTTCAGAATAATCTTTGAGCCATTTTTTAGCAATCTCCTCAACCGTGATTTCTTTCCTGCTTTGCTCACCACTCTCAATATCGTCCTGCAGTTGAAGCAGTGCTGCTCTTGCTTTAGCTTTCGTGGCAAATCCACGGCGAGTAGCGTATTGACTATATCCGTTAATTTTCCCGATATACGCACGGAACATGTAAGCCGTCTCTCCGTTTTTCTTTTTATAAGACCTAATTTCCATTGATTTTTACCTCATTTCTTGATAAAATGGGTATAAGAAAACGACCTTTTTAATGGTTGTTTCTTATAGACGATTTCTTCACACTCAAAGTTTGGCGATGGCGAGTGTGGGGATTTTTTTATTTAGCGATTTTCCAGATTGTCAAATCAAGATAATAAGACAATTCTTTTTTGCGTTCTATAATTTTTTCAGTATCTAAATCTACTGTTTTGTAAGGTCCGCCTCGACCAGTTAAGATAGCATCATATCTGTACTTTTTATTCTGGATCATAAAAGCGATTTTTCTTGCTATTTCAGCCGGTATATAACCAACAAATGTGTTATTGACTAAAACTTTTATTGCATTCTTATCATGCTTATTTAAAGGTTCTCTTTGAAGAATGACATCAACTGTTTTAAGTTTATTGTATTTGTAAACAGTTTTATAAGTTCTTAATATGTATGATTTTAAGTATTTATTATCTTTCCCAAAATAGTGTTCTCCACCACTTAAAAAATCAGCAACTTGGTAAGCTTCTTTTTTGTGATAATTGGTCCCCATTAACAGAAAGCTGTCATGAAAAATGATAGTTTCTTTAAATTCAGTTTTTGTATCTAAATTGTCCTTTGTGGATGAGAAAATATTAGGGAATAATTTTGAAAGAATACCCATTATGTTACGCTCCTAATTTTTCTATAAATCTATAAAACTCTTCCTGAATCATATCTTCGCCCCAGGTTGTTGAGATTTTGTGTCTTTCTGCGAATTGGAGCCAGTTGAAGTCTGATACTTCATACTGCGTGAGTTCTTCAGAGATGAGATGTCGAATCATGAAGCGGTCTGCTTCGTTCTCATATTTGTATAGCATCCGTTTGTAATTGGCTGGGTCGTGGTTTATATGCCCCAATTCGTGCAGGATGACCTTTTCTCTCTCTTCTAGGGGTAAATCCCCATTGACGTAAATAATGCGCTCATCGGGGAAATAGAAGCCTTTTCGCTCCCACATGGTTTCTGGGAAGAGATAGAGTGTGACCTGGTATTCATCTAGTAGTTCATTTACTTTCAATATCCGATACCCCCAAAGAGAGTTTAATGATTTGAGCGATTTTATCTACATCGTCGTCTGATAATGGCTTGCCATCGAACAGGACAACACGTTCGCGAAGATTGGATAGGTCAACGATACGGCCATCTGCAGTGGTTACTGTTTCCTTTGCAATCGCAGGGTTGTCCGTACGTCCTAGAAGATAATCTGTGCTAACATTTAGGTAATCGGCAACTTTTTCTAACGGCTCAGAATTAGGTTTTGATTTTGCCCACTTTGAAATAGAGCCATTTGATAAATCAAGAGTTCGTTCAAGTTGTGCAACTGTCATAAAACGTTGTTTGACAAGCTCTTTTATTATCTCGTAAGTATTCATTTCTAATACCCTCCAGAAAAAATCTAAGAAAAATAGAAATATTTCTGTCTTTTCTATTGACAATAGAAATAGTTCTGTGGTATCATAGTATTGTACTTGGGAGGTACACAAAATAATAAATACTACAGACGCAGAAACAGATAAAATCTGTATTTGCTACTTTTCTTATACTCTTATAATAGAATAAGTTCTATTATTTGTCAAGAGTTATCAGAAATAAAACGTAGAAATATTTCTAAAAAAGGAGGAAAGCATGATTTACAACACTATCAAAGATGTTGCTGCAAATCAGGGGATATCAATCTATCGCATTGAAAAAGATCTGGAATTTCCAAATGGTTTGATTTCGAAATGGAACAAATCCACTCCATCAGCATCTAATCTTGCCAAGGTTGCTAAATATCTTGGCGTGACGACAGAGAAGCTACTTGGTGATGGTTAGAAAGGAGACGCTATGAACGAACTAGTATGGTTTTACTTTACTGTCATAATCAATCTTATCATTGGTTTTGCCACGTACTACGCTAGCAAAAGAGATAGAAAAAAGCGCATCGACGAGTATAAGAAAATACAAGATGATGAGCTTGAAAGAGTTAGAAAAAAATTTAATTTATGATTTTTTAGAAGTCTTTACTTAGAAAGGAGCAGAGATGGAAAAAATTATAGCTTACTCTGTCGAAGAGTTATACGAGAAGGTTGCGGAACAAGAAAAACGCATCTCAGAAATTGAAATGCGTTTAGGGATTAAACCTCAGGAAGAAACTTTAACATAAATTTAGATTTGAAAATCTGAATGATAATATCTACATAGTTTTTTAGTTGAGACAATGAAATACTGGTACTCTTGTTCCAATGAGTATAGCCGTTACCGACTGTTCGGATAAAATGAAGAGCACCTTTTAAGAGGTCATCATTTTTTACATACCTATCAATGGCATTGTTAAAAGTTAATTTTGGGTCAGATAAATATTCTTTTGTATCTAATTCAAAAGCCAAGGCGTAATCTTTTATTAAACATTCGATAGCAGAGCGGTAGCCTGTTCCTGCGATGTTTTCCAATCCCATTTTTTCAGCTTCAATCGCTTCACTGTAAAATTCTACAAATCTAGGGGCGTGGTCAATGAATAGACGATCTATATCGGTAACAATTTTATTGGGATAAACAAGAGCCATAGTTGTTTTATCATCTTGATTTAAATATTCTTGGCTTGTCATGTGGTATTTCTGACAAGCTGGACAACGATGGTTCAGAGTAAAAACATAACCTTCTTGGGTATCTAATCTCCCTACCTCTTTGGTGGTTGGATTGTTTCCGATTCCACATAAAGGGCAAGTTTGAGGAATTTCGATAGTTAAAAGTTTCCCAATTGTACTGAAATAATAGTCAACAGTAGATATTTCCATAAGATTTCTCCAATCGTTTTATTTACATTATACCAAATTTTGAAAGGAACATTATGAACGAAATTTTTAACTTTCACGGGCAGGAAGTCCGTACTTTGACAATTGACGACGAGCCTTGGTTTGTCGGGAAGGATGTAGCGGATATCTTAGGATATGCTAAACCACTGGACGCAATTTCTCGGCACGTTGATGAAGATGACTCCGTGAAATACGGACTCACCGACAATCTAGGACGAACACAAAATACCATTATCATCAACGAATCTGGTCTCTACTCTCTTATCTTATCCAGCAAGTTGCCTCAAGCTAAAGAGTTCAAGCGCTGGGTGACATCAGAGGTCTTGCCAGCTATTCGCAAGCAGGGCGGATTTATCCGTGAGGACTTGGACGAGGATGCCTTCATCGCTCTGTTTACTGGCCAGAAGAAATTGCGGGAGCAACAGGCGACCATGCTGGAAGATATCGACTATCTCAAGAGTGAGCAACCGATTCATCCCAGCTATGCTAAATCGCTACTGAAGAAGCGCAAGGCTCGGGTCGTGGCTTGCTTGGGTGGTATTGATAGTCCAGCTTATGCGGATAAGATTTTCGCTCAGTCGGTATTTAGACAAGCTGAGATTGACTTTAAAGACCACTTCAACATTAGTCGCTATGACTTGCTACCGAAAAAATTTGCAGATGCAGCCTTGGCCTATTGGATGACTTGGGAGCCGAGCACCAATACCAAGATGAAGATTATGGAACTGAACGCTTTTAGTCAAGCGTAGGGCAAAAAAGCACCTGACGGAAATCAGGCGCATACTGAAATATTCAATATTATTATAACACGAAAGAGAGGAAATTGCCAATGGCTTTGGAATTGTTTGGAGAAGATTTCAAAAATGAACTGCTGGAAGAACTTGTCCAGTTGAATGTGAAAGCTATGACTGAAGCTAAATTACGAGTATCAAGAGGTACGAACTGGGCTTCAATCAAAGATGTCCAAGAGAAAACAGGTTGGGGTCGTAAGAAAATTGAAGATTTCAGAGACGCAGGGAAATTCCGCTACCAGCAAAATGCCAAAGGCGGTAAATATTTATATGACATGAACGATGTACTTCGGTTTCAAAGTCAGTTAGCACAATAAAGGAGATAGAAAAATGTTTGAACCACCGATTTTAGACCAGCTGATGGGTGTTGGTGCTCTGCTGATTGGTTTTGTGGCAGTTTATCGTCACATCAAAATGCAAGAACAACGCGAAGAAGAAGAGAGACGGGAAGAACAAGAATTTGCGTCTATGATTATCCAAGGGTACAACCATGCATACGAACGTGGTAGAGAGGACAAATGGCAAGAAATTCGCAAGAATATCCGTCGTCCATTCCCTGGCTTTACCTACGACAACGAACGTCATGAAGGCTTGCGTCCGGAGCCATTAGCTTTGCCAGAGCCTAAAATGCACATCTTGAAGTGAGGAGGTCAGGAAATGGAAGAATTGATTGAATGGCTGGATAACCTGACTATGATTGTTAAAGAACTGAAAGGAAGGAAATCAACTTCAAGACATTTTATTACGATATGGGAAAACGATTATAAAAATCTATTACTAGTCAAAGAATACCTAACAGACTATGAAAAACTAGCTAAGGACTATCGTGATGTGGAGCTTAAAAATAAGCTGCTAAAGATTGAAAAAATGGAGCTGGAAGGCAGGTACATCTATGAGGATATGCGGATGAAGTACCGCGCTAATCGTAGGAAGTGGGGTGCTAGGTATGTCTGAAGAATTTAGAATACTCCCTCATGATCTAGTCGCAGAGCAGTCTGTTCTTGGAGCGGTATTTATCGCACCTGAAACAATGACGTCGCTTGCAGACGAATTGACTCCAGAGGATTTCTACAAGCCTGCTAACAAGATTGTTTTTAAAACAATGTTGTCATTACTTGAAAAAGGTGAGCCAATCGATGCTACGACTATGGTGTCTGCTCTAACTAATCAGGGAGATATTTCAAAAATAGGGGGCATGAACTACGTTGTCGAATTAGTGAACTCCACACCAACTTCCAAAAACGTGGAGCACTACGCTAAGCTCGTAAAAGAAAAGGCTACGCTCCGAAAGGTAATCACTGATTTGTCAGAGTCTCTTTCTAGCGCATATCAAGGAGATGTATCAATCAGTGACATTATCTCAAAGACTGAAAAGTCAATGCTTGACATCAGCAATCAGAATACAGGCACAGGATTTCGTAATGTGGCCGATATCCTTGATACTCACATGCAGATGGTGGAGACTCGCTCGCAGACAGATGGATTCGTGACTGGTCTGTCTACTGGCTTTGTCGGATTAGATAAGATAACAACAGGCCTTCATAAAGGAAATCTTATTATCCTTGCTGCGCGACCTGCAATGGGGAAAACGGCACTAGCTCTGAATATCGCTAAGTATGTAGCAGCCAAGGAAGGAAAGCCTGCTGTCATCTTCTCGCTTGAAATGGGCGCAGAGGAACTGATTGAGCGTATGTTGGCATCAGAAGGGATGGTTCCAGCGTATCATTTAAAAACTGGTAATCTAAGTACGGATGAATGGAAAAGGCTGGTACATGCGCAAAGCAATCTCTATAATGCTCCAATTTTCGTGAATGATACGGCTGGTATTCGCATCTCTGAGATACGGTCAAAGGCTCGAAAGCTTGCCCAGGAAATGGGAGGTCTTGGAGTCATTATCATTGACTACTTACAACTGATTACTGGATCAAAAGGCGAGAATCGTCAGCAGATTGTTTCTGAAATTTCAAGGGAATTGAAGATACTTGCTAAAGATTTGAGGGTTCCTGTCATAGCCTTATCGCAGTTGAGTCGGTCGGTTGAGCAGAGACAGGACAAGCGCCCAATGCTATCAGATTTGCGAGAATCTGGTTCGATTGAGCAAGATGCAGATATTGTAGCATTCTTGTATCGTGAGGCCTACTACCAGAAAGAGCAAGCTAACAGTCAAGAAGCGAATAATGTGACGGAGCTGATCCTGGAAAAGAACAGACACGGTAGTTTAGGGACGGTTAAACTATATTTTCATAAAGAATACACAAAATTTTCAAGTGTAGAGGAGGTATAACAATGATTAAAAAAAGTGAAGTCACTGGCTTCTTATCGTTTTTTAAATTTCCAAAGCCATTTATCTATGATGAGAAATATAAGACATTGAGCAATAACGCTAAAATGCTCTATATGCTTCTGTTTGATAGGTTAGAACTATCTTTAAAAAATGGCTGGCATGATAAGGAAGGGAACGTCTTCCAGTATTACACAAATGAACAGTTGATGATTGACTTAAATTGCAATAGCAACAAGACGATTATTAAAATCAAAAAGGAATTGAAAGATGCTGGTCTAATGACAGAAGTCAGACAAGGGATGAACTTACCAAACCGCATTTATCTTGATGCTCTTAACGGAAGTGTAGAAAGTACATTTCAGGAAGTGCAAAAAGTACACATTGGAAGTGTAGAAAATACACTTTCGGAAGTGCAAAAAGTACACACAATCAAGACTGAGAATACTAAGACTGAGAATAACAATAATAAGTTGTCGATTTGTAAGGAAGTTATTTCTTATCTCAATTTGAAAGCCAAGAAGAATTTTAAGGTTGACACTGCTAGTCATCAAAAATTTATCAAGGCAAGGCTAAAAGAGGGTTATGTCATTGAAGATTTTAAAAAGGTTGTGGACATCATGGTCAATAAGTGGAAAGGTACAGAGTATGAGCAGTATCTTCAACCACAAACGCTTTTCGGCAACAAGATGGACAACTATCTGAATCAACCTATGCCACGAAAAGTTCACTCTTTTCAATCAGCAGTTGATGAAAGGCTAGGATTTTAGATGAAACAGTTTAAACAATTCAAAACTAGAACAGTTCTTGATGATGTTTGTGAAATCCATGGATGCCATCTTTGGTCTGTTAAAATCCCTGTCAAGGGCAAGGTTGAGGAAGTCAGTCAATGTCCTGAGTGCGAGAAAGAGAATATCCGACGCTTTGAAAAGCAACTAAATATGGAATCTGAGGTTAAAAGCAAGCTATCGGATACTTACGAAGTCTTTGCTCGTGACAGCATTGTTTCAAGTAAGCTTGCCAGCAAGTCACTACATGACTATGAGATTCAGGTTGACATTGATGAAAATGCTATGAATTTCGTGAAGCGGTTGGAACGCTACTATGCCAAGGGTGAGACTGGGAATGCTATCATTACTGGTCCGTCTGGTGTTGGTAAGAGTCATCTGACCTATGGATTAGCTCGGTTTCTCAATGAGCAATTTAAGTCTTATGATGAACCTAAAAGCGTGCTTTTTGTATCAGTAGTGACTTTGTTTGATAAGATTCGTGAAAGCTTTGAGTTTGACAATGGATTTTCAGAAGCGAAGATGGTTAAGCTACTGTCTGAGGTTGATTTTCTTTTCTTGGATGACCTTGGGAAAGAGAGTCGAAAAGCTGACACGAAGCGGAACGAGTGGGCGCATCAGATATTGTTCAAGATCCTGGATAATCGGACCAATACGATTATCAACACGAATTTGAGTAGCGAAGAGATTAAAGAACTTTACTCGGACGATTTCGGGAATGGTGCTTTATCAAGTAGAATTTTCGAGGGAGCAACTGGGAAGTGCTTTGTGTACCCGTCTGGGATGAAGGATAGGAGGTATTGATTATCAAAAAAATGGTAGTCTGGGCACTTTTTGATAGTGGGAATGGTTCTTACTTCAAGGGTGCTAACTCTCTGAATAGTTCGGGGGGGGGCGAATATTGAAATCTATTCAATCGGAATGGATATAGAAAACAAGAACAATCATTTTACAAATCTGGACCTTGCTGATTACAAACGTTTATTTGGAGATAACACGCTCTTTGACGTGTTAGACAAATTACCAAAACCTGATCTTATAATAGCTAGTCCACCATGCGAAAGTTGGTCAAATGCTTCTGCAATGGAAAATGGTAATGCGTGTTGGAAACGCAATGATGTCTCTGATAGCTTGTTTGCTCCACAAGTAAGACCTTCACCGTTCACGATCAGGGCAAATAAGGATTACGAGTCAGCCTATATAAATTATCAGTACGACAGGCAATTTTTAAAAAGGGTCAATGGCGAGCTAACAGCTTTCAACACAATAGAAATCATAAAAAGATATAGACCACAATTTTGGGTTATTGAGAATCCAGCAGCTGACAGACTGTGGCCCTACATTGAGGATATTATTGGATTCAGAATTCCATACAAAAACCTAGCTAGATACAATAATTATGATTATCCTTTACAAAAACGGACGGTTTTTGGAAGCAATATTGAACTTAATCTTAAGAATAAAATTATCAAGCAGGACATAGAGTGGAAGAACTTCTCAAAATCATACAACGAGAGATCTAATATACCTGAAAAATTGGTGTCAGAAATTTTCGAAAAAATCTACAAGGAGTTTTGCAAAGATGATTGAGCTCTACTTCGTCTACAACGGACACTGCAAGTTTTTTCTTGGAAGTTTTAACAATGTGGATGAACTTATCGAGCAGATGAAAGAGCATCAGTGGGCTTTCTCTGGTATTACTAGACCAAGATTTAAAAAATATATCGGAAAAGACGATGTACGTTTTGATTATGGCGCTGTAGATTGCTATTACTTAGCAACAAAATCAACGTGCCGCGAACCACGTTAAAAGCGAGCTAGAATATGCGTCAGACTTGGACGAATGACGTATAAAGAATTTGCTAGCTCTTGTGTCTTTGAGCCATGAGGTGCAAGAGCTGGATTTTTATAAATAAGTTGGAGGAAGCGAAGATGAATAAGCAGGAATTGATTGATTATTGTAATGTCTTAAAAGAAAGTAAAAATAGATTTATCAATTGTATTGATGTAGACAGAATAATCGACACAATCAAACAACTAGACGAACCAGAGAAAGTCAAAGTACCGCAGTGTGTTCATAAATATATTCAAGAAGCAAAAGAATATAATTGGGACTTGCAAGATTTAATGAAGTGTGTAAATGATGAATATAGTGAGGAATTTCAAAGATGGTTTTATCACGAATGTAATCAAGAAACATTAGCTCGTGCATGGCTGGATGGATACGAGGTCGAGGAAGAGAAAAAATACAAAATTACACTTCTAAACCGAAATGACGGGCACTTATATCTCGTCAACCAAAATGCAGCATTAGCAGATAAATACGGTCACTTTTCGCCTGTAGTTCTTCTTTTTACGAAAAGTACTAATTTTTCAGAAAAATGTTACAAACTTACAAAAAAAGATGTAGTTGCGAATGGCTTCGGCTGGGTATTCGATTGCCCAGGGATTGAGATTGAGGAGGTGGAGTGATGCCTAGAAAGGTACAAACAACGATTACCAAAGATATGTATGACCATGTCGAAGCCTTAAAAGAATATGGTGGTTATAGAAGCATATCAGAAGTGGTCAATAAAGCACTTGAAAAGTTAGTAAATGAACATACCGACAATGAAATATATAAATATTATTTGCAAAAGACCAGAAGTGAAAGAAATGAGGTGGAGTGATGGAATCATTTGCACACTATTTTAACAAGCACATTGCTAAAAAAATCGAATTAGATGATATTACAATCATTGATTATCATAGTCCAGAATATAAACAAATGTATAATCTAAGATATATTTTCGATAAGAAAAATTCATCATTAGCCATCACAGGTGATTTCGGTGAGTTGGTTGCAGTAAATTTTAATAATATTGGTAGTTGGGAAGATTTCTATAAGGATTTCACAAACAACGCTGGATATTTTATTGAAAAAATTAAAGCATCTAGTCGAAATCTTTTTGTTTATGATGAAGCTGAAGCTAAAAAAATTATTCTTGAGTATTTCTTTGATAATAAGCGATATGAAGACTTAGACGAAAATGATCGATATTATTTTGATGAACTATTTGAATATTTCGATGATCGGCATGGATTCAAACACATTACTGATACTGTTCGAGAATTCCTGAGTGAACAAGATTCAGAATACTATGAGACTCTTGAATTCGCTGGTAAAAAAGTGTCTGAAATAGTATTTCTATATTTGGATGCTTATAAAAGAGCGTATGAATCAATAAAAAATGTGGAGGCGGAATGATGAAACGATTCATAGCAATCTGGATTCTGCTATCTGCTGGATTAAATATTTGGCAGATGGACAGGATTCGAGATTTAGAAGCAAAGCGTCCGATTGTCGTTTATAAAGCTGACAATCAAGGTGCAGAGATATTCGGCAAGGTCGTCGAAAAAGGGCGACACGGCAAACTATACACGCTGACAATTCGTGATTACGGTATTTTCGTAGTTACGAAGGATGTGTATGAGAAAGTGAAAGTTGGGGATGAGGTAAGATTGTGATGGCAAAGTACAAGAAACCAACTTACATCATCATTCAGGAAGCAATGGCAGAGCGCATTAGATTTCTGGAAAAAGCTAATACTAGAAAGTGGAGAGCAAGATGCAGCTAAGACTGAAAGAACTCAGAGAGGACTTGTGTATTTCGGTCAAAGATATGGCCAGAGATACAGGTGTTTCCCAAAACACAATCCATTTGTATGAGCGAGGTGGATATCCGTCCATTAAGCAAATAGAAATGATTGCTAAAACCTATGATGTAAACCCTGCGTGGCTTGTTGGGTGGATAGATGATGAAATGATGCCTGGAATA
The DNA here is from genome assembly GCF_000960025.1 of Streptococcus mitis. Lineage (GTDB taxonomy): Bacteria > Bacillota > Bacilli > Lactobacillales > Streptococcaceae > Streptococcus > Streptococcus mitis_DH. The sequence continues at coordinate 976,928 of NZ_JYGQ01000001.1, read as the reverse complement.
CAGGTAGTCGAAAAAGTGGTCTACAAAGAAAGCCCAACAGCAAGATTGCCAGATTATTTCAACAACAATAACGATGGTAAGATTATCAAGTGGAAACAAACACGAAGATATCGACGGAAGAATTACTTGAGATAGAAACGAGGTGAGCGATGCCCTTCTTTCCTGATATAAACGAAACTAAAACAAAAGAAAATGCCAAGAAAATTTTAGAAGGATATCCTCGCTGGCGTCGTGTGGCCAATGACACCGAAGGTCAGAGAGTAACGACAACCTACTCATTTATGCCGAGAAATCCGTCAAGTGGAAGAAATAGTCAAGTCGAGAAGTTAGCTATACGGAAAGTTGATGCAGAGCTTGAGCTGGATGCAATTGAGCAAGCGGTTAGCGGCTTACACGATCCTCTATATCGTAGGATACTTTTCGAAAAGTACCTTCAGTGGGATTGCAAGAAGAATGAAACAATCGCAATGGACTTGTCTCTTTCAGAAAGTTCATATTACGAAATTTTGGAGAAAGCTTTGATGGCATTTGCAGAGCTATACCGCAATGGAGAACAGATTGAAATTTTGGAGTAAACTTGGAGTTTTTTTGGAGTAAACTCGGAGTAAGTCCGGAGTAAATATATGATTTTATGTGCTAAAATTATATTATGAAATAATTGCAAAGGCAGGCACATCCTGCCTTTTTGTATGGATTGGAGGTGATGTCGTGAAGAAAGTAGAACCTATTCGAGAACTTGATGATATTGAACGGATGAAAAACTTCTTAAAATCAAAGAGTGAGCGAAACTATGTTCTGATTATGTGTGGTCTTTATTCTGGAATGCGTATCAGCGACATCATACCTCTGCAAGTTAAACATGTGACTAGTGATAGAATAGAAGTCATTGAGAAGAAGACAGGCAAAGTCAAGCGTTTTGCTATCAATCCGGAATTAAGAAAGGCCTTGAATCATTACATTAAGACGAATGAGCTACAAGGATATGACTATCTATTTCCTAGCAAAAAGAAAGTCAGGACGGATGGAGTTCGGATAACTCACATAGGTCGAGTAGCTGCTTACCAAATTTTAAAGCAAGCAGCTGAACATGTTGGCTTGAAGAATATTGGAACCCACTCCATGAGAAAGTCATTTGGTTACCATCACTACAGAAAAAATCAAAATGTAGCGATCTTGATGGAATTATTTAATCATTCATCACCAGATATTACACTTGATTATATAGGTATTAAGCAGGATGAATTGGATGATTCAATGATGAATTTTAGCTATTAAATGATTATTTATTTTACATATTGAGAAAACGTAAATTAGTTTTTAATGAAACAGATGTAAACACTTGTTACACTTGACTTCTAAGGATGTTAGTTTTATTTAACAGAATATAAGATATGTTAAATATACGAGGGTGTAAGAAGCTAAAAAAGCTCCCCCCTACATCATAAAAAATTAACCCCCTACCTCCCAAAAAAAGAAAGGCCCCTCCCTAAATGAATACCCCCCAGGATAGACCGGACCGGAGTGGTCCTCATAGAGTTGCTTTTGAAAAGAATAAAAAGATTATTCTGAAGACCAGAAATACTTGTGGGATTTGTGGATTGCCGGTTGACAAGTCATTGAAGTATCCACATCCTTTGTCACCAGTCATTGACCACATCATTCCAATCAATCGGAACGGTCATCCATCAGACATCAACAACCTACAGCTAGCGCACTGGCAGTGTAATAGACAGAAGTCTGACAAGCTTTATGCTGATGATAAATCAGCAAGTATAACTGTTGTTGGCAACAGGAACTTGCCACAATCGAGAGATTGGACAAAATATAAATCTTAATAAAATAAAATATAAAATTATTTTTTAAGAAAGATATAAATTAACAGAATACTAGATTTTTAGAAAAATGTAATGTATGAGGAAAGTCCTAGTTAAGGATAGGGGGGTGTCCCCCTCCCACTAGGCGCTCGAGGGCTTCACACCGTCACTGTACATTTTTTCTCGCGCCAAATCATCATTATGGAAGGAGAACGGTTTGGAATTAAGAGGGATTGAATATCTCAGGAAAAAGTTGAATCTCTATCAGGGTAGAGTAAATCTGAGGTATAAATACTATGCAATGCAGCATTACAGAGCACCTATAGGAATTACAATTCCTGCTCATGTGAGAGCTAAATATAGAGCTATTCTTGGATGGACTGCAAAAGGGGTAGATTGCCTTGCGGATCGTTTAGTATTTCGTGAATTTACAAATGATGATTTTAATGTTACAGAAATCTTTGATCGCAACAACCCTGATATCTTATTTGATAGTGCTATTCTAGCTGCACTGATTGGTTCGTGTTGCTTTATCTATATTTCAAAAGGTGAAGATGATGAGGTGAGGTTACAAGTTATTGAGGCTAGCAATGCGACTGGTGTCATTGATCCTATCACTGGATTGCTTGTAGAAGGTTATGCAGTTCTGGCTCGTGATGATTACAATCAACCAACACTTGAAGCCTACTTTGAACCTAATGCTACTCACTTTATTCCGAAAAATGGAAGACCGTACTCGGTTGCGAATGAAGCAGGCATTCCATTACTTGTCCCAGTAATTCATCGGCCTGATGCTGTTCGTCCATTTGGTAGATCAAGAATTACCAGATCTGGGATGTACTATCAAAAGGAAGCAGAACAAACATTTGAACGTGCCAATATCACTGCAGAATTTTATTCATGGCCACAAAAATATATTATTGGATTAGATCCTGATGCAGAGCAGTTGGAAACTTATAAAGCTACTGTATCAAGTTTGTTGACAATTTCTGCCAGCGACGGTGGGGAAAAACCAAGTATTGGTCAATTTACTACAGCGAGTATGTCTCCTTTTACAGAACAGCTAAGAACGGCTGCTGCTGGATTTGCTGGGGAAATGGGCTTGACATTGGATGATATGGGGTTTGTGTCTGACAACCCGTCATCTGTTGAAGCCATCAAGGCTAGCCATGAGAATCTTCGTCTTGCTGGTCGAAAGGCTCAGCGCTCACTAGGTGCTGGATTGCTAAATGTCGCTTATGTTGCAGCTTGCTTGCGTGATGAGTTTCATTATGCCAGAAGTCAATTTGTAAGAACTACAGTCAAGTGGGAACCATTGTTTGAAGCGGATGCGAATACTATGACTATGATTGGTGACGGTGTTGTCAAATTAAATCAGGCATTACCTGGTTACATCAACGCAGAAACCATTCGGGATCTTACTGGTATCGCTGGAGACATGTCTGCTAAACCAGCAATCAGCGAGGTAGTGACAGATGGAACATGATGTTTTACCTAGTATCTTGAAAGAGGTTCAGGAGAGATTTGAGAGAGATTTCGGAAAGAGTGAGATTGTCAGAAATGCTTTTGCTGCATTAAAGGGGAAAAAAGCCACTTACAAAACTGCAAATGAGTTCGCGATTGAAATTGGCGATATTCTCTCTAAGGCTCTAGGAACGTCTCTGAGAGCCGACAAACTACCAGACGGGAAAATGTATTACAATATCGCTCAGCGTTTGCTGACGGACGTGCTAGGACGAAATCACGAGCTTGTGAGTGGTTATACTAGTGATGTTCAGAAGAATTTGAACCAGGAAGCGAAAATCGGTCTGAAAGTTCAAGTTCCTGAATTAAATCTGGATCGAATAGCTGGCATTGTCAATCGCTTTTCGTCTGAGGAAAATTTCGAGGATGTCAGTTGGTTGCTCGGTGAACCTATTGTGAACTTTACCCAGTCTATTATTGATGATAGTATCCAGAAAAATGCGGAGTTTCATCATCAGTCTGGTTTACAACCAGAGATTGTTAGAAAATCTTATTTTCATTGTTGTGAATGGTGCCAAGAAGTTCAGGGGAGTTATAAATATCCAAGAGTTCCAAAGGACGTTTATAGAAGGCATCAGCATTGTCGTTGTATTTTAGACTATGATCCGAAAAGCGGAAAAACTCAAAATGTCTGGACGAAGAAATGGAATTCTATAGACAAAGAGAGAGTTGAACGTAGGAAGTTAATTGGCGTAGTATCTGTTGACGAGCGTGAGCAAAAGCGCTATAATAGGGTTATGAAGAGTAGTGGTGCTGTGTATGGCGCTTGGAATGATAGAAATGATCCATATAATAAAGAGCGTGATCGGCATGCTCAAAAATTTTATGAGAGTGTACGAAATCGAAATAAGCAACATGAAATAGTGAAGGTATCTAACAATAGCGGTCTTTCACAATCAGATGTTGAGAAGATTTATAACCATATTTTTATTAATGAGTATGATTTAGAAGATGGTCGGAAACGTTTCGACCCTAGCTATGATATGGCTGAGAGTTGGAGACGACTTTCAGAGATTGGTGGTAAGAATATTCAACCTCACGACCTTGTAATGCTAAATCACGAGTTGATGGAACATGATTTGATGGCAAAGGGAATGAAGTACGATGAAGCCCACGAACTCACTAATAAAACCTATAACTACCAAAAAGCGTGGATTGCTTGGATGAAGGAGAAAGGAGACCTATAATGCTTAAACTTATTAAAATTTTCAATTCAAAAAGTAAGGGTTATTGGTATATTCCTGAAAACCGTGACCCAGGTATGATTGAGATTAATGAGCGTACTGGTGAAGTTACAGTTGTCATTGAGTCGAATTATGATAAAGAACTAGGTTATCCTTACTATGCGAACAAGGCTCGTGGAGCAGTGAAGCAGATGTTGGATAGAGGAGAATTACCAAGCGAGAAATCATTCGCTTGGGGATAAGCACTTAGAAAATTCTAGGTGCTTTTCTTATGCTTTGAAAGGAGTCAGAAAATGAAATACAGAAAGAAACCCGTTGTGGTTGAGGCGGTTCAACTTAATGAACGTTGTTTGATTGAAGAAGATTGGTTTTGGGACGCAGTGACAAGGAATGAGATTATCGTTCACGATAATGGTAAGTGGAATAAAAATCCCGCATGGTGTGAGATTAAAACACTTGAGGGGGTCATGGTCGCAAAAACAGGCGATTATATCATCAAAGGTGTGCGAGGGGAGCTTTATCCGTGCAAGCCTGATATTTTTGCAGAAACATATGAAGAAGCAGAGTTTCTGAATATTTTAGACAGCATCTAGGAGGTGATCTGATATCTCCCAGCGATAGGGTTATCATGCGATGACGATTGAAAGGAAAGTAGAATGGCGAGGAAGAAACTTGGCAATCAGAATCCTACTCAATCGGTGATTTTAAAATACGTCAAGAAAAATTCAAAAGCTAAAGAAGCGATTGAACTTTACGAACGGACTGGTCTTTCTTGCTATGCTTGGCAGAAGAATCTTTTATTACCCATGATGGCTGTTGACAAGAACGGTCTTTGGGTGCATCAGAAGTTTGGTTACTCTATTCCTCGTCGTAATGGGAAATCTGAAATCCTTTATATTCTTGAAATTTGGGGCTTGCATAAGGGATTGAATATCCTGCACACGGCTCACCGAATTTCTACATCTCATTCCTCTTTTGAGAAGGTGAAACGATACCTTGAGAAAATGGGGTATGTGGATGGTGAGGATTTCAATTCCATTCGAGCGAAGGGGCAGGAGCGGATTGAACTTTATTCAACAGGTGGTGTTATCCAATTCCGTACTAGGACATCAAACGGTGGTCTTGGTGAAGGTTTTGATATGCTAATCATTGACGAGGCTCAAGAGTACACAACCGAGCAAGAATCTGCTTTGAAATATACGGTTACGGATAGTGAAAATCCTATCACAATCATGTGTGGAACACCTCCGACACCAGTATCAAGTGGAACGGTCTTTACTAAGTATCGTGAGACTTGTCTTTTCGGGAAAGGGAAGTATTCTGGCTGGGCTGAGTGGTCGGTTTCCGATGAAAAGGAAATCGACGATGTGGAAGCTTGGTATAATTCTAATCCGTCTATGGGATACCACTTAAATGAGCGTAAGATTGAAGCTGAGCTTGGTGAGGATAAGCTGGACCATAATATCCAACGTTTGGGATTTTGGCCAACTTACAACCAGAAATCTGCTATTTCTGAAACGGAGTGGAATGAGCTCAAGGTGGATGACATACCAGAATTGTCTGGCAAGCTGTCTGTTGGTATCAAGTATGGCCAAGATGGAACGAACGTGGCATTGAGTATTGCTGCACGAACCAAGGATGGACGTTTCTTTATCGAGACAGTCGATTGTCAATCTGTTCGTAATGGGAATGAGTGGATGGTTGCTTTCTTGCGTCAAGCTGATGTGGCTCAGATTGTCATTGATGGCGCAAGTGGTCAAAAGATCCTGGACGAAGAGTTGAAGGACTACAGAATCAAGAATGTGATTCTTCCGACGGTGAAAGAAATCATCGTGGCCAACGCTCTTTGGGAACAGGGAATCTACCAGAAAACCATCTGTCACGCTGGCCAGCCATCGCTATCAAAAGTAGCTACTAACTGCGATAAGCGGAATATTGGTTCAAATGGTGGCTTTGGTTATCGATCGCACTTTGACGACATGGATATTTCTTTGATGGATAGTGCTTTGCTTGCGCACTGGGCTTGTGCTACGACTAAGCCTAAGAAAAAGCAAAAAATCAGTTATTAAAAAAAGCGGTCTTGTGACTGCTTTTTTTGATGCCCAAAATTACCGAACTGCCGGGGAAGCAGGAGAAAGGAGACATGAGAATGTCAGAATTTAAACCAATCACAACACAAGAAGAATTTGATGCTGCTATTAAGGCTCGCTTATCTCGAGAGAAAGAGAAGTATGCCGACTATGACCAGCTTAAATCTCGTGTTGAAGAGTTGGAAAAAGAAAATGGCGGCTTGAAGTCAACGATTGAAGCTACTAATCAAAGTAAGGCAGATGCTGACAAGCAACTTGAAGAAATGCAGAATCAAATCGCTGGTTATGAGACGGCTAGTCTGCGAACTCGAGTAGCTTTGCAACATGGACTGCCTTACGACCTTGCAGATCGTTTGCAGGGAACTGATGAAGAAAGCTTGAAAGCTGATGCAGAGCGCTTAGCTGGGTTTATGAAACCAGTGAGCAAAGTAGCACCAGTAAAATCAACGGAGCCGATTGTTCCGAAAGAAGATGATGAAAGAACCATGTATAGAAATTTGGTTCAAAATTTAAATATTGAAGATTAAAAAGGAGAAAAAATATGTCAGAAGCACAACTTGCAAAAGGAAATCTATTTGATCCAGAGCTTGTAAAAAAAGTTATTAGTAAGGTGAAGGGCCATTCATCAATTGCTAAGCTATCACCCCAAAAGCCTATTCCGTTTAACGGCCAAAAAGAGTTCATTTTCGACTTTGATTCGGACATCGACATCGTGGCTGAAAATGGCAAGAAGACTCATGGTGGTGTGAGCCTTGATCCTGTTACTATTGTTCCACTAAAAGTCGAATATGGTGCCCGTGTATCTGATGAGTTTTTACACGCCTCAGAAGAAGCAAAAGTTGACATCCTCAGTGATTTTGTGGAAGGATTTTCTAAAAAATTAGCACGAGGGCTTGATATTATGAGTATTCACGGTATTAACCCACGTACAAAACAAGATTCAAGCATTATTGGAACTAACTGCTTTGATAAAAAAGTTACTCAGACAGTAACTTTCAAAGAATCTAACCCAGACGAAAGTATGGAAGATGCTGTCGGTATGATTGATGGTTCAGAACGTGATATCACCGGAGCAATCCTAGATCCTATTTTTACAACTGCTCTTTCTAAAATGAAAAATGCTGAAGGTGGGAAATTGTATCCTGAATTGGCATGGGGCGGTGTACCTGATGCAATCAATGGATTGGCAGTAGATAAAAACCGCACTGTATCATACTCACAAACAGATCCTAAAAACACAGCGATTGTTGGGGACTTTGAAACAATGTTCAAATGGGGCTATGCGAAAGAAGTTCCGATGGAAATCATCAAGTATGGTGATCCTGACAACAGCGGTCGCGACCTTAAAGGGTATAACCAGATTTATATCCGTTGCGAAGCATACATTGGATGGGGCATCATGGACGCTGCTAGTTTCGCTCGTATTGTGAAAACGGGAGGTTAATCATGGCTGAGTATGTAAACCAAAAGACAGGAGCAACAATCAACACTAATACAGAAATTTCTGGGGGTGATTGGGTTCCAATTGCAGCATACAAACCTTTGGATTCATTGACTAACGCAGCATTGAAAGAAATCCTTGATGAAAAAGGTATTACTTATGATAACCGCGCCACAAAACCTGAATTGATTTCGCTAATCGAACAAGCTGACACTGAAGCCCAGTAGTCGCTTGACTGGAGGTAGAAATGGAAAACTTTGCAACAGTCGAAGATTTGAAAAAATTGTGGCGAGCGTTGAAATTCGATGAGGAAAAACGAGCCGAGGCGCTGTTGGAAGTTGTTTCTCATTCTCTTCGCGTTGAAGCTGAAAAAGTCGGTAAAGACCTTGACGACATGGTAGCTGAGAGCGTGTCATTCGCTAGTGTTGCCAAGTCTGTCACGGTCGATATCGTGGCACGAACCCTCATGACCTCAACAGACCATGAACCAATGACTCAGGTATCTGAGAGTGCTTTGGGTTATTCGTTTAGTGGTTCTTACCTTGTCCCTGGTGGAGGTCTCTTTATCAAAGACACCGAACTGAAAAGGCTTGGTTTGAAGAAAAAACAACGATATGGAGCGATTGAAATTTATGACCTACCTAAAAGGAATCCCTGTCATTTTAGTGGACAAGGTAGAAATTGGTAACGACGATTTCGGTCATCCAATCCATCGTGATGTTGAGATTGAGGTTCAAAATGTATTGGTTGTCCCAACTTCATCAGAGGACGTCATCAATCAAATGAATTTGACTGGGAAAAAGGCGGAATATACACTTGGTATCCCTAAAGGAGACACTAACAAGTGGGAGAACCGTGAGGTTAAGTTTTTTGGTCGTAAATGGCGGACGATTGGCATCCCTCAAGAGGGGATTGAGTCAATGATTCCATTATCGTGGAATAGAAAGGTTATGGTTGAAGTTTATGAGTGATATGAAGTTTCAATTGAATCCACTAGGGGTATCTACTCTATTACGCTCTCCTGAAATGCAAGATATTTTAGAAGAGAAGGGGCAAGAAATTGCTGAAAGAGCTGGAGAGGGGTTTGAATTGACCGTATCGCCAGGACAGAAGCGTGCCAATGCGAAGATTAGTACAACTGACATCAAGAGCATGGCTAGAAATAAAAAACATAATATTTTACTGAAGGCTATGAGATGATCGAATTAGTTATAAAGAAATTTTTGGACGGACAGTTAGATGTTCCGTCTTTTTTTGAGCATAAACCGAATATGCCTGAAAGTTATGTCATTCTTGAAAAGACAGGAAGTGGTGGAAGTGATTACGTTCATTCCGCTACATTCGCTTTTCAAAGTTATGCACCATCACTTCAAAAGGCTGCTGAGCTGAATGAGAAAGTCAAGAAAGTAGTTGAGAATCTCATCACAGTCAACGAAGTCAGCGGTGTGCATCACAATAGTGACTACAACTTTACAGACACGGAAACGAAGCAATATCGCTATCAAGCGGTATATGACATCAATTATTTTTAAAAAGGAGGTGTAGTTTTGGCGCCAGAATTAGAAGCACCAGAAGTAAGAACACCAAATGCAGAATCAACAGGAGGACAGAATATGACGACTGCATCAGCATCAAATGTAACGGCTGCTAAGCCTAAAGCAAGTGGAGCAATTGCAAGTGCACCACTAGGTACATTATTACCAACTGATTCAAAATCAGATTTAAATCCAGCATTTAAATCGTTAGGATATATCTCGGAAGACGGTATCACTAATGAAAACTCACCAGAAAGCGAAGAAGTCAAAGCCTGGGGTGGACAAACAGTCTTGTCTTCTCAGACCGAAAAGAAAGATACCTTTAAATTTAAGTTAATCGAAAGTCTTAATGTAGAAGTTCTCAAAGAAGCTTATGGTGCAGATAATGTTACAGGAACTTTATCGACCGGGATTACTGTTAAAGCAAATTCAAACGAATTACCAGAGCACTCATTGGTAATTGATATTCTCCTAAAAAACAAAAACTTCCAACGTATCGTCATTCCTCGTGGCAAGGTGAGCGAAATTGGAGAAGTTAGCTACAAGGATGGTGAGCCAATTGGTTATGAACTAACCATTACCGCTTTACCAGACGACCAAGGAAATACACATTACAAATACATTCAAGGAGCCTAAAATAAATGGAAGAAATCTTAAAAGGAAAAACGGAATCAGGGTTTGAGTACAAAATCCCTAAAAAACGATTGAGAAATTATTATCTTCTCAAATCTGTCGCTAAAGTTGAAAAGCAAGATCTTGAAGAAACAGAAACATTTTTAAATCTTCTATTTGGTAAAGAACAAGCACTAGCGTTTTTAAAACATTTGGAGGATGAAGATGAAATCGTGGACTCTGAAGTATTGTTTGCAGATGTTAAGAGTATCTTTGATAAAAGTAATGACTTAAAAAAATCCTAGTCCTTGCTCAGATGATTGCCTTAGACGAGGATGCTCTTGTCTGTGATTTAGCAGAAACTTACCAGATATACGACTATAAACAGCTACCTTTAAATGAGGTGGCTGTTTTTGCGTATGGGTTGCGTGATGATTCGCGGATAAAGCAGATTATGTCTGACCAAATCGTCCCTCTGGAAACGACGTTACTTGCAAGTATCGTAGACAGACTTTCACTCTCTTTGTGGTTGCAAACTAAGGATGGGCAAAAGGGTGTTAATCGTCCTGCATCCATCGCGGATCAATTGATTAAGAGAGATAAGAGTGAGAATGATGGGAAAGATTATCTCGTCTTTGAATCTGGTGAGGACTTTGAAAACTATCGCAAGGCTTTACTTGCGAAAACAGGAGGTGAAAGCTAGTGGCAACACAACTAGGGAAAGCCTATGTACAAATCATCCCTTCTGCTAAAGGAATAAGTGGAATGATCCAGAAAGAGATAGGTGGCGAGGTTGCTTCAGCAGGAACTTTCGCAGGAGAATCTCTTGGATCAAACATTGTAGGCACCTTTAAAAAGATAGTTGCGGCTGCAGGAATTGGGAAAGCCTTTAGCGCCGCATTGGGCGAAGGGGCAGCGCTTCAACAATCCATTGGTGGTGTTGAGACCCTCTTTAAAACATCAGCAGGAAAAGTAAGAGCCTATGCAGAAGAAGCGTATAGGACTACAGGACTTTCCGCAAACAAATACATGGAGAATGTGACAGGCTTCTCAGCCAGTTTGTTGCAATCTCTTGGTGGTGATGTCAGTTTGGCAGCTGATGTTGCTAACAGGGCAATGGTTGATATGTCAGATAATGCTAACAAGATGGGGACATCTATGGAGAGCATCCAGATGGCATATCAAGGTTTTGCCAAGCAGAACTACACCATGCTGGACAACTTAAAGCTAGGTTATGGTGGTACGCAACAAGAAATGAAGCGCTTGATAGCGGACGCAGCAAGTTATAAAAAAGAACAAGAAGAGCTGAACGTTACTGTAAAAGATGGAGATATGTCTTTTGGTAACATCGTTAACGCTATTTCTGTTGTGCAGAAAAAATTGGAAATTACTGGAACAACTGCTTTGGAGGCTTCCAAAACTTTTAGTGGGTCTTTTGAAGCAATGAAAGCATCTGCTCAGAATGTGCTAGGGAAGATAGCTATTGGGGAAGATGTAACCCCAGCCTTGCAATCTTTACTAGAAACCACTAAGACTTTCCTTTTTGGCAACTTCTTACCAATGATAGGAAATATCTTATCAGGACTAGGAGTAGTACTGACCGAAGGCGTAAGTTCTTTAGCTTCTCAGCTTTTTGGAGACGCTTTTGGTAGTGCAGTCTATGACCAAATCGGACGTGTGACAGGAATTTTCCAAACCTTTTTTGATATGATCTTCGGGTCAATGGATAGGCAAGGGAATATCGATATCCTAAACACGTTAGGATTTAGCGATGAAGCGGCAACCCAAATTGTTAATATTGCGGACAATATCCGTGTAACCTTTGAGAATATCGGGTCAGTTATCGGTAATGTTGGTAGCATCGTAGCTGATTTTGTAGGCGATCTCTTAGGAATTCAGGGTGGTGAGCAGGGAGTCAATCTTCTTGGAACTGCTTTTGAAATTTTGAGTTCAGCATTGAGAATCAGCTCTTCTATCCTAAAAGAAATCACTAACTTTTTCAAAGAAAATAAATTAGCAGCTGATTTACTGAAGACAGCGGTAGTTGCTCTTGGCGTTGGTTTGCCAGTAGTGAAATTTGCAAACTTTTTACAAGGTTTAGGCGGAATAAGTGGAGTTCTTGGAATTGCTAAGACAGCAATAACAACTTTTGCTACGAGTATTACGGCAACTATTTCTTCAATCCCACTTATAGGATGGATTGCAGCTGCAGTTGCCGCATTAGCTTGGTTCTTCACTCAGACTGAAACAGGTAGACAAATATGGTCATCTTTTGTAGATTTGATTAAACAGGCATGGCAGGGGATTGCTGATTTCTTTGTTGGTCTTTGGTCTGGTATCTCTGAAGGTGCTAGTAATTTGTGGGTAAGTATTCAAGAGGCTGCATCTGTGGCATGGACAGCTATCACAACAGCGGTGATGGCGATTGTTCAACCGTTCATTAATGGATTCATGAATATTTGGAACAATATTTCAGATGGTCTTGCTCAAATTTGGGAAGGAATTAAGATGATTTTTCAAGGTGCTTGGGACTTCATCAAATCTATTTTCTTGGGTGCTATTCTCGTCATCATCGACCTTGTGACAGGGAATTTCACCCAGCTAGGAGCTGACCTTTCTCTAATTTGGGATGGCATTAAAAATGGCGTATCCATGATTTGGGAAGGTATCAAGACATACTTCTCTGGAGTTGTAGATGTTATCGTAGGGTATGGTAAAGCAACTTTTGAAAACTTTTCCAGCACTCTCAGTACAATCTGGAAAGGGTTGTCTGATGCAGGTAAGGCTATCTTTGATGGTTTTGCTCAGATATTATCTAACATCTGGAACACTATCAAATCTGTCGCAAGCAGTGCCTGGGAAGGTTTGAAATCAACTGTCTTAGGTCTGATTGATGGACTTGTCCAAGGCGCTCAGAGAGCATGGGAAAGTATGAAGCAAGGTGTTAGTGACCTTGTAAGTAATGTTACGAGTATCTTCGATGGTATTCGTAATATCGACCTATGGTCAGCAGGTAAGGCTATTCTTGATGGATTTCTAGGCGGCTTGAAATCCGCTTGGGACTCAGTGACTGATTTCGTCGGAGGTATTGCTGGTTGGATTCGTGACCACAAAGGTCCGATTGAATACGACCGCAAGCTCTTGATTCCTGCTGGTAATGCGATTATGCAAGGTTTGGATAGAGGGTTGCAAGACCGTTTCAAAGATGTTAAGAAATCGGTCGGTGGAATGGCTGGCGAAATCTCAAACGCATTTTCAAATGATGATTTTGGTTTGAGTGGAACACCGACTATTGCCAAGAATCTTGAAGCAAGCTTGTCTATGCCAAGTGCTCAAATCGAGGCAAAAGATAGTCAAACCGTGTCTGAGATAGCGATTCTGAGAGCAAGTATGGAGAAGATCCTTACTGCTATCCTTGAAAAGCCGTCAGATACTTACCTGGACGCTGATAAAATTTCAATGAGCGTCTACCAACGCCAAGGTGCGATCTATGCTAGGGAGGGAATTTAATGGAATACATGATTATCAATGGTTTCGATACTTCAACCATTCCTAACTGTGTGGTGACCGACTTTGGCGAGGTAGAGGCTGCTAAACCTAAAGTTTCAGAAACAGCTACCCTGTTTGGGGTTAATGGGAATTACCGTGTCTTGGATGGTGCTTATGAGAGTTATGAACGAACATTTGCATTTTACCTTCCAAGGACGGTAGATCCGTCTAAAATCGTTGAGAGATTCCAACCAAATGACAATACGCTAGAATTTAGCTATCAGCTAGGCTCTTTATTTTATGCTGACTTCGTCAGTGCCAAATACAAACCTCAAGGTATGCACGGCTGGAAGCTTGAAATTAAGTTGAGTATGCAACCGTTCCGTTATCAGAAAAATGTTGCTCCTCTTATCTTTACCGCAAGCGGTAATGTCAACAATCCAGGCTCTGTCTATAGTGAGCCTGTGATTGAGATTGAAGGGGATGGAGACATTTCTTTGACTATCGGACAGACAACTATGCACTTGACCATTAGACGAAAAGCGACCATCGATTGTAGACATAAAAAACAGAATATCTACAATGCAGATGGAGCGGTTCAAAATACTTTACGGAAGCGTGGAGGATTCTTTGAATTGGCAGTAGGGAATAATGGTCTGGTCTTTACTGGTGCCGTTCGTAAGATCACGGTTCGGCCAAATTGGAGGTATATCTTATGATTTATCTTACAGAGGGCAACACGCCTTTGAACGAGGCCTATAACGATGAAATTGTTCAGGAGCGGAACAATACTTATCAACTGACCTTTCGTTTTCCTACGTCGGATCCCAAGTGGGAATTACTGAAAGAGGAAACCTTTCTGACTGCAGATGACCTGCATGGCGAGCAGGATTTTTATATTTTTGAGATTGAAAAGCAACAAGGATATATCCAAGTCTATGCCAATCAGGTTATCAGCCTGTTAAATAACTACATCGTAAGCTCTATCGATGTGGATCGTGTCAGTGGGACGAGGGTATTGAGCGCATTGGCTGGTAGTATTACCAGAACCAATCCCTTTTCTTTTTTCTCGGATATTGACGACAGGCATACGCTCAATATTAAGGACAAGAATGCTATGGAAGTCTTGGCCAAAGACAAGCACTCTATCCTTGGTCAGTGGGGCGGAGATATGGTGCGAAATGGCTACAACTTACGCTTGTTGAAGAATGGCGGTTCTGAAAATGAATCGCTTTTTATGTACAAGAAAAACCTGTCTAGCTACCAGCACAAGACCTCAACGAAATCTTTGAAAACTCGGATAACCTTTAAAACGACCGTCAAAGGAGAGGGAGAAAAGGCGCCTGACGTTGATTATGTAGTGGTGATTGATAGTCCCTTGCTTGGGAAATATACCCAAATCTATGAAGCAGTTGTTGAGGTCAATGACCAGAATGTCAAAGACCAAGCTAGTTTGATTGAATACGGAAAGCAGTATTTTCGGACAAGTATGTGCGACATGCTGGAAGATAACCTTGAAATATCGGTTGTCGGCCAGAGCGATGTAGCGGTTCGGATGTTCGATGTGGTCAGCATCTACCATGAGTGGTATGGTCTTGATGTTCGTAAAAAAATCACGAAATACACCTATTCTCCAATGGCAAAACGTCTGAAATCAATAGGTTTTGGGACGTTCCAGTCCAGTCTTGCGAATGCGATAGGTGGGATTGTCAATGATGCCGTTTTGAATGAAAGTCGAAATCTGCATAAGATTTTTGAAGAACATTTGAAAAAGGAAATCGCCAACGCCGACCGTGCTTTTGATGCTGAATTTGCCAAGCGTGATAAAGATATTACGGATGCCATCGAGGAGTACAAGGCTAAGGCCGAAGAAATGGGCGCTAAGATTCATGAAGCAATGGAGAAAGAGCGTCCTGAGTTAGTGAAGCTAATCCGTGAAGAGTTGATGAGTGGCGCTGACTCAATCGCTGAATTAAGCAAGAAACTTGAGCAAGTCAGTGAGACTGCAAGGGTCAACGCGAGTTTGATTGGCGGGGACGGGAATACCCAGTACAACAAGAACCGTCTCAATGGTGGCACGGCTAAAAAAATTAGTTATGGAACGGATTTCGTGGAGGTAGGTCACAATGGAGAGGGCTTTGAACTTGGCAAGCAGTACGTTATCAGCTGGTCAGCAACCTGTACACCTTACGGTAAGACAGATGTGACTGTGGTAGTGAATAAGACACCGTTTTACGGTGGTCACGTTCATCTTGCGCCTGCTAATACGGTCATGCCAGCGATTGATAAAGACCTAACTCAGAAAGAGGAAAAGGTCCTAGCAGTCTACTACGGTGCCTATCGTCTGACATTCTCAGGGGACTGGTATCAGAATGTGGATCAGTCTGTGACGGTTGACAATCAGACAAGACGGATTGAACTAGCTCCTGTTTACAAGACGGTAGCTGACGGACAAAATTCAAGATACGACGGAAGTTGGAACGAGAGTCCAACTTTTATTTTTGATGGAGGAAGAACATGACGGAAACAATCCCAGTGAGGGTACAACACAAGCGCATGTCAGCACGAGACTGGGCAAGTAGCACTCTGGTCTTACTCGATGGCGAGTTAGGCGTTGAGAGTGACACAGGTAAGGTCAAGGTCGGAAATGGCCGTGACCGATTTTCAGCCTTGCAGTA
The DNA here is from genome assembly GCF_000960025.1 of Streptococcus mitis. Classification (GTDB taxonomy): domain Bacteria; phylum Bacillota; class Bacilli; order Lactobacillales; family Streptococcaceae; genus Streptococcus; species Streptococcus mitis_DH. The sequence continues at coordinate 960,561 of NZ_JYGQ01000001.1, read as the reverse complement.
CCTAACAGGTCCGAAAGGTGACCGTGGAGAAACAGGACCAGTAGGACCAAAAGGTGCAGATGGTGTTGTGCGTTTTGAAGGTTCAGCCGCAGAGCGTGCTTTAGAGCAGTATGCCAAAAAGTCTGAAACGCCAACATATCGCATCGCTAAAGGGGATATTTCCGGAGGCGGTGTAGGTGTTAATAGGACAATAACACCAGACGCTATCATGAACCCTGACGGTATTAAAGTCGGAGATATTATTGAAGATTACTGGAGTGGCTCTAGTGGTACGAACCAAGGTTTTTGGAAAGTAACCGCTGTTAACGGAACTAATATCTCTGTTCAAGGTATTGGTGATAGGATACTGCCAACCAATTACAACGATACCGAACTAAAACAAAGGGTTTCAGCTCTTGAGAGTCGTCCTACATTTGACACGTTGACTCAGACACAACGAAATAGCTTGCGAGGCCCCGCAGGCCCAACAGGGGCAACGGGTCCAGCAGGTCCCAGAGGTGCGGACGGAGCTAGAGGTGCCGACGGTGCGCCTGGACAAAATATCATCAACCAGAATGGTGGGCAAGCGCTGAAATATTGGGCTGGAACAAGGTCTCAATATGACGCAATTTCTAACAAAGATGCTAATACCATCTACGATATTTATCGCTAATAGGAGGTAATATGGCACGAGAAGGAATTTACGTGGGGTCCAATGAAGTTATTCAGCGTTATGTCGGTACAAGGCTGGTTTGGGAGAAAGTCACAATCCAGTTTGACGAAATTTTAAGATTCACTTCAAATCGCTTTGGGTCATTTTGGCGTTTTGGCTCTACAGAAAGAGCCTTCATCGACTTAGGGATATCCGAACGTCGTCCGTATGGTTTGGATGGAATAGAGGATTGTAATGTGGTGAAACTTCAAAATTCTAACAAAATCTTTGAAGTTGGGGTAGTAATAAGTCAACGAGATACTGGCTATTCAACAAGTTACCAAAGACGATACAACTACCAATTGTTTGTCATTTTTAAAAATACGGATGAGGTGCAGGATTTCATCTCCAATAAGTACAACGAAACCTATATTTTTGGCAGAAAAAGAGGAGGCTAGCATATGGATATTACCATTCAAAACGTTCGTTCGCCTGCTCTTGAGCATAATGGACGGTATTATAAGGTATTTCAGCCACGTACACGAGATGAACTGCTGAAGCTTCATCACATGGGTTGTGTGGGAGATACGGTGCTGACGGATATCCAATTGGAGCAAGGGGATTTTCCTACAAGTTTCGTGGAGCCTACTGTCACACAACGCACACTGTCAGGTCTCTTCAAGGATATGCGTTCTATCGAACTGGAACTAAGAGACCCAAACAGCACTCTATGGGGAAAAATCCAGCAGAATAATCAAGGGGCGCTGACTCAATTCTTTGACAAGAATGTTAAGAGTGCCATTGCTCAGACGGCTAAAGAAATCAGGCAGGAAGTGCGAGACGCTGCCAACAGTGCTAGAGTACAAGTGACGCCCGAAGGTGTGACTATCGGCTCTACTACCTTGACTGGTGAGCAGTTAGCCTCTACCATTTCGACCAGTTCGAAAGGCGTTGACATTATCGCTCCGAAAGTCAGAGTGAAATCCGACATGATTGTTGACGGTGCGGTAACTGCTGGGAAGTTAGCAGCTGGGTCTGTGACTGCTGAAAATATCCAAGCTGGGGCTATCACAGGCGATAAAATCAGCGTAGATGATGCCTTAATCAAGAATCTGACCGCTAGAGATGCCTTAATTGACAAACTGACATCTAAGGAAATCTTTGCGACTAAGATTGAATCTGTCGTATCTAGTTCAACATTCCTTGAAGCCTATCAAGGTAAAATCGGTGGCTTCACGCTTGGACAATTTGACCAAGGTGGCGGTCGCTGGATTTCTGGCGTGAATAAATTCGCAGTTGGAATGGGGAACGGAGAAGGTTATGGAACCCAAACAGCTTTCTGGGCGAATTGGGGCAACAACTGGAACCAAGCAGGGCCTAGAGCGTGGCATGTGGACACAGATGGGCAAATGTATTGTAAGAACGATGCGCATTTTTCTGCCGAAACCAATTTCACAGGCGAGAGCAATACGAATTTTTACGGAACAGTTAAATTCACTCAGTCGCCTATATTTGCAGGTAACATCAACATGGGAAATAGCAATATCTTCGGTAATGGCTATAACCCGGCTGGAGGTGTCAATAAGGTTGTTTGGTGGAGTGAACTTGAATCAGTCGCTTTCCGGAAACATACAGATATAGATGCAATCAAGAAACGCTTGAACAGAATTGAAAGCCATCTAGGAATTAGCAGTAGTTAGAATTGGAGAACATACATGGATAATCACACAATCGACAAGCTAGTAGCTGAGTCGCTAGTCAACCGCTTGGCAGAAGGAGAAATGAATCGTGCGCATTTAGAGGCACGTTATACGCTGACTTTGGCAGAATTGCAGGCTTTTAAAGCCGTACTGGAATATGAACCAGCGCTTAAAGAACTGTTCGAAGAAACTCAGGATAAAATGAAAGGAAATTACGCATGACTTACAAATTAACAGGAAGCCCTATTTTAAAAGGGGAAAAGAATGTAACGATTGTTACGATTGAGAAAGAAGAACCTGGACGCTACAGCTATGAGCGTGTTGAATTGCCAGGCAATCGCACGAATGATAATGAAGATGTTTTGATTCAAGCCGTTTTAGATTTTATTAGAACAGAACTTGATCCGACAAATGCCATCGTTACTGCTCAAGCGAAACTAGAGCAGACTTTGGCTAAATTGGAACAGGCTGAGCAGAAAGTAGCTCAAGCTCAAGCAAATCTTGAACAAACTCAAGAAAAATTGACGCAAGCAGAAGCGAAGCAAAATGATCTTGAGGCACTTGCGAATCGCATTAATAAGGTGGTACGAGTGATGGCTCAAGATTCTATCATGGGTGAGAAAGTTTCTTATGGTACGACCTATAAAGAAATGGTTGAACTATTCCCACTTGCTGAAGTCGGTAAAGTTTATGAGCCTGGTGCAATCTTTGCGGTTGAAGATCCAAGTCACGCTGAAATTAACGGAGAAGGTAAACGCATTCTGATTCAAACTAATCAGTCGTTTACTTACCAAGGAGAAAACCTTACTCAACTTGAAGGAACACCTTACCAGAATGGCGTTCTAGCAACTTGGAAGTTTAGTGCACCGAAAGCACCAAATGAGCCTACTGTCGCATCAGCTGCTGCAGTTTCTACGACAGCTACCGTAACTCCAACAGTAACGGAACCTTCTGCTACAACAGTTACACCTAACTAATAATGGAGGTGACTATGGCAGAATTTGAACGTTTAATTGTCCAAATTTTCCTCTCTCTGATTCCTGTCATCGGACTTTATTTCTCAATGAAAGACCGAGCGACCAAACAAGAGAATCGTCTCACGGTTTTAGAGAAAGATATCGAGAATCTGAACGAATTTAAAAGATCTGCAAACAAACGACTAGATAACCATGACGAACAGAACAAGGCTATCTTAGTTCTTGCAGAACAAGTTAAGTCGTTAGGTGAAGATGTCAGAGAGTTGAAAACGTTGATTCAGAGCAAAAGCTAAGAAAGGGGCGCAGAATGGTCTGTAATCTCAATACGACCAATCTCGCACAAGTGGATGGCGGTTACCTCATCAAGCAGGGTGATGTAGCTTCTACCTTTGGATTTGTCCTTTTAGACGAAGACTATCGAGCCGTCTCCTCTCTGGAAGGGGAGGTGGCGGTCGTTAGTCTGACCATGGACAAGCACCAGTGGAAGAAGAAGGTGACTGTCACAAACTCAAGCGTGAATTTTAATCTGGATGCTATCTTGCCTGTTGGGAAATATCGGTTAGAGATTAGCGCTGGCGGATATATTTTTCCAAGCGATAAGGCTACGCATATCAAGATAGTAGCTTCAGATAAAGAATTGGTCACAGAGGAAGTCCATGCTCTAAAAGAGTTGGATATCGCAGAAGAAGTTAAAAAACAGCTTGCAGGAAGAACTGTAGGCAGTGATGGTACAGTAAGTCAGGAATTTCCTGACTTACTCATGTACTACAATATTGGAAAGGTGTAAAAAATCATGGATACAAGTAAATTAATCGCATTTGCTTCAGCGTTGGGAGCGGATAACAAGGCGCTGAAGCAGTTAATCGATACGAAGATTGACAACGCTACTTTAATGCAAGCTATTGAGCAGGCTAAAACCGCAGTTAAGAATGACCTTTTAGGTGATGGGGTACCTGAAAATCTCAATACGCTTAAAGAAATTGCTGAGGAAATCGCTAAATTGAGCGGTAGCACTGAAGGAGCGGTCGTTCAAAAACTGGCCGATCTTGGCCGTCGTATTGACGAGTTTGCTAATCTTGATCTGGTAGCAACCTATAACGCAGCGAAAGCGTGATTACTATGAGTAATTTAGAGGAATTTGCTCAAGCCGTCGGTCGGGATGTTAAATCTCTGAACCAAAAGCCTGAACCAAGGCTGACCTTAACAGGCAATACCCTCGGCATTGTCGGGGGTAATAGGGTAACGCTACCGATTCAGCAAAATACCTATACAACTCTATCAGGAGCTGGCACTCCTGATGGTAAAGTAGTAGCCAATCCAGGAGACACTTATATAAATAAAAGTGTCTCTTTAGGAGATTACTACTATTACAAAGAACGAAATCCAGGCAAAAATACAGGTTGGAAAGTCTTGTATGGAAGTATGGGTGTCAATATTAATTTATTGACAGGGAGTAGAATTAGATTCGCAAGAGAAAACTATTTCGTAAGTGCTTCTATCACTGATTTAACAGTATCATTGGATTCACTCAAAAATGGTCAAGCCCGTGATTTTTATCAAGACGGTGAAAATGTAGTAATTAGATTTGTTCCTGTTAAACAATTTGACGCAAGGGAAAGTGTTATTCCTCAAGGATTTAGGCCTTCAGGAAACTTTCTAGTGCCAGCTTATTCAAAAAGCGGAGACAGCATAGGATTATTCAAGTTTGAGCAAACATATGGAATCGTGAAGTTGATTTTGAATGATATCAATAAAGATAGTATCACAAGCGAAATGCTGAAAGGAATCAACTCAGGCTTGATTGTATATCCAACACAAGAAGCATGGCCTACAAAATTACCATAAAAGAAAGGAAATTTAACAATGTCACAATTTAATGAGTTGATTATCGCTTTTGCTACAGGATTTTTAGCAGTAGCGGTAGGAAACATTGTAAAAGCAGTGAAAGAGTATCTTTTGCAAAGAGGCGGAGAGAAAGCTGTAAAAATCGCTGAAATCCTAGCTAAAAATGCAGTACACGCAGTAGAGCAGGTAGCGACTGAAACAGGCTACAAAGGCGATAAAAAGCTAGAGCAAGCTAAAGTATACATGATTTCAGAGCTTAAAAAGTACAATGTCACTATGACTGATAGAGAGCTTGAAATGTTTGTAGAATCAGCCGTGAAGCAGATGAATGACGCTTGGAGAGGATAATAGAATGGATATTGATACAAGCAGACTAAGAACTGATTTGCCACAGGTTGGAGAGCAACCATATCGTCAGATTCATGCTCATTCAACTGGTAATCCAAACTCAACAGCCCAAAATGAAGCAGACTACCATATGCGTCGTCCTGTTGATTCAGGATTTTTCTCGCACGTTGTCGGCAACGGCCGTGTGATGCAAACCTGGTACACAGATATGGGAGCCTACGACGTGGGAGGTGGCTGGAACGTTGAAGGCTACGGACAAGTAGAATTGATTGAAAGCCATGCTACTAAGGAAGAGTTCATGCGCGATTACAAGCTCTATGTTGAACTATTGCGCAACCTTGCTGATGAAGCAGGGATTCCGAAAACACTAGATTCTGACAGCCTAGCAGGAATCAAGACACATCAATATTGTACATACAATCAACCACGAAACTATTCTGACCACGTTGATCCGTATCCTTATCTGGCCAAATGGGGTATCAGTCGTGAGCAGTTCAAGAAAGACATCGAAGGTGGCTTATCTGAAGCTGGCTGGAAACGCAATGAAACAGGCTGGTGGTGGGAGGAGTCAGATGGCTCTTATCCAAAAAACAGCTGGAAGAAAATCAACAATGAGTGGTTCTACTTCGATGAACGTGGATACTGCCTAATAAACCGTTGGTTTAATGATGGCAAAGATTGGTTCTATCTTGATAAACGTGGCGCAATGGTCACAGGTTGGATGTTCCTCAACCATCGATGGTATTTCTTCAAGTCAGATGGTCGCATGGCTACTGGCTGGGTTAAATATCGTGAAACATGGTATTTCATGGAAGAAAAAGATGGTTATATGCTGTCTAAACAATTCATCAAATCGGGAGACGGCTGGTATTACTTGAAGGCAAACGGTGAACTTCACACAGACCCAGCATTCAAAACCGAACCAGACGGGCTTATCACTGTCGTCGATAAACCAAAAGAAGAAAAATAAAAACAGAAAGAATTTCAAAATAGATTACACAAAACCGCAGGCTCAGGCTTGCGGTTTTTTTGTTTGCTTTGAAAAAGGTTGGATTTAAAATCCAAGAAATGTAAATCGAATAAACGCTTTTTTGTTAAAGAGTTATAAAAGGAGTTATAAAATTAAATATGGCTTGATTTAATAATGTCTTAGAGACTCCCACCGGCTCCATTATTAATTGGTGAAACGTTGTTAAATCAACGTTTTTTATTTTGAAGTTCTTTATAAAAACTAAAAAAATGAACTTAACGTTCAAAAATTAGACATAACAAATTAAAAAATATACAGATTTTTATCTCCCTGAATGATATAATGATTGTATATTGTGGGTTTATTGTAATGTTGTGTTTGATTTTCAAAAAGAACAATTATCCAGAAAAAGAGGCTATGTAACATAGTTTTGAAATGATTCTTGAATTTGAACATTGGGTATAATTGAGTACGATGTTTAAAAAATTTTTGAATATAGACTTAGATACTTTATCTTGGTTGATAGAGTATTTACTTTAAAATACAAGGGGAAGCGGTTAAAAATTAAATAAACAAAAAATGATGTTTATTCGTGATGTTAGGTTTGATAAATCCAATCGTTCTAGTATTTTTATTTTTGGAGAATTACTCAAGAGGTTGAAGAAGACGGTTTGCTAAATCGTTAGGTCGGGTAACTGGCGCGAGGGTTCGAATCCCTCATTCTCCGTTAGAATAATCTTGAGATTTTCTAAAGAAACACTCTTAGGGACTTTTTCCAAGAGTAAATTTTATAAAGAGGTGTATTATGAAAAAAGTTAAGTTGCTTGGTATTTTAGCGCTCTCAGCAGTTGTCTTAGGTGCTTGTTCTTCAGTTCCGAGTCAGTCAGGGTCGAATTCTGACAAAACCGAACAAACTGATAAGAAAGAAGAATCAGTCAAAGAAAAAGTTACAAAAGATGCTGAAACTTTATTAGATGCAGTTTTGACTACTGATATTGCTAAGTTTAAAAAGATTTACGGCGAAACCTATGAAAAATGGACTGAGGCAGTATTTGCGGTTCAAACTAGTGAAAAGGTAAAAGATGATGGTCTTACACCAGCCTCTACCTATTCTGTTCAATGGCATGCTGATTTCCCTATTGAAACACCAGAAGAAACAATTACTGGTTTCTTAAAAGTAAGACGAAAAATGTTCCAAGAGATTGGTTCTTACTCTATTAAGAATGTTAAGTTAGATGAATCAGGGAGTTCAGCTACTGTAACTTTTACATCTAAAAAGTTGCATTCTAAGGGCTTGGCTTCTTCAACAAGAGACGTTTTAACTACTCTAATTGGAGGAATTGACAACTTAGGTAAGTACAATACTGCGGGATCAAATGTTGATATTAAACGATACCAAACATTAATTTCATACTGGATTTTTGAGCATCTGTTTAGGCATGATTTTACTATCTATAACGATGTTGACCCTAACTTAGCGTATACACCATTTACTACTGGAGATTTTGATACTGAAATAAAATTAACCAAAGATAAGGATGGCAACTGGCTTATCTCTCAAGAGGATTATCGTACTCTAGCAACGGAGTTAATTGATAATACAGAAGGTTATGAGACTGTTGTCAGAAGCAATGTTTCCAAAACTAACGACAAAGATAAGTCTAGTGATAAATCGACAGGCAACTCAACAGATAAATCTTCAGGTAAAAAAGATAAAAGTAGTATCTGATAATTAGTTTAAAAAGTAAAGCAAGTAGTTTATAATAGCTACTTGCTTTATTTCGTTTTATTAGCAAAAAAGGATACAACATTTGTTGCATCCTAGAGATAATTTTTCTTTTCTACGGAAGACATGGGATTCGAACCCACGCACGCTGTTACACGCCTACCGCGTTTCCAACACGGCCTCTTAAGCCTCTTGAGTAATCTTCCAATACTTACTCAAATAGTCTACCATAAAGGCTCTTATCTTGCAATAAAAATTCTGGAAATAAGAAAAATGATAGATTTTGAAAGAAAGTGATAAAAAATGCTTGACTTTGAAAGGAAGTGTGATAGAATGAATAGTGTAAACGATAACAGGAGGTGATTCAGTGTTAAAAACAGAGCGGAAGCAACTGATTCTAGAGGAGTTAAATCAACATCATGTAGTTTCTCTAGAAAAATTAGTTAGTTTGCTAGAAACGTCAGAATCAACGGTTCGAAGAGATTTGGATGAGTTGGAAGCGGAAAACAAGCTTCGTCGCGTGCATGGTGGAGCAGAATTGCCCCATTCCTTGCAGGAAGAAGAAACCATTCAAGAAAAATCTGTCAAAAACCTTCAAGAGAAGAAGTTGCTAGCTCAGAAGGCGGCCTCTCTCATCAAGGAACAAGATGTCATCTTTATTGATGCTGGAACAACAACTGCTTTTTTGATCCATGAATTGGTCAATAAGAATATTACTGTTGTGACAAATTCGATTCACCATGCCGCACAGTTGGTTGAAAAGCAGATTCCAACTGTCATGGTTGGAGGAAGTGTCAAGATGGCGACAGATGCTAGCATCGGGGGCGTTGCTCTTAACCAGATTAACCAATTGCACTTTGACCGTGCCTTTATCGGGATGAATGGTGTGGACGATGGTTATTATACGACTCCTGATATGGAAGAGGGAGCTGTGAAGCGTGCTATTTTGGAGAATGCCAAACAGACCTATGTCTTGGTGGATTCGTCTAAAATTGGACAAACTTGCTTTGCCAAGGTAGCACCACTCAAACGCGCTATCGTTATTACAAGTCAAGGGCATGAGCTCTTGCAGGCTATTAAGGAGAAAACGGAGGTAATAGAAGTATGATTTATACAGTCACACTCAATCCATCCATTGACTATATCGTTCGTTTGGACCAAGTCCAAGTCGGTAGTGTCAATCGTATGGACAGTGATGATAAGTTTGCTGGTGGGAAAGGAATCAATGTCAGCCGTGTCTTGAAACGTTTGGATATACCAAATACAGCGACGGGATTTATCGGAGGCTTTACTGGTAAATTTATCACAGATACCCTTGCAGAGGAAGAAATCGAGACATGTTTTGTCCAAGTGGCAGAAGATACTCGTATCAATGTTAAAATCAAAGCGGACCAAGAAACAGAAATCAACGGAACGGGTCCAAATGTCGAACCAGCTCAGCTAGAAGAATTGAAAGCTATTTTATCTAGTCTGACAGCAGATGATACGGTTGTGTTTGCGGGCTCGAGTGCTAAAAACCTAGGAAATGTTATCTACAAGGATTTGATTGCCTTGACACGTCAGACGGGTGCGCAAGTGGTTTGTGACTTTGAAGGTCAGACCTTGATTGATAGTTTGGACTACCAGCCACTTTTGGTCAAACCAAACAATCATGAACTTGGAGCGATTTTTGGGGTTAAACTCAAAAGTTTAGATGAAATTGAAAAATATGCTCGTCAGTTACTGGTCAAAGGAGCTCAAAACGTCATTATCTCCATGGCTGGGGACGGTGCCCTTCTTGTCACATCTGAGGGAGCATACTTTGCTCAACCAATTAAAGGGACAGTCAAAAATTCAGTTGGTGCTGGTGATTCTATGGTTGCCGGATTCACAGGTGAATTTGTCAAATCTAAAGATGCAGTAGAAGCCTTCAAATGGGGAGTGGCTTGCGGAACGGCAACCACCTTCTCAGATGACTTGGCAACAGCAGAATTTATTAAAGAAACATATGAAAAAGTTGAGGTAGAAAAACGATGAAAATTCAAGACCTATTGAGAAAAGATGTCATGTTGCTGGATTTGCAGGCAACTGAAAAAACAGCTGTCATTGACGAGATGATTAAAAGCTTGACAGACCACGGTTATGTGACAGATTTTGAAATATTTAAAGAAGGTATTTTGGCGCGTGAAGCTTTGACTTCTACAGGTTTGGGTGATGGAATCGCTATGCCTCACAGCAAAAATGTTGCTGTCAAAGAAGCGACAGTTCTCTTTGCCAAGTCAAACAAGGGTGTTGACTACGAGAGCTTGGATGGACAAGCAACTGACCTCTTCTTTATGATTGCAGCTCCAGAAGGTGCCAATGACACCCACTTGGCAGCCTTGGCAGAATTGTCTCAATACTTGATGAAAGACGGCTTTGCTGATAAACTTCGTCAAGTAACATCAGCTGACCAAGTTATCGAACTTTTTGACCAAGCTTCAGAAAAAACTGAAGAGCCTGTTCAAGTACCTGCTAATGAAACTGGTGACTTTATCGTGGCTGTTACAGCTTGTACGACAGGTATCGCCCACACTTACATGGCCCAAGAAGCCCTTCAAAAAGTGGCTGCTGAAATGGGTGTTGGAATTAAGGTCGAAACCAACGGTGCTAGCGGTGTTGGTAACCAACTAACTGCGGAAGACATTCGTAAGGCTAAAGCTGTTATCATCGCAGCAGACAAGGCAGTTGAAATGGATCGTTTCGATGGTAAACCATTGATCAATCGTCCGGTTGCTGACGGTATCCGTAAGACAGAAGAATTGATTAACTTGGCTCTTTCAGGAGATGCTGAAGTCTACCGTGCTGCTAATGGAGCCAAAGCTGCAACAGCCTCTAACGAAAAACAAAGCCTTGGTGGTGCCTTCTACAAACACTTGATGAGTGGTGTATCTCAAATGTTACCATTCGTTATCGGTGGTGGTATCATGATTGCCCTTGCCTTCTTGATTGACGGTGCTTTGGGTGTTCCAAATGAAAACCTTGGCAATCTTGGTTCTTACCATGAGTTAGCTTCTATGTTCATGAAAATTGGTGGTGCAGCCTTTGGCTTGATGCTCCCAGTCTTTGCAGGTTATGTTGCCTACTCTATCGCTGAAAAACCAGGTTTGGTAGCAGGTTTCGTGGCTGGTGCTATTGCCAAAGAAGGTTTTGCCTTTGGTAAAATTCCTTATGCTGCAGGTGGTGAAGCAACTTCAACTCTTGCAGGTGTCTCATCTGGTTTCCTAGGTGCCCTTGTTGGTGGATTTATCGCAGGTGCCTTGGTTCTTGCTATTAAGAAATACGTTAAAGTTCCTCGTTCACTTGAAGGTGCAAAATCAATCCTTCTATTGCCACTTCTTGGAACAATCTTGACTGGATTTGTCATGCTAGCTGTTAACATCCCAATGGCAGCAATCAACACTGCTATGAATGACTTCCTAGGCGGTCTTGGAGGAGGTTCAGCTGTCCTTCTTGGTATCGTCCTTGGTGGAATGATGGCTGTTGACATGGGTGGACCAGTTAACAAAGCGGCTTATGTCTTTGGTACAGGTACGCTTGCAGCTACTGTTTCTTCAGGAGGTTCTGTAGCCATGGCAGCAGTTATGGCTGGAGGAATGGTGCCACCACTTGCAATCTTTGTTGCCACTCTTCTCTTTAAAGACAAATTTACTAAGGAAGAACGCAACTCTGGTTTGACAAACATCATCATGGGCTTGTCATTTATCACTGAGGGAGCGATTCCGTTTGGTGCAGCTGACCCAGCTCGTGCTATCCCAAGCTTCATCCTTGGTTCAGCAGTAGCAGGAGGCCTCGTTGGTCTTACTGGTATCAAACTCATGGCGCCACATGGAGGAATCTTCGTTATCGCGCTCACTTCAAATGCTCTTCTTTACCTCGTTTCTGTCTTGGTAGGAGCAATCGTAAGTGGTGTGGTCTATGGTTACCTACGCAAACCACAAGCATAAAACTTAGATAGAAAATAAAAAGATTGGACCGTTTGGTGCAGTCTTTTTCTCTTTCCGAAATGCCTGTGAAATATGGTATAATATAAGAATGGCAAACAAGAATACAAGTAAAACAAGACGGAGACCGTCTAAAGCAGAACTCGAAAGAAAAGAAGCGATTCAACGAATGTTGATTTCGTTGGGAATCGCGCTTTTATTGATTTTCGCAGCCTTCAAATTAGGGGCTGCAGGTATAACCTTTTACAATCTAATTCGCTTGCTGGTGGGTAGCCTAGCTTATCTGGCAATATTTGGTATCCTGCTCTACCTCTTCTTTTTCAAGTGGATACGAAAACAGGAAGGGCTCCTATCTGGCTTTTTCACCATATTTGCAGGTTTGCTCTTGATTTTTGAGGCCTACTTAGTTTGGAAATATGGTTTGGATAAGTCGGTATTAAAAGGGACCATGGCTCAGGTTGTGACTGATCTGACTGGTTTTCGAACAACCAGTTTTGCTGGTGGAGGCTTGATTGGTGTTGGACTCTATGTGCCAACAGCCTTTCTCTTCTCAAATATCGGTACTTACTTTATTGGTTCTATCTTGATTTTAGCAGGTGCTCTCCTAGTCAGTCCTTGGTCTGTTTACGATATTGCTGAATTTTTCAGTAGAGGCTTTGCTAAATGGCGGGAAGGGCATGAGCGTCGAAAAGAGGAACGTTTTGTCAAACAGGAAGAAAAAGCTCGTCAAAAGGCTGAGCAAGAGGCTAGATTAGAAAAAGAAGAGGCTGAAAAAGCCTTACTTGATATGCCTCCTGTTGATATGGAAACGGGTGAAATTCTGACAGAAGATGTTGAGTTTGACGTTCCACCTGTTCCGGAAGAAGAGTGGGTAGAACCAGAAATCATCCTGCCTCAAGCTGAACTTGAATTCGCTGAACAGGAAGATGGCTCTGATGACGAAGATGTTCAGGTCGATTTTTCAGCCAAGGAGGCTCTTGAATACAAACTTCCAAGCTTACAACTCTTTGCCCCAGATAAACCAAAAGACCAGTCTAAAGAGAAGAAAATCGTTCGGGAAAATATCAAAATCCTAGAAGAAACCTTTGCTAGCTTTGGTATCAAGGTAACGGTTGAACGGGCTGAAATTGGACCATCAGTAACCAAGTATGAAGTCAAGCCAGCAGTGGGTGTAAGGGTCAACCGCATTTCTAATCTCGCAGACGACCTTGCTCTAGCCTTGGCAGCCAAGGATGTTCGAATCGAAGCACCTATCCCAGGGAAATCCCTGGTCGGAATCGAAGTACCCAACTCTGAGATTGCGACTGTATCCTTCCGCGAACTATGGGAACAATCTCAAACAAAAGCAGAAAATCTCTTGGAAGTTCCTCTAGGAAAGGCGGTTAATGGCACCGCAAGAGCTTTTGACCTTTCTAAAATGCCCCACTTGCTAGTCGCCGGTTCAACGGGTTCAGGTAAGTCAGTAGCAGTTAACGGCATTATCGCTAGCATTCTTATGAAGGCGAGACCCGATCAAGTTAAATTTATGATGGTAGATCCCAAGATGGTTGAGTTGTCTGTTTACAATGATATTCCCCACCTCTTGATTCCAGTCGTGACCAATCCACGTAAGGCCAGCAAGGCTTTGCAAAAGGTCGTGGATGAAATGGAAAATCGTTATGAACTCTTTGCCAAGGTAGGAGTCCGTAATATTGCAGGCTTTAATGCCAAGGTAGAAGAGTTTAATGCTCAGTCTGAGTACAAGCAAATTCCGCTACCGCTTATTGTCGTGATTGTGGATGAGTTGGCTGACCTTATGATGGTAGCCAGCAAGGAAGTGGAAGATGCTATCATTCGTCTCGGACAGAAGGCGCGTGCTGCAGGTATCCACATGATTCTTGCAACCCAGCGTCCATCCGTTGATGTCATCTCTGGTCTGATCAAGGCCAATGTCCCATCTCGAGCGGCTTTTGCGGTATCATCAGGTACAGACTCGCGCACCATCTTGGATGAAAATGGAGCTGAGAAACTGCTTGGTCGAGGAGATATGCTCTTTAAACCAATCGATGAAAATCATCCAGTTCGTCTCCAAGGCTCCTTTATCTCGGATGATGATGTCGAGCGCATCGTAAACTTCATTAAGGCTCAGGCAGATGCGGACTACGATGAGAGTTTTGATCCAGGTGAGGTTTCTGAAAATGACGGAGAATTTTCAGATGGTGAATCTGGTGGAGATCCGCTCTTTGAAGAAGCCAAAGCTTTGGTAATCGAAACCCAGAAAGCTAGCGCATCTATGATTCAGCGTCGTTTGTCAGTTGGATTTAACCGTGCGACCCGTCTCATGGAAGAGCTTGAGATGGCAGGTGTCATTGGTCCAGCTGAAGGTACCAAACCAAGAAAAGTTTTACAACAATAAAAAAATAGCTTCTTTCCAAGTTTGGAAGGAGGCTATTTTAGTGATTATTGATTAGTTTTATTTTCCGAAGTTGGACTATTGGACTGTTTTTCATTTTCAGTAGCAGGTTTACTTGGAGTAGGAGCAGGAGTAGTAGAGTCCTGAGTTGCTGTTTTCTGCTCTTCTTTTTTCTCTTCCTTGACGCTAGCTTTTGGTGTTTCCTCTTGCTGTGTTTTTTCTTGAGAAGTGTTATTTTCCTTATTGGGACTAGTGTTTTCCTGAGGGGATTCCTTTTGAATTTCTTTGACAATGGTTGTCGTCTGGCTTGTCGTAGGTTCTTTTTTAGTATTTTTGTTATTATCCAAGGCGTTCATAATCGTGATACTTGCGGTAATTAAGCCAAGGATACTACCGATAGTAGCAACGGTTTTTTGAAAGACTGTAAAGCCTTTTTTGATGTGTTCTGTTTTTGGTTTTGAAGTTCTACGATAATTAGACATACATTCTCTCCTTTAATTAAAATTTATTATACCGCATTTCTTTAAAAAAATCTTAAAAAAAGAGGAATTGCCCTTTCTTGTCGCAGGCTCCGTTTCATGATACAATAGAAGGAGTGATTTTAGAAAGTGTGAGAAAACATGATTTACTTTGATAATTCGGCGACGACCAAGCCCTATCCTGAAGCCCTTGAAACTTATATGCAGGTGTCTTCAAAAATTTTAGGAAATCCATCTAGTCTTCATCGTTTGGGAGACCAGGCAACACGAATCTTAGATGCTTCCCGCCAACAGATTGCGGATTTAATCGGTAAGAAAAGTGAGGAAATCTTCTTTACTTCTGGTGGGACAGAAGGAGATAACTGGGTTATCAAGGGTGTGGCCTTTGAAAAAGCCCAGTTTGGAAAGCACATCATTGTATCATCCATTGAACATCCGGCAGTCAAAGAGTCAGCCCTCTGGTTAAAAAGTCAAGGATTTGAAGTGGATTTTGCTCCAGTTGATAACAAAGGATTTGTGGATGTTAAAGCGTTAGCAGATTTGATAAGACCTGATACGACCCTCGTTTCCGTCATGGCTGTGAACAATGAAATCGGTTCTGTTCAGCCCATTGAGGCTATTTCAGAACTGTTGGCAGATAAGCCGACTATTTCCTTCCACGTTGATGCGGTTCAAGCACTTGCTAAGATTCCGACTGAAAAGTATCTGACAGAACGAGTGGATTTCGCGACTTTCTCTGGTCACAAGTTCCACGGAGTTCGTGGTGTTGGTTTTGTCTATATCAAGTCTGGAAAGAAGATTACGCCTCTTTTAACAGGTGGTGGTCAGGAAAGTGATTACCGTTCGACAACTGAAAATGTGGCAGGAATTGCAGCGACAGCCAAAGCTCTCCGTTTATCTATGGAAAAGCTAGATATCTTTAGGAGCAAGACTGGACAGATGAAGGCAGTGATTCGTCAAGCACTTCTGAACTATCCAGATATTTTTGTCTTTTCAGATGAGGAAGACTTTGCTCCTCATATTCTGACTTTTGGAATCAAGGGTGTTCGTGGTGAAGTCATCGTTCACGCCTTTGAAGACTATGATATTTTTATCTCAACGACCTCTGCTTGTTCGTCAAAGGCAGGAAAACCAGCCGGAACCCTGATTGCTATGGGAGTGGACAAGGATAAGGCTCAGTCAGCTGTGCGTTTAAGCCTAGACCTTGAAAATGATATGAGTCAGGTCGAGCAGTTTTTGACCAAGTTAAAATTAATTTACAATCAAACTAGAAAAGTAAGATAGGAGCATTCATGCAATATTCAGAAATTATGATTCGCTACGGTGAGTTGTCAACCAAGGGTAAAAACCGTATGCGTTTCATCAATAAACTTCGCAATAATATTTCAGACGTTTTGTCTATCTATCCCCAAGTTAAGGTAACAGCAGATCGCGACCGTGCCCACGCTTACCTCAATGGAGCAGATTACACAGCAGTAGCAGAATCGCTCAAACAAGTTTTTGGAATTCAAAACTTTTCCCCTGTTTATAAGGTTGAAAAATCTGTAGAAGTTCTGAAGTCTGCTGTCCAAGAGATTATGCAGGACATCTACAAGGATGGCATGACCTTTAAAATTTCTAGCAAGCGTAGCGACCACAACTTTGAGTTGGATAGTCGTGAACTCAATCAAACACTTGGAGGGGCTGTATTTGAAGCCATTCCAAACGTACAAGCTCAAATGAAAAGTCCTGATATCAATCTCCAAGTGGAAATCCGTGAAGAAGCAGCCTATCTTTCTTATGAAACTATTCGTGGGGCTGGTGGTTTGCCAGTTGGAACTTCAGGTAAAGGCATGCTCATGCTGTCAGGAGGGATTGATTCACCTGTAGCAGGTTATCTTGCTTTGAAACGTGGAGTGGATATTGAGGCTGTTCACTTTGCAAGTCCACCATACACGAGTCCTGGTGCTCTTAAAAAAGCCCAAGATTTGACTCGTAAATTGACCAAGTTTGGGGGAAATATCCAGTTTATCGAAGTTCCTTTTACAGAGATTCAAGAGGAAATCAAGGCTAAAGCACCAGAAGCTTACTTGATGACTCTAACTCGTCGCTTTATGATGCGGATTACAGATCGTATTCGTGAGGTACGAAATGGTTTAGTAATCATCAATGGGGAAAGCCTAGGTCAAGTAGCCAGCCAAACCTTGGAGAGCATGCAGGCTATCAATGCAGTTACCAACACTCCCATCATCCGTCCAGTTGTGACAATGGATAAGTTGGAAATCATTGACATTGCTCAGGAAATTGACACCTTTGACATTTCAATCCAACCGTTTGAAGACTGTTGTACCATTTTTGCGCCAGATCGTCCGAAAACAAATCCTAAGATTAAGAATGCGGAGCAGTACGAAGCGCGTATGGATGTTGAAGGATTAGTAGAGCGAGCTGTGGCTGGAATCATGATTACTGAGATTACACCGCAGGCTGAAAAAGATGAAGTGGATGACTTGATTGACAATCTTCTCTAATCAGAAAATCCAGAAGAATTTAGAAAAAATAAATGAAAAAGTTAGTTTTTAATTCCAAAAGTGGAAGCAAAACTAACTTTTTTTCTATAATTGTGATATAATAAAATAAAATTTTGAATATAGAGAGTTTTCTGACAATGAATCAATCCTACTTTTATCTAAAAATGAAAGAACACAAACTCAAGGTTCCTTATACAGGTAAGGAACGCCGTGTACGTGTTCTTCTGCCTAAAGATTATGAGAAAGACACGGACCGCTCCTATCCTGTTGTTTACTTTCATGATGGGCAAAATGTTTTTTATAGTAAAGAGTCTTTCATTGGTCATTCATGGAAGATTATCCCAGCTATTAAGCGCAATCCTGATATCAGTCGCATGATTATCGTTGCCATTGACAATGATGGTATGGGGCGGATGAATGAGTATGCGGCTTGGAAGTTCCAAGAATCTCCTATTCCGGGGCAGCAGTTTGGCGGTAAGGGTGTGGAATATTCTGAGTTTGTCATGGAGGTGGTCAAACCTTTTATCGATGAGACCTACCGTACCAAAGCTGACCGCCAGCATACGGCTATGATTGGGTCTTCACTAGGAGGCAATATTACCCAGTTTATCGGTTTGGAATACCAAGACCAGATTGGTTGTCTAGGGGTCTTTTCATCTGCTAACTGGCTCCATCAAGAAGCCTTTAATCGCTATATCGAGCGCAAGAAACTATCGCCCGACCAGCGTATCTTTATCTATGTTGGAACAGAAGAAGCAGATGATACGGACAAGACCCTGATGGCTGGTAATATCAAACAAGCCTATATCGATTCGTCTCTTAGGTATTACCATGATTTGATAGCAGGTGGGGTACACTTAGATAATCTTGTCTTGAAAGTTCAGTCTGGTGCCATCCATAGTGAAATCCCTTGGTCAGAAAATTTACCAGACTGTCTGAGATTTTTTGCAGAAAAATGGTAAAGTAAGAAAGGAGAAAGTCAATGCATATTGAAAACCTTAGCCACTGGAGTGGCAATCTTAACCGTGAAATGTACCTTAATCGTTATGGACATGCTGGGATTCCAGTTGTGGTTTTTGCTTCATCAGGTGGTAGTCACAACGAATACTATGATTTTGGCATGATTGATGCCTGTGCTTCTTTTATCGAGGAAGGCCGTGTCCAGTTCTTTACCCTATCCAGTGTTGACAGTGAGAGCTGGTTGGCAACTTGGAAAAATGGTCACGACCAAGCAGAGATGCACCGTGCCTACGAGCGCTATGTGATTGATGAGGCCATTCCTTTTATCAAGCATAAGACAGGGTGGTTTGATGGTATGATGACGACAGGTTGCTCGATGGGCGCCTACCATGCAGTCAACTTTTTTCTCCAACATCCAGATGTCTTTACCAAGGTGATTGCTCTTAGTGGTGTTTACGACGCACGTTTCTTTGTTGGCGATTACTACAATGACGATGCTATTTATCAAAACTCGCCAGTAGATTATATCTGGAATCAGAATGACGGCTGGTTTATTGACCGTTACCGTCAGGCAGAGATTGTGCTGTGTACGGGTCTTGGAGCCTGGGAACAAGACGGTCTACCATCTTTCTACAAGCTTAAAGAAGCCTTTGACCAGAAACAAATTCCAGCCTGGTTTGCTGAATGGGGACACGATGTCGCCCACGACTGGGAATGGTGGCGCAAACAAATGCCTTATTTCCTTGGAAATCTCTATTTATAAAAGGAGTTACCTATGAATTACCTTGTTATTTCTCCCTACTATCCGCAAAACTTTCAACAGTTTACCATTGAACTAGCTAATAAAGGCATCATAGTATTGGGAATTGGTCAAGAACCATACGAGCAATTGGATGAACCTTTACGCAATAGCCTGACCGAGTATTTCCGTGTTGACAATCTTGAAAATATAGATGAAGTCAAACGTGCAGTTGCTTTTCTCTTTTATAAACATGGTCCAATTGACCGTATTGAATCCCACAATGAATACTGGCTTGAGCTGGATGCAACACTCAGAGAACAATTCAATGTTTTTGGTGCCAAACCAGAGGATCTCAAAAAGACAAAATTTAAGTCTGAAATGAAGAAGCTTTTCAAAAAAGCAGGTGTCCCTGTGGTACCTGGAGCTGTTATCAAGACGGAAGCAGATGTTGATCAAGCAGTGAAAGAAATCGGTCTTCCAATGATTGCCAAACCTGATAATGGAGTGGGAGCAGCCGCGACCTTTAAGTTTGAAACAGAAGACGATATCAATCACTTCAAGTCTGAGTGGGATCATTCAACTGTTTATTTCTTTGAGAAATTTGTCACCTCTAGCGAAATTTGCACTTTTGATGGTCTAGTGGACAAGGATGGAAAGATTGTCTTTTCAACAACTTTTGACTACGCCTATACACCGCTTGATCTCATGATTTACAAGATGGACAATTCCTACTACGTTCTCAAGGATATGGATCCTAAATTACGTAAATATGGTGAGGCAATTGTCAAAGAATTTGGTATGAAAGAACGGTTCTTCCATATTGAGTTCTTCCGTGAAGGGGGCGACTACATTGCCATTGAGTACAATAACCGTCCTGCAGGTGGTTTTACCATTGATGTTTATAACTTTGCTCATTCCTTGGATCTTTATCGTGGCTATGCTGCTATTGTCGCAGGAGAAGTGTTCCCAGTATTAGACTTTGAACCTCAGTATTGTTTGGCTACGTCTCGCCGTGCAAATGCTCATTATGTCTATTCTGAGGAGGACTTGCTTGCCAAATACAGCCATCAGTTCAAGGTTAAAAAAATCATGCCAGCGGCCTTTGCGGAACTTCAAGGAGATTACCTTTATATGCTGACAACTCCGAGTCGACAAGAAATGGAGCAGATGATTGCAGATTTCGGACAACGTCAAGAATAAGAACTCTCGGATTAAGGAAATGGATCCCCTTAATCCTTTTGTTTTAATAAGAGAAATAAAACCGCTTTCTCATACATTCTTTTAGAAAACCTGTTGCTAAAAGATATAAAAATTGATAGAATAAGGATTGTCTAAAAAATTTTAAGGAGAATCTATCAAATGGATTTCACATGGGCAATTAAATATGCCACTGAATTTTTGGCCACTGCTATTTTGATCATTCTTGGAAATGGTGCAGTTGCCAACGTTGAACTTAAAGGTACGAAAGGTCACCAAAGTGGCTGGATCGTTATCGCTGTTGGTTATGGTATGGGGGTTATGATCCCAGCCTTGATGTTTGGTAACGTATCTGGTAACCACATTAACCCAGCCTTCACTCTTGGACTTGCGATCAGCGGTCTCTTCCCTTGGGCACAAGTTGCGCCTTATATCATCGCACAAGTTTTGGGTGCTATCTTTGGTCAAGCCTTGGTTGTGGCAACACACCGCCCATATTACTTGAAAACTGAAAATCCAAACAACATTTTGGGTACTTTCTCAACCATTTCAAGTTTGGATAATGGTACAAAAGAATCACGTTTTGCAGCAACTGTTAACGGTTTTGTAAACGAGTTTGTTGGTTCATTTGTTCTTTTCTTTGCAGCTCTTGGAATGACTAAAAACTTCTTTGGTGCTGAACTAGTATCAAAAGCACAAGCTGCTATCAATGCTCAAGTTGCACAAGCAACTACTCAAGGTCAAACAATTCCTCAAGAACAAGTAACAGCAGCACTTGATCAAGCTAAAGAACAAGTAGCACCATTTATGACATCTGGTCTTGGAATTGCTCACTTGGCACTTGGATTCCTTGTTATGGCCTTGGTAACATCACTTGGTGGACCTACAGGACCTGCCTTGAACCCAGCCCGTGACTTGGGACCACGTCTCCTTCATGCTTTCCTTCCAAAATCAGTTCTTGGTGAGCACAAAGGTGATTCAAAATGGTGGTATTCTTGGGTACCAGTAGTAGCACCGATCGCAGCAGCAATTGCGGCAGTAGCTATCTTCAAATTCCTTTACCTATAAGAAATTGAAACCGAGGAAATCCTCGGTTTTTTAGATGAAATTTTACGAAAAAAAGGTAAATCTGAGCATAATTTCTTGTAAAAAATTCTAAAATCCTTTAAAATAAAAGAGTTGGAGGAATTTATGAATGTAAATCAGATTGTACGGATTATTCCTACTTTAAAAGTTAATAATAGAAAATTAAATGAAACATTTTATATAGAAACCCTTGGCATGAAGGCCTTGTTAGAAGAGTCAGCCTTTCTGTCACTAGGTGATCAAACAGGTCTAGAAAAGCTGGTTTTAGAAGAAGCTCCAAGTATGCGCACTCGTAAGGTAGAGGGAAGAAAAAAACTAGCTAGATTGATTGTCAAAGTGGAAAATCCCTTAGAAATTGAAGGACTCTTATCTAAAACAGATTCGATTCATCAATTATATAAAGGTCAAAACGGCTACGCTTTTGAAATTTACTCTCCAGAAGATGATTTGGTTTTGATTCATGCGGAAGATGACAGAGAAAATCTAGTAGAAGTAGGAGAAAAGCCAGAATTTCAAACAGATCTGGAGTCAATTTCTTTAAGTAAATTTGAAATTTCTATGGAATTACACCTCCCAACGGATGTAGATAGTTTCTTGGAACTATCTGAAATTGGGGCGTCACTTGATTTTATCCCAGCTCAGGGGCAAGATTTGACTGTGGACAATACGATTACTTGGGACTTATCTATGCTCAAGTTCTTGGTCAATGAACTAGATATAGAAAGTCTTCGCCAGAAATTTGAGTCTACTGAATATTTTATTCCCAAGTCTGAAAAATTCTTCCTTGGAAAAGATAGAAATAATGTTGAATTGTGGTTTGAAGAAGTATGAAGTGGACCAAGATTATTAAAAAAATAGAAGAACAAATCGAGGCAGGGATCTATCCCGGAGCCTCTTTTGCGTATTTTAAGGACCATCAATGGAAGGAGTTCTATTTAGGTCAGAGTGACCCAGAGCATGGCTTGCAGACTCAAGCAGGACTAGTTTATGACCTAGCCAGTGTCAGCAAGGTTGTTGGGGTAGGTACTGTTTTTACCTTCTTGTGGGAAAAAGGTAAATTAGATATTGACAGACTGGTAACAGATTTTTTACCAGAGAGTGATTATCCAGACATCACTATTCGCCAGCTCTTAACTCACGCTACAGACCTTGATCCGTTTATTCCCAATCGTGATCTTTTAACAGATTCAGAATTAAAGGAAGCGATGTTTCATCTCAACAGACGAAGCCAGCCAGCCTTTCTTTATTCGGATGTCCATTTTTTGCTGTTGGGTTTTATTTTGGAAAGAATCTTTAATCAAGACTTGGATGTGATTTTACAAGAACAAGTTTGGAATCCTTGGGGAATGACGGAAACCCAATTTGGCCCTGTTGAGCGTGCTGTTCCAACCGTCAGAGGTGTGGAAGCCGGTATGGTTCATGATCCAAAGGCTCGTCTCCTGGGCAGACATGCAGGGAGTGCTGGTTTGTTTTCGACTGTAAAGGATCTACAAATCTTTTTAGAACACTATTTATCAGATGATTTTGCAAGAGATTTGAGTCAAAATTTTTCTCCTTTGGATGACAAGGAACGTTCTTTGGCATGGAATTTGGAAGGAGATTGGCTAGACCATACGGGCTATACAGGTACCTTTATCATGTGGAATCGCCAGAAGCAAGAAGCGGCTATTTTCCTATCGAATCGTACCTATGAAAAGGATGAGAGGGCTCAATGGATTGTAGACCGGAATCAAGTGATGGACTTGATTCGCAAAGAAGAGTAAGGAGAGACATGTCAAACAGTTTAAAAGGGACTCTATTAACAGTTGTGGCTGGGATTGCTTGGGGATTGTCAGGAACGAGTGGCCAATACCTGATGGCGCACGGAATTTCGGCCCTGGTTTTGAC
This sequence comes from Streptococcus mitis, assembly GCF_000960025.1. Taxonomy (GTDB): domain Bacteria; phylum Bacillota; class Bacilli; order Lactobacillales; family Streptococcaceae; genus Streptococcus; species Streptococcus mitis_DH. Next base: position 937,152 of record NZ_JYGQ01000001.1, on the reverse strand, counting down.
CAACTTGCGTCTTTTAATCGCTGGTGGAATTCTCATGCTCTTGGCTTATGCCACTGCAAAGGATAAAATGCTGGCCTTTTTAAAGGATAGAAAAAGTTTGCTGTCTCTTCTCATTTTTGCTCTAATTGGCCTCTTCCTCAATCAATTTGCCTATCTAACTGCTATTCAGGAAACCAATGCAGGAACCGCGACGGTGCTTCAGTATGTTTGTCCTGTCGGGATTTTGATTTATAGCTGTATCAAGGATAAGGTGGCACCGACACTGGGAGAGATAGTTTCTATCATATTAGCCATCGGAGGGACCTTCCTGATTGCAACTCATGGGCAGTTGGACCAGTTATCCATGACACCTGCAGGCCTGTTCTGGGGTCTCTTTTCTGCTCTGACTTACGCACTGTATATCATTTTGCCCATAGCCTTGATTAAGAAATGGGGGAGCAGCTTGGTTATTGGTGTGGGAATGGTCATAGCAGGTTTGGTCGCCCTTCCTTTTACAGGAGTTCTAGCGGCTACTATCCCAACTAGTCTTGATTTTCTCCTCGCTTTTGCGGGAATTATCCTTATCGGGACTGTTTTTGCCTATACAGCTTTCCTTAAAGGAGCCAGTTTGATAGGGCCGGTCAAGTCAAGTTTGTTGGCTTCAATTGAGCCAATTTCGGCTGTTTTCTTTGCCTTCTTAATCATGAATGAACAATTTTATCCCATTGATTTTCTTGGTATGGCAATGATATTGTTTGCTGTAACTTTGATTTCGTTGAAAGATTTACTCTTAGAAAAATAAAAAGACTCTTTGTCCGTGACAGAGAGTTTTTGCATAGTAATCTAATTGTTTTCAAGATAAAATTCAAAGCGTTCGCCTACATATTGACTTTTTACATATTCAAAAGCAGTACCATCTTCTAGGTAGGAAACCTGAGTCAAACCAAGAATAGCATGTCCTTTTTCAACTTCCAAATAGTGGGCAATCTTTTCTTTAGCAAGACGAGCATAGATGGTCTGCTGTGATTTACCAATACGGTAGCCATGTTTTTGCAAGGTTTGGAAGAAATGACTAGTGATTTCTTCTTTTTTAAAGTCCTTAATGAATTTTTCAGGAATAGAAGCAACTTCATAAACCAGAGGAACTTGGTCGGCATAGCGAACCCGTTCCATTCGGATAATATTTTCGGTAGGAGAAATTCCTAGCTTGGCAACTTCCTGTTCATTGGGAATGGTTTTTCTGTAGGAAATGAGTTGGCTAGAGGGTACTTTACCTTGGGACTTAACAATTTCAGTAAAACTGGTTGTCCCTCTCATCTTTTCTTGTACACGTGTACTGGATACAAAGGTGCCACTTCCAACTCTGCGCTCTAAAACACCTTCTTCAACTAATAGAGATATAGCTTGGCGGAGGGTCATGCGACTGACCGCAAACTGCTCTGCTAAGTCTCGTTCACTGGGAAGTCTCTCACCAATTACCCAACGATGTTCGTCAATATCCTTTTTAATCTGATCATGGATTTTCATATAAGCGGGTAGCATATTTTTCACTTCATTTCTATCTTTTCTCTATTGTACCCCAATAAACTAGAAAAAGTCAATCTTCGCCTTGTTTAGTTGGTAATTCGCCCTTATTTGTGATAGAATATTGAAAAAAGATATTTCTTTTGAGAAAGGAAAAAGATGAGCAACATTTCAACTGATTTGCAAGATGTAGAAAAAATCATCGTATTGGACTATGGTAGCCAATACAACCAGCTGATTTCACGCCGTATCCGTGAGATTGGTGTTTTTTCAGAGCTAAAAAGCCATAAAATTTCAGCTGCTGAAGTTCGTGAAATCAATCCTGTGGGAATCATCCTTTCAGGTGGTCCAAACTCTGTGTACGAAGATGGTTCATTCGATATTGACCCAGAGATCTTCGAACTGGGAATTCCTATTTTGGGAATTTGTTATGGTATGCAGTTATTGACCCATAAACTTGGAGGAAAAGTTGTTCCTGCAGGTGATGCTGGGAATCGTGAATACGGTCAATCAACTCTTACTCACACTCCATCAGCTCTTTTTGAATCAACACCAGACGAGCAGACTGTGTTGATGAGCCATGGTGATGCGGTCACTGAGATTCCTGCTGACTTTGTTCGTACTGGAACATCAGCTGACTGCCCTTATGCAGCCATTGAAAACCCAGATAAACACATTTACGGTATCCAATTCCACCCAGAAGTTCGTCATTCTGTATACGGAAATGATATCCTTCGTAACTTTGCCCTTAACATCTGTAAGGCTAAAGGCGACTGGTCAATGGATAACTTCATTGATATGCAGATCCAAAAAATTCGTGAAACCGTCGGTGATAAACGTGTCCTTCTTGGTCTATCAGGTGGTGTTGACTCTTCAGTTGTTGGAGTTCTTCTCCAAAAGGCTATTGGCGATCAATTGATTTGTATCTTCGTAGACCACGGTCTTCTTCGTAAAGGAGAAGCGGACCAAGTTATGGACATGCTTGGTGGTAAGTTTGGTTTGAATATCGTCAAAGCAGACGCTGCTAAACGTTTCCTTGATAAACTTGCTGGCGTTTCTGACCCTGAACAAAAACGTAAAATCATCGGTAATGAGTTTGTCTATGTATTTGATGACGAAGCAAGCAAGCTCAAAGATGTGAAATTCCTTGCTCAAGGTACCTTATATACCGACGTGATCGAGTCTGGTACGGATACAGCTCAAACTATCAAGTCACACCACAACGTGGGTGGTCTTCCAGAAGACATGCAATTTGAATTGATTGAACCACTCAATACTCTTTATAAAGATGAGGTTCGTGCTCTTGGTACAGAGCTTGGTATGCCAGACCATATCGTATGGCGCCAACCATTTCCAGGACCAGGACTTGCTATCCGTGTCATGGGTGAAATCACTGAAGAGAAACTAGAAACAGTTCGTGAGTCAGATGCTATCCTTCGTGAAGAAATTGCCAAAGCTGGTCTTGACCGCGATATCTGGCAATACTTCACAGTTAATACAGGTGTTCGTTCAGTCGGTGTTATGGGTGACGGTCGTACGTACGACTACACAATTGCAATCCGTGCAATCACTTCTATCGATGGTATGACAGCTGACTTTGCAAAAATTCCTTGGGATGTCCTTCAAAAGATTTCTGTACGTATCGTAAACGAAGTGGACCACGTTAACCGCATCGTCTATGATATTACAAGTAAACCACCTGCAACAGTTGAGTGGGAGTAAAGCTATAAATACTTTACTCTTATAGTAAATGAAAAATAAGGATTTCGAGAGAACAAAATCGTTCTCTCTTTTTTTAGCTGAATATTTTAAGTAAAAGGTTAAGCTATTCTTTCATAAAACAAGACAGAATGGTTGCCTCCAAAGTCTCATCATAAGAGAACAGTTATATTCTCTGGATCTACTTTTGAGATGGTAAAAATAGATATACTGATATCCATTCCTTTTATCATATCCTTGATTTCTTAAGTTTTAAAGACAGTTTAATCAGGATTCCTTTTATATATCGATTAAGAAATAAATGATCTGTCTTGAATCCTACCATAGATGTATAAAGAGTCATTTTGTTTTTTTGTTTAGTATCAGTATCAATCCGTTCTGATATTGTTTTTTGAATTGTAGAAAATTCTAGTACAGTAGTTAGGAAGTTTTTATAAATTTATTGTATTTAATTCTTGAGTTGATACCTTTACTTTTTTAGTTAATTATGTAATAATATTAACAATACAAATAAATGAAAGTTGGTGTTTCTATTGCATAAAGCAGTAAAACAAGAAAAAGGTCATGGCTATCTCCGTAAAACTAAGTTAGGTTTGTTAAGTGGCATTATCCTAACGACTGCTTTAGGGAGTTTATTTTTAAATGGGATTGTAAGCGCTGACGAACAACCAAATTCAAGTACACCTCCTAATGCAGCACAGACTCCTCCTAGCGAAACTGTGGTTCAAAGTGAGTATGAAACGAGTACAACACATACGGTAAAAGAAACCGAGTTAAAAGCTAAAGTTGAAGAAGTAAAAGCTTTAGGGGTTAAGGTTACAGAAACACCCACTGAAAATGTAGGTGTTGCAAATAGTTCTTCTGAGGTTACACATTTACGCACAACTGCTGAAGAAAAAGTAGATTCTCAAATTCGTGATTTAGAGTCTGCAAAAGCTGAACAAGAACAAGTAAAAGCGGATAGAACTAAGATTGATGAGTTTAAAAATACTCTTATTAATGCTAATTATATTAAAGTAAAAGCTAGATTAGTTTCTCAGGTAAATAGTCGAGATATCGATGAAGATGTCTCGAAAGAAGCGTCAGTTAGCCCGATTACATCAAGTAGCGGTGAAATTCGGTATTTGAAAGCGAATGAATTGGAGTTAACTGATTCTCAAGGTTTGTATAATGCAGTATCGAAACCAACTACTGAGGAAGTTACAGAAACATTTATTAAGGTACCTGATCGAATTGGAATTACAGATAAATATGCAACAAATCGTGTGAATATCGGGTATCCTGCTCGTATAGTGGAACTAACTCCAAACACTGTGTATAGTTACACCATCACACCTCGTTCAGATAGTGTTTTATCTAGTATTTACGGTATCGGTAGTATTGAGACAACTGCTAAATTTGAGTATACACTACCTGAAGAAACCAAACTTTACGCTACATTTAGTAGTAAACCTGTTGAGACTCATGTAATTATTAAAAACTTAACTCGACGTGCTGAAAATCATACTGATTTCATTGGTTATACTCGAACTTATACATATAAGGATAAGCAAGGGAATATTATTCCAATTAAAGATTTATATGCAAAATTCTTAGATATCCAAGGTTTTAAGGGTAAAGGGGTTATAACGTCTTCTGATATTCCAAAATCTAAATTATCCGAGTTTGAATTACGTTCAGCTGGTGCTGATTACACTTATAGACAAGAAACATCTTTACTTGGAGAAAATACAATTTCTCAAAAAGAGTACATTGCTAGTAAAGTAGTTCCTAATAAACGTAATCAGTTTACACCTCGCATTGTTTATGCATCAAATATCCAAAGAGTTGAATTGACAGATACAGAAAAAGCAATCAACGGTGTGTCTCGCACTTTCCATACTGTTACTTATACAGAAGTTCAAAACAAAGGTTTAGTGACTCAGAAGTTTGTAAACGAACAAGGTGTTGAAATTGCACCTAGTGTTAAATCTGAACTTAAAGAAGTAGGTTCTGAGGTATCTTTAACTCATCCGACCGATTTAGACTTTGAGAACAAGCGTTATACCTTTAAAGAACAAGACAAACAAGATATTACAGAGATTGTGAAAGGTGAAACTGTCATTACCTATGTGTATAAACAGAAGTATGAGAACAACTTACCACCTGTAGAAACAGAAACAAAAATTCCAATTACGACAACTTATGTAGAAGACAAAACAATCGACTATGGTACGGAAATTGTTGAATCGAACGGTAGCGAAGGTAAAATTGTTACTACAACACCTAAAATTGTGAATGAACTTGATGGTACTGTAACTGACGGTAAGTCGACTGAAAAAGAAACTCCTATGGTACCAAAAGTGGTTAAAGTAGGTACGAAACCAACAGTTGTAGAAACAACTACTCCATATACAACACGTTATGTAGAAGATAATACAAAAGATAAAGACTATCGAGAAGTAACAAAATCTGGTAAAGCTGGTAAAACAACTACTACGACAACTTATACCTTAAATCCTAATACAGGAGCAGTAACATCGAACGAACCAACCATGATTACTGAAGAAGCAGTAGAAGAAGTTATCACAGTAGGTACGAAACCAACAGTTGTAGAAACAACTACTCCATATACAACGCGTTATGTAGAAGATAATACAAAAGATAAAGACTATCGAGAAGTAACAAAATCTGGTAAATCTGGTAAAACAACTACTACGACAACTTATACCTTGAATCCTAATACAGGTGCAGTAACATCGAACGAACCAACCACGATTACTGAAGAAGCAGTAGAAGAAGTTATCACAGTAGGTACGAAACCAACAGTTGTAGAAACAACTACTCCATATACAACACGTTATGTAGAAGATAATACAAAAGATAAAGATTATCGTGAAGTAACAAGACCTGGTAAATCTGGTAAGACAACTACTACGACAACTTATACCTTGGATCCTAATACAGGAGCAGTAACACCGAATGAACCAACCACGATTACTGAAGAAGCAGTAGAAGAAGTTATCACAGTCGGTACGAAACCAAAGGTTGAGGCACCAAAGGTTGAAACGCCAAAAGTTGAAACGCCAAAAGTTGAAACACCAAAGGTTGAAACACCAAAGGTTGAAACACCAAAGGTTGAAACACCAAAGGTTGAAACACCAAAGGTTGAAACACCAAAGGTTGAAACACCAAAGGTTGAAACGCCAAAAGTTGAAACACCAAAGGTTGAGACACCAAAGGTAGAAGTACCAAAATCAAAGACACCAACTGAACAATCGACAAAAGAAACTTCACAAATTCCGACTTCTGTAGCAAGTAAGAGAGAGGAATTGCCTAATACAGGTACAGAAGATCATGCTAATCTTGTAGTCTTAGGACTTCTAGGAGTTTTGAGTGGATTTGGATTTCTTGCACACAAGAAAAAAGAAGTGGAGAAATAGTTTTTTCTAACCTATATTAGAAAAGGGCTCACATCTGTGGGCTTTTTCTCTTTGACAATCTTTTTGCTTTAATAATCTAAAAGATTAGAATTGTCAAAACAATCTGTCTAGGCTTGATTTTATGGCTTATTTACTATAAAATGAGAAGGAAAAACGTCAAACTTTTATATTGCAAATAGGAGAAAACATGACAAAAACATTAAAACGTCCAGAGGTTTTATCACCTGCAGGGACTTTAGAGAAGCTAAAGGTAGCTGTTCAATATGGAGCAGATGCTGTCTTTATCGGTGGTCAGGCCTATGGCCTTCGTAGCCGTGCCGGAAACTTTACTTTCGAACAGATGGAAGAAGGTGTCCAGTTTGCGGCCAAGTATGGTGCTAAGGTTTATGTGGCTGCCAATATGGTTATGCACGAAGGAAATGAGGCTGGTGCTGGTGAGTGGTTCCGTAAACTACGTGATATCGGAATCGCGGCAGTTATCGTGTCTGACCCAGCCTTGATTATGATTGCAGCGACTGAAGCGCCTGGTCTTGAAATCCACCTCTCTACCCAAGCAAGTGCGACTAACTATGAAACACTTGAGTTCTGGAAAGAACTAGGTTTAACTCGTGTCGTTTTGGCGCGTGAGGTTTCAATGGAAGAATTGGCAGAAATTCGCAAACGTACAGACGTTGAGATTGAAGCCTTTGTTCATGGAGCTATGTGTATTTCCTACTCAGGTCGCTGTACGCTTTCAAATCACATGAGTATGCGTGATGCTAACCGTGGTGGTTGCTCTCAGTCTTGCCGTTGGAAGTACGACCTTTACGATATGCCATTTGGGAAGGAACGTAAGAGTCTTAAAGGTGAAATTCCTGAAGAATTTTCAATGTCAGCCGTTGATATGTCTATGATTGACCATATCCCAGATATGATTGAAAACGGTGTGGACAGTCTGAAGATCGAAGGACGCATGAAGTCTATTCACTATGTTTCAACAGTAACTAACTGTTATAAGGCGGCTGTTGATGCTTATCTAGAGAGTCCAGAGAAGTTTGAAGCTATCAAGCAAGACTTGATTGATGAGATGTGGAAGGTTGCCCAACGTGAATTAGCAACAGGTTTCTACTACGGTACACCATCTGAAAATGAGCAGTTATTTGGTGCTCGTCGTAAAATTCCTGAGTACAAGTTTGTTGCTGAAGTGGTTTCTTATGATGATGCGACACAAACAGCAACTATTCGCCAACGGAACGTTATTAACGAAGGCGACCAAGTTGAGTTTTATGGCCCAAGTTTCCGTCATTTTGAAACGTATATCGAAAATTTACATGATGCCAAAGGCAATAAAATAGACCGCGCTCCGAATCCAATGGAACTCTTGACAATCAAAGTCCCACAACCTGTTCAAGCTGGAGACATGGTTCGAGCTCTTAAAGAAGGTCTTATCAATCTTTATAAGGAAGATGGAACCAGCGTCACAGTTCGTGCTTAATAAACATGTAGGAGACGAAAGTTTTCTAGTTGCTTTCCCTTTAATCCTACTTACTAAAAGAACATTAGGTTAAAGAAAATATATTAATTTCCATCCGAGATTTCATCTCGGATTTTTCATTATTTTTCAGAAAGACCTAGATAATGGACGGATTTATTACAAGTTTTTTCCAAAGTTTTCTATATAATAGACTTAAAAATAGTAAAATTGTAAATAATTTTCATTAAACGCTTTCAATGTAAGTAAAAAGTTGACAAATCCAATTTTTAGGACTAAACTAAGTAAGTAAATTTTAATTAAAAGGAGAATTCGTCATGAATTTAACATTTTTCGGTCTATGTCTTGCCTGTATGGGTGTATCTCTTGGTGAAGGTATGTTGATGAACGGTTTGTTGAAATCAGTTGCTCGCCAACCAGATATCATCTCAGAACTACGTAGTTTGATGATCCTAGGGGTTGCCTTTATTGAAGGTACTTTCTTCGTTACTCTTGTCTTTTCATTTATCATCAAATAAAAGAAGTATAAATTGAAAAAGGGAGGATTTTAGATGGAAGAAAGTATTAATCCAACCATCAATATTGGTCCTATTACCTTTAATTTAACCATAGTAGTTTTGACTTTGTTGACTGTAGCACTTATTTTTGGCTTTATTTATTGGGCAACTCGAAATATGACTTTGAGACCCACAGGAAAACAAAATGTATTAGAGTATTTATTTGATTTTGTTGTTGGATTTACAAAATCAAACCTTGGTCCAATGATAAAGGATTATTCTCTCTTTTATTTCTGTTTATTCCTATTTATGGCCATTGCAAATAATATTGGCTTAATGGCTAGAATTCAGACTACAGATGGTGTAAATCTTTGGACCTCACCAACAGCAAATTTGTCATTTGACTTGGTCTTGTCTTTTACAATTATCTTAATGACCCACGTAGAAGGAATTCGTCGTCGTGGAATCAAAAAGTACTTAAAAGCATTTGTAACACCAGGTTTTATGACACCAATGAATCTCTTGGAAGAAGTTACCAATCTCCTTTCACTTGCATTGCGGGTCTTTGGTAATATCTTTGCAGGAGAAGTGATGGCAAGTATGTTAGTCCTACTTTCTCATCAGGCCTTCTATTGGTATCCTATTGCTTTTGGAACAAATCTAATCTGGACTGCATTTTCTGTTTTTATTTCTTGTGTACAAGCATATGTATTTACATTGTTATCTTCAATGTACCTAGGAAATAAAATTAATGATGAAGAATAGAAAGGAGTAGTTTATGAATGTAACAGTAGGTGAATTACTTGGTGATTTTATACTAATCGCTGGTTCCTTTATTCTCTTGCTAGTCTTGGTTAAGAAATACGCTTGGTCAAATTTGGCTAGCATTTTCGAACAAAGAGCAGAAAAAATTGCAGCAGATATTGACGGAGCTGAACAAGCACGTCAAAAAGCAGAAGTATTGGCTCAAAAACGCGAAGATGAATTGGCTGGTAGCCGTAAAGAAGCTAAGACAATCATTGAGAATGCGAAAGAAACAGCTGAGAAAAGCAAAGCTAGTATTTTAGCAGATGCTAAGCTAGAAGCAGGACGCTTGAAAGAAAAAGCGAACCAAGAAATTGCTCAAAATAAAGCTGAAGCTTTACAAAGTGTTAAGGGTGAGGTAGCAGATTTGACAATCAGCTTGGCTGGTAAAATCATCTCACAAAACCTTGACGGTCATGCCCATAAAGAACTCATTGATCAGTATATCGATCAGTTAGGAGAAGCTTAATGGACAAGAAAACAGTAAAGGTAATTGAAAAATACAGCATGCCTTTTGTCCAATTGGTTATAGAAAAAGGAGAAGAAGACCGTATCTTTTCAGACTTAGCTCAAATCAAGCAAGTTGCTGAAGAAACAGCCTTACCTTCTTTTTTAAAAAAAGTGGCAGTAGACGAGTCTGACAAGGAAAAAACAATTACTTTCTTCCAAGATTCAGTGTCACCTTTATTGCAAAACTTTATCCAGGTTCTTATCTACAATCACAGAGCAAATCTTTTTTATGATATTCTTGTAGATTGCTTGAACCGACTTGAAAAAGAAACAAATCGATTTGAAGTGACGATTACTTCAGCTCATCCTTTAACTGATGAACAGAAGAGTCGCTTGCTCCCTTTGATTGAGAAAAAAATGTCTCTTAAAGTAAGGAGTGTAAAAGAACAAATCGATGAAAGTCTTATTGGTGGTTTTGTCATTTTTGCCAATCACAAGACAATTGATGTGAGTATTAAACAACAACTTAAAGTTGTTAAAGAAAATTTGAAATAGAAAGTGGTGTTCTTTTGGCAATTAACGCACAAGAAATCAGCGCTTTAATTAAGCAACAAATTGAAAATTTCAAACCCAATTTTGATGTGACTGAAACAGGTGTTGTAACCTATATCGGGGACGGTATCGCGCGTGCTCATGGCCTTGAAAATGCCATGAGTGGAGAGTTGTTGATCTTTGAAAACGGCTCTTATGGTATGGCTCAAAACTTGGAGTCAACAGATGTTGGTATTATCATCCTAGGTGACTTTACAGATATCCGTGAAGGCGATACAATCCGCCGTACAGGGAAAATCATGGAAGTCCCAGTAGGTGAAAGTCTGATTGGACGTGTTGTGGACCCACTTGGTCGTCCAGTTGACGGTCTTGGAGAAATCCACACTGATAAAACTCGTCCAGTAGAAGCACCAGCTCCCGGTGTTATGCAACGTAAGTCTGTATCAGAACCATTGCAAACTGGTTTGAAAGCTATTGACGCCCTTGTACCGATTGGTCGTGGTCAACGTGAGTTGATTATCGGTGACCGTCAGACAGGGAAAACAACCATTGCGATTGATACAATCTTGAACCAAAAAGGTCAAGATATGATCTGTATTTACGTAGCGATTGGACAAAAAGAATCAACAGTTCGTACGCAAGTAGAAACACTACGTCAGTACGGTGCCTTGGACTACACAATCGTTGTGACAGCCTCTGCTTCACAACCATCTCCATTGCTCTTCCTAGCTCCTTATGCTGGGGTTGCCATGGCAGAAGAATTTATGTACCAAGGTAAGCATGTTTTGATCGTTTATGATGATCTTTCAAAACAAGCGGTAGCTTATCGTGAACTGTCTCTCTTGCTTCGTCGTCCTCCAGGTCGTGAAGCTTTCCCAGGGGATGTTTTCTACCTTCACAGCCGTTTGCTTGAGCGCTCAGCTAAAGTTTCTGATGAGCTTGGGGGTGGGTCAATTACAGCCCTACCATTTATCGAGACACAAGCAGGAGATATCTCAGCCTATATCGCAACCAACGTGATTTCTATCACTGATGGACAAATCTTCCTTGGCGATGGTCTCTTCAATGCGGGTATTCGTCCAGCCATCGATGCGGGTTCATCTGTATCACGTGTAGGTGGTTCTGCACAAATCAAAGCCATGAAGAAGGTTGCTGGTACACTTCGTATCGACCTTGCTTCATACCGTGAGTTGGAAGCCTTCACTAAGTTTGGTTCTGACTTGGACGCAGCAACACAGGCTAAGTTGAACCGTGGACGTCGTACAGTTGAAGTTTTGAAACAACCTGTTCACAAACCATTACCTGTTGAGAAACAAGTAACCATTCTCTATGCTTTGACACATGGTTTCTTGGATACTGTTCCAGTAGATGATATTGTTCGTTTCGAGGAAGAGTTCCATGCCTTCTTTGATGCTCAACATCCAGAGATTTTGGAAACCATTCGTGATACAAAAGACTTGCCAGAAGAAGCAGTCTTGGATGCTGCGATTACAGAGTTTCTCAATCAAACCAGCTTCCAATAAGAATAGAGGTGTCAGATGGCAGTATCTCTAAATGATATTAAAACAAAAATCGCCTCAACAAAAAATACGAGTCAAATCACTAATGCCATGCAGATGGTATCAGCTGCTAAGCTAGGTCGTTCTGAAGAAGCTGCTCGCAACTTCCAAGTTTATGCTCAGAAAGTTCGTAAACTTTTGACGGATATTCTTCATGGTAATGGAGCCGGCAATTCAACCAATCCGATGTTGATTAGTCGTCCAGTTAAGAAGACAGGCTATATCGTCATTACTTCAGACCGAGGTTTGGTTGGAGGTTATAATTCTTCTATTCTGAAAGCCGTTATGGAGCTGAAAGAAGAATACCATCCAGACGGTAAAGGTTTTGAAATGATCTGTATTGGTGGAATGGGAGCTGATTTCTTTAAAGCTCGTGGTATTCAACCACTTTATGAACTACGTGGCTTGGCAGATCAACCAAGCTTTGATGAAGTTCGTAAGATTATTTCAAAAACTGTTGAAATGTACCAAAATGAACTTTTTGATGAACTCTATGTCTGCTATAACCACCATGTCAATACGCTAACCAGTCAAATGCGTGTGGAGCAAATGCTTCCAATTGTTGACTTGGATCCAAATGAAGCGGATGACAGTTACAGTTTGACCTTTGAGTTGGAAACTAGTCGAGAAGAAATTTTGGAGCAGTTGTTGCCTCAATTTGCAGAAAGTATGATTTATGGTGCTATTATCGATGCTAAGACAGCTGAAAATGCTGCTGGTATGACAGCCATGCAAACAGCGACAGATAATGCTAAGAAAGTCATTAATGATTTGACAATTCAGTATAACCGTGCCAGACAGGCGGCGATTACACAAGAAATTACAGAAATCGTAGCAGGAGCTAGTGCCTTAGAATAGGCACTAGTCCAGCTCGTATGAAAATGAACTTAGGACCTAGTTAAGCTAGGGACCGACAGTATCTTATATAGAATAGGAGAAGGAGATGAGTTCAGGTAAAATTGCTCAGGTTATCGGTCCCGTTGTAGACGTCTTGTTTGCAGCAGGGGAAAAACTTCCTGAGATTAACAATGCACTTGTCGTCTACAAAAATGACGAAAGAAAAACAAAAATCGTCCTTGAAGTAGCCTTGGAGTTGGGAGATGGTATGGTCCGTACTATCGCCATGGAATCAACAGATGGTTTGACTCGTGGAATGGAAGTATTGGACACAGGTCGTCCAATCTCTGTACCAGTAGGTAAAGAAACTTTGGGACGTGTCTTCAATGTTTTGGGAGATACCATTGACTTGGAAGCTCCTTTTACAGAAGATGCAGAGCGTCAGCCAATTCATAAAAAAGCTCCAACTTTTGATGAATTGTCTACCTCTTCTGAAATCCTTGAAACAGGGATTAAGGTTATCGACCTTCTTGCCCCTTACCTTAAAGGTGGTAAGGTTGGACTTTTCGGTGGTGCCGGAGTTGGTAAAACCGTCTTAATCCAAGAATTGATTCACAACATTGCCCAAGAACACGGTGGTATTTCAGTATTTACCGGTGTTGGGGAACGTACTCGTGAAGGGAACGACCTTTACTGGGAAATGAAAGAATCAGGTGTTATCGAGAAAACAGCCATGGTATTTGGTCAGATGAATGAGCCACCAGGAGCACGTATGCGTGTTGCCCTTACTGGTTTGACAATCGCTGAATACTTCCGTGATGTGGAAGGCCAAGACGTGCTTCTCTTTATCGATAATATCTTCCGTTTCACTCAGGCTGGTTCAGAAGTATCTGCCCTTTTGGGTCGTATGCCATCAGCCGTTGGTTACCAACCAACACTTGCTACGGAAATGGGTCAATTGCAAGAGCGTATCACATCAACCAAGAAGGGTTCTGTAACCTCTATCCAGGCTATCTATGTGCCAGCGGATGACTATACTGACCCAGCGCCAGCAACAGCCTTCGCTCACTTGGATTCAACAACAAACTTGGAACGTAAGTTGGTACAATTGGGTATCTACCCAGCCGTTGACCCACTTGCTTCAAGCTCACGTGCCTTGGCACCTGAAATCGTTGGAGAAGAGCACTATGCAGTTGCTGCTGAAGTAAAACGAGTCCTTCAACGTTACCATGAATTGCAAGATATCATTGCTATCCTTGGTATGGATGAGCTTTCTGATGAAGAAAAGACCTTGGTTGCTCGTGCTCGCCGTATCCAGTTCTTCTTGTCGCAAAACTTCAACGTTGCGGAACAATTCACTGGTCAGCCAGGTTCTTATGTTCCAGTTGCTGAAACTGTTCGTGGCTTTAAGGAAATCCTTGATGGTAAACACGACCACTTGCCAGAAGATGCCTTCCGTGGGGTTGGTTCTATCGAAGATGTGATTGCAAAAGCTGAAAAAATGGGATTTTAAGAGGTGATCTATGGCTCAGTTAACTGTCCAGATCGTGACACCAGATGGTCTCGTCTATGATCACCATGCCAGCTTTGTATCAGTTCGAACTCTGGATGGTGAGATGGGAATCTTGCCACGACATGAAAATATGATTGCAGTTTTAGCAGTTGATGAGGTTAAGGTTAAACGTGTAGATGATGAAAATCACGTGAACTGGATTGCAGTGAACGGAGGTGTTATCGAAGTTGCCAATGGCGTTATCACAATTGTTGCTGACTCTGCAGAACGTGCTCGTGATATCGACGTTAGTCGTGCAGAACGTGCCAAACTTCGAGCAGAGCGTGAAATTGAAGAAGCACAAGACAAACACTTGATTGACCAAGAACGTCGTGCGAAGATTGCACTGCAACGTGCCATTAACCGTATTAATGTCGGAAATAGACTATAAGAAAAAAATGAACTTGAGTTACCAAGTTCATTTTTTATGTTTTCTTAAGGGGCAAAACTGATGCAGACTGCTTCTGGGACATGGAAGTCATTAGAAAGTTCTGCTAGACGTCCAGTTTCAGAATTGCGTTTAAAGACGGTTGCATTATTAGAGTCCTGATGGACAGCAATAAGGAATTCTTGATCTGGTGTCAAATCAAAATCACGTGGAGTCTGACCATGTGTCGGAACGATTTCTAACAACTCTAGGCTACCGTCCGCAAGAATTGTATATACTGCGATAGAATCATGACCACGGTTAGAAGCGTAGAGGTATTTACCATCTTTAGAGAGACGAATAGCAGCAGTACCATTAAAGCCTTCATAACCGTCTGGTAGAGTTGAAATGACTTGCATGCGTTCAAATTCGCCAACACCATCGTAGATTAGAACCTCGATAGTGCTATTGAGTTCACAAATGAGATAAGCAATTTTATAATGGTTATGGAAAATAATATGGCGTGAGCCTGCTCCTGGCTGGCTATGATAGGTATAGAGCTTAGATAATTTTCCTTCTGAATCAAGATCGTAAGTAATTACTTGGTCAGTACCCAAGTCGCAGGTCACTAGATAGTGGTCAGGTGTTAAATCTGTATAGTGAACATGTGGAGAAGCTTGATTTTCATGTGGACCTTGGCCACTGTGTTGATCAACATCACTAAGTAGAAGACAACCATTTTCCTGACGTTTATAAACAAGGACCTGTCCCTTGTGGTAGTTTGCCGCGTAAACCAAATCACGCTCTTCATCAACGGCAACATAACAGTGGGGGGCTCCCTCTTCAACGACGTGATTTAATAAGGTACCATTAGTTTGATAGGCTGCAATTCCACCCTTATCGTCTTGACTACCAACAGTGTATAAATGTTGATGCTGGTCAAAGGCAAGGTAGGTTGGACTTGGCTCAGTAGCAAAAAGTTCTAGATTTGAAAGCTGACCAGTTTCTGTATCAAAGTCTGCCTTGTAAATCCCTTGAGAAGTACGACGTGTATAAGTTCCAAAATAAACAGTTTCTTTCATAACTTTACCTCTATAATAAAGATATGACTATTATATCACAAAAATTGTAGTTGGAGGAATTCTATAACACATAATTAAACACAATAAAATATTAAATTTAACTTGTTTTTGTATTGATTTCCTTTTGAAAAGTGCTATAATAATCCTATACAAATGGTAAAGGAGTTTGTTTATGAAAAAACGTGTTTTCTTAGCAGCAGGAGTTGCTGTACTCTCGGCAGCTGTCCTAGCAGCGTGTTCATCTGGTAATGCTAATAAAGAAGCAAATAAACCAGTTACTTATGCCTATGTATTTTCATCAGATCCTTCGACTCTGGATTATACAGTTTCTGGAAATGTCAGCACTAAACAGGTCACAGGTAACGTTATTGACGGTTTGCTTGAAAATGACCAATATGGCAATCTTGTTCCATCAGTTGCAGAAGATTGGACTGTTTCCAAAGATGGTTTGACCTATACTTATAAAATCCGTCAGGGTATCAAATGGTATACCAATGAGGGGGAAGAGTATGGTGAAGTCAAGGCTCAAGACTTTGTGACTGGTCTGAAACACGCAGCAGATAAGAAATCAAAGGCTCTTTATCTTGTACAGGATTCTATCAAAGGATTGGATGACTATGTAAATGGGAAAACAACGGATTTTTCTACTGTTGGTGTAAAAGCAACAGACGAATATACTGTTGTTTATACTTTGAACCATCCAGAATCTTTCTGGAATTCAAAAACAACAATGGGAGTTCTTGCACCAGTCAATGAAGACTTTTTAGCTTCTAAAGGAGATGACTTTGGTAAACCAACGGATGTAACGAGCATTCTATACAATGGGCCATTTCTCCTCAAAGGTCTTACATCTAAGTCTTCTATAGAAATGACCAAAAACCAAAATTATTGGGATAAGCAGAATGTCTTTATTGATGATATCAAGTTATCCTTCTTTGATGGTCAAGATGCAGACTCTCTAGGACGCGGTTTTGATGAGGGACACTATCCAGCTGCACCACTCTTTAAAAACTCTGCTAACTATGAACGTCTAAAAGAAAAATACAAGGATAATATTGTGTATGGTCAACAGCGTGGAGGAGTTTTTTATATCTCAACCAATATCGACCGTGTAAATTACAATCACACTGCTAAAACAAGTGATACAGAAAAAACTTCTACTAAGAAAGCCTTGTTAAACAAAGATTTCCGTCAAGCCTTGGCTTTTGCGGTAGATCGTAAAGCAGGGATCTCTCAAGTATTTGGTGATGAAGTAGGACCTCGTAAGTTACGGACAAGTTTCACTCCTCCAACATTTGTTCAAGTAGGAGATCAAACATTTGGTCAAGTTACTAAGACAGAATTGGATAAATTGGATAATGTCTGGAAAGATGTTAGTCTTGATGATGCCCAAGATTCACTTCATAATGTAGACAAGGCTAAAGCTAAGTTTGAAGCTGCTAAGAAAACCCTTCAAGCTGATGGAGTACAGTTCCCAATTCATTTAGATTTGCCAATTTCTTCATCAAATCCAGATTTTATTCGTCAGGTTCAGTCTTATAAACAATCCATTGAGGAAGCCTTAGGCTCTGACAATGTAGTTGTTGATATTCAACAAGTTTCTGATGACGAATTGGGAAGTATGACTACTCTAGCTACTTCCAATGCAAATACTGACTGGGATATTAATGCAGTCAGTGGTTGGACTCCAGACTTTGCAGATCCATCGACTTATCTAGATGTATTTGATCCAACTTCAGGTCCAAGTCTCCTAAGTGCTCTTGGTGTGGCACCAGGAACAGACAATCCAGTTATTAAAACAGTTGGATTGGATAAATACAAAGAACTGATTGATGATGCAAATAGTGAGAAAACAGACCTTCAAAAACGTTATTCCAAATATTCTAAGGCCCAAGCTTGGTTGTCAGATAGTGCACTTGTTATTCCAGTATACTCTGATGGTGCTCAAATGCTAGTGACGAAAATGGTTCCTGGCAGTGGTGCCGGTGGCTGGGTAGGTGACAAGACTAGTGAAAATAGCTACAAGTATCTGAAAATCCAAGATAAGATTGTCACTACTAAAGAAATGGATGAGTTCCGTAAGAAATTTGCTGATGAAAAAGCCAAATCAAATGCTGATTATCAGAAGAACTTAGACCGTCATATTCAAGACTAATCGAATCTCCTCTTTTGAGGGGATTTTTTATGTCGCTGTCTCAATATAAGTACTTTGTAAGCACTTTAAAAAAGAGTTATTTTGATCTAAAAATGGTATAATGAAAGAATGACAGAAAGGAAGTATTTATGGAACAAAAAGAGAAACATTTTAGCCTATCTTGGTTTTTCAAGTGGTTTTTGGATAACAAAGCAATTACGGTATTTTTGGTAACCTTATTATTAGGACTCAATCTGTTTATTTTAAGTAAGATTAGTTTTCTATTTTCACCTGTTTTAGACTTTTTGGCAGTTGTGATGTTACCAGTCATTCTATCTGGCCTGCTATATTATTTGTTGAATCCCATTGTTGATTGGATAGAGAAGCATAGGATTAATCGGGTCATAGCCATTAGTATTGTCTTTGTGATTATCGCTCTCTTTATCATTTGGGGCTTGGCAGTAGCTATTCCAAATCTGCAACGTCAAGTTTTATCATTTGCAAGGAATGTTCCAGTCTACCTTGAAGATGCTGACAGGGTTATTGACGATTTGGTAACCAAGCGTTTACCAGATGATTTCAGACCTCAGTTAGAACAAGTTTTGACAAACTTTTCAAGTCAGGCTACAGTTTGGGCAAGTAAAGTTTCTTCTCAGGCAGTCAACTGGGTAAGTGCCTTTATTAGCGGTGCTTCTCAAGTGATTGTTGCCTTGATTATCGTTCCGTTCATGCTCTTTTATCTCTTACGTGATGGAAAAGGCCTACGTCACTATTTGACCCAATTCATGCCAACGAAATTGAAAGAACCTGTTGGACAGGTTTTGTCAGATGTGAATCAGCAGTTGTCCAATTATGTTAGAGGGCAAGTAACAGTGGCTATTATTGTAGCGGTAATGTTTATGATTTTCTTTAAGATCATTGGTCTACGCTATGCGGTTACGCTAGGTGTTACTGCTGGTATTCTAAATCTGGTTCCTTATTTGGGTAGCTTTTTAGCCATGCTTCCTGCCCTAGTATTGGGCTTGATTGCTGGTCCAGTCATGCTTTTGAAAGTAGTGATTGTCTTTATCGTAGAACAAACTATTGAAGGTCGTTTTGTCTCTCCATTGATTTTAGGAAGTCAATTAAACATTCATCCAATTAATGTTCTCTTTGTCTTGTTAACTTCAGGTTCCATGTTTGGTATTTGGGGAGTCTTGCTCGGTATTCCAGTTTATGCCTCTGCTAAAGTTGTCATTTCAGCGATTTTTGAATGGTATAAGGTAGTTAGTGGTTTATATGAACTAGAAGGAGAGGAAGTAAAGAGTGAACAATAGTCAACAGATGTTACAGGCTTTGGAAGAGCAAGATTTAGTTAAGGCAGAACATTATTTCGTCAAAGCTTTAGAAAATGATCCAAGTGACCTTCTGTATGAGTTAGCCACCTATCTAGAAGGGATTGGTTTTTATCCTCAGGCCAAGGAAATTTACCTGAAAATCGTAGAGGACTTTCCAGAGGTTAATCTTAATCTAGCAGCTATTGCTAGCGAGGATGGTCAAATCGAGGAAGCATTTGCGTACCTTGAGGAAATCCAAGCTGACAGTGACTGGTATGTTTCAGCTTTGGCACTTAAGGCAGACCTATACCAGTTGGAAGGTTTGACAGATGTGGCGCGTGAGAAATTATTGGAGGCCTTGACTTACTCAGAAGATCCTCTCTTGATATTGGGTTTGGCAGAGTTGGATAGTGAGTTGGAAAATTATCAAGAGGCCATTCAAGGCTATGCCCAGTTAGATAATCGTACTATTTATGAGCAAACAGGCATTTCTACCTATCAACGGATTGGCTTTGCCTATGCACAGTTGGGGAAATTTGAAACAGCTACAGAGTTTTTAGAAAAAGCCCTGGAGTTAGAATACGATGACCTAACAGCTTTTGAGTTAGCCAGTCTTTACTTTGATCAAGAAGAATATCAAAAAGCTGTTCTATACTTTAAGCAACTTGATACCATTTCACCTGATTTTGAAGG
This sequence comes from Streptococcus mitis, assembly GCF_000960025.1. Taxonomy (GTDB): domain Bacteria; phylum Bacillota; class Bacilli; order Lactobacillales; family Streptococcaceae; genus Streptococcus; species Streptococcus mitis_DH. The sequence continues at coordinate 917,194 of NZ_JYGQ01000001.1, read as the reverse complement.
CTATGAGTATGGTTACAGTCAGGCCTTACATAAGGAACATCAAGTTCAAGAAGCCCTGCGTATCGCTAAGCAAGGCTTGGAGAAAAATCCTTTTGAAACAAGACTCTTGTTAGCAGCTTCACAATTTTCTTATGAATTGCATGATGCTAGTGGAGCAGAGAACTACCTCCTTACTGCTAAAGAAGATGCTGAGGATACGGAAGAAATCTTACTCCGTCTAGCAACTATTTATCTGGAGCAGGAGCGTTATGAAGATATTCTAGACTTGCAAAGTGAGGAGCCAGAAAATCTTTTGACCAAGTGGATGATTGCTCGTTCCTATCAAGAAATGGACGATTTGGATTCTGCCTATGAGCATTACCAAGAATTAGTAGGAGATTTGAAGGACAATCCAGAGTTTCTGGAACACTATATCTATCTCTTGCGTGAACTGGGCTACTTTGAGGAAGCAAAAGTCAATGCCCAAGCTTACTTAAAACTAGTTCCAGATGATGTGCAAATGCAAGAACTGTATGAGAGATTGTAAGAATATATTTTTAAAAACTGTATCTAATCATTTTTGATAGATATAGTTTTTCTTTTTCAAATAGAATTTTTTTACAAAAATTCTTGGTTATTTTGTTTATTTATGCTATAATAGGAACAATTATTTTTAGGAGGTGCAGTATGTCTTATTTGTTTGAGATATTACCGAGTTTATTGAGCGGTGCAAGCATGACTTTGCAGGTTTTTGCACTGGTCTTGATTTTTTCTATTCCCTTGGGCGTTTTGATTGCCTTTGCCTTGCAAGTCCATTGGAAGCCCCTCCATCATTTGATTAATATTTATATTTGGATTATGCGAGGCACACCCTTGCTCTTGCAATTAATCTTTATCTATTATGTGCTGCCAAGTATTGGGATTCGTTTGGACCGTCTTCCTGCGGCTATCATTGCCTTTGTGTTGAATTATGCGGCTTACTTTGCTGAAATCTTCCGTGGTGGGATTGATACCATTCCTAAAGGTCAATATGAGGCTGCCAAGGTCTTGAAGTTCAGTCCCTTTGCCACAGTTCGCTATATTATCTTGCCCCAAGTGACCAAGATTGTTCTTCCTAGCGTATTTAACGAAGTCATGAGTTTGGTCAAGGATACTTCTTTGGTCTATGCTCTAGGAATTTCAGACCTTATCTTGGCTAGTCGAACAGCTGCCAACCGTGATGCTAGCCTGGTTCCTATGTTCTTGGCAGGAGCTATTTACTTGATTTTGATTGGTATTGTAACCATTCTTGCCAAAAAAGTTGAGAAGAAATACAGTTACTATAGATAGGAGGCTGCCATGTTAGAATTACGAAATATCAATAAAGGCTTTGGTGAAAAGCAAATTTTGTCCAATTTCAGTCTAAAAATTCCTGAAAAGCAAATCCTAGCTATCGTTGGGCCTTCTGGTGGAGGTAAGACAACCCTCTTGCGCATGCTTGCAGGTCTTGAAACTATTGACTCAGGGCAAATCTTTTATAATGGAGAACCTTTAGAACTGGATGAATTGGAGAAGCGGAATCTACTGGGATTTGTATTCCAAGATTTTCAACTTTTCCCTCATTTATCAGTTCTAGATAATTTGACCTTATCGCCCGTAAAAACCATGGGAATGAATCAGGAAGAGGCTGAGAAGAAGGCGCGAGGGCTTTTGGAACAGTTGGGGCTAGCAGGACATGCAGATGCTTATCCCTTCTCACTATCTGGTGGGCAAAAGCAGCGTGTGTCCTTGGCGCGTGCTATGATGATTGACCCAGAAATCATTGGCTACGATGAACCAACTTCTGCTCTGGATCCAGAATTGCGCTTGGAAGTGGAAAAATTGATCTTGCAAAATAGGGAACTTGGGATGACGCAGATTGTGGTTACCCACGATTTACAATTCGCTGAAAATATCGCAGATCAGATTCTCAAGGTTGAGCCCAAGTAGGAGGTGCCAATGACTAATAAGAAAATTGCTTTAGTATTGGTTTCTCTCCTGACTCTTTTTTTAACAGCTTGTACTCAAAAGGCTAGTGATCCAAAGCAGGATAACTGGGATAAATATCAAGAGCAGGGGACCATTACTATTGGTTTTGACAATACCTTTGTACCCATGGGTTTTGAAGAAAAGAATGGCCAATATACAGGCTTTGATATTGACTTAGCACAAGCTGTCTCTGAAAAATTAGGCTTTAAGATTCAATTTCAACCCATTGACTGGGATATGAAGGAGACGGAACTGCAAAATGGAACCATTGATGCCATCTGGAATGGCTATTCTGCCACTGATGAACGCCGAGAGAAAGTTGCCTTTAGCATTCCATATATGGAAAATCAGCAAGTTCTGGTTACGAAGAAAAGCCAGCAGATTCGTTCAGTAGAGGATATGAAGGATAAGACCTTGGGAGCCCAAGCAGGTTCCTCTGGTTATTTAGACTTTGAAGTCCAGCCAGATTTACTGAAAAATCGTGTCAAAGATCAGAAGGCTAATCAGTACCAGAGTTTTAATGAGGCCTTGATTGACTTGAAAAATGATCGGATTGATGCCTTGTTGATTGACCGAGTGTATGCTAATTACTATCTCCAGTCTGAGGGGATATTAAATGACTACAATGTCTTTTCAGCAGGATTTGAAAGTGAATCCTTTGCGGTCGGAGTTAGACCAGCTGATAAAAGATTATTAACAGCATTAAACCAGGCCTTTATCGAACTATACCAAGAAGGAAAGTTCCAGGAAATCAGCCAAAAATGGTTTGGAGAAGATGTAGCAACAAAAGAAGTGAAAGAAGGAATCTAAATGACGGTTTCTTCTTTTTATTTATAATATAAGAGTTAGATATCGCTTGACAGATTGATTATTGTTCGATAATATATTAAGCAGAAAAGATAACATATCACTATATTTATTTGTGGTTTAAAGTTATTTTTTACATCAAAGTATCATATATTAACAATTCATGTTATGTTGGAGGAATCTATTTATGTTTAATTCTAAAGGACGATATGTTCGTCAATCGCAGGTGGAGAAATTCACACGTTACAGTATTCGTAAGGTTAGTTTTGGAGCGGCTAGTGTGGCTGTAGCTACTGGACTGTTTTTCCTTGGTGGAGGAAGCGTCCAAGCGGCGGAACAACTAACTAATTCAGAACATACAGCAGTTCAAAAATCACAAAATCTAAATGATAAGTCCACGGAACTCTCTAAGGAAGTTTCAGGACAAGCATCTGCTACTGCTAAAGAGCCCGATGGACAAAATACTACTTCTCTAAAAGAGTCTACTACTGACAAACAAGCCAGTGAAGTTGAAACTCCAAACGTAGTGACGGAAAAAGTTGCTATTAATACAGCATCGTTAGAAGATTTAGTTGCTAAAGCTGAAAGTAGATTGAGTCAATTAACTGAAGGAAAGAAAACAAAATCAGTCATTGATGATGCTAAAAATTTGGTTCATAAAGCAAAAGAGCTTTTAAATGATGATACAAAAACACAATCAAACGTTGATGCACTTGCTAAACAACTTTCAAGTAGCCTTATCATTTTAAACAGTATCAATTCAGAAGCAACTGAAGAAGAAAAAGTAAACCAAAACCAAGATTCTAGAAATGGACAAGCTATCCCTGGTAAAGGGGAAAGTGAGTTTAGAGCTGATTCATCTAGTAACGGTGCTACAACTACAGGAACTAGTGATACAATCACACCAACAAATCCAGCGCAACCAACTGCGAAAAATATTATCGGAAGCACAAGTACAGTATCACGAGAAAACTTTACTGGTTGGGATACTTATACAATGCCGTTCGGGAGTCGCCATCCAGGTCAAGGTGATTTAGGTGTTAATACTCCAGAGAAAATAGCAGATGCTGCTGACTTAGAGTTTAGAGTGTTCTCTGATCAAAGAGCTGGTACAAGACCTAGTCCTGGACCATCTAACTATACTTATGATGGTAAAGAGAGTGATGTAAAGGCTCGTATTGACTATGGATTGAAACTTCCTGCTGAAGAAGTCCAAAAAATTATAGAAGAAGCTCCACTATGGCGTGGAAAGCTAAGATATAATGGAACTAGTATTTCAAGTCAAATCCCAGCAACTTACTATGGAAATGGACCTTATGAATATCTGCTTTCTAGTATCTATAAACTTGGATATGAACAAGGTATTGATAAAGTATACATTAAAGATGTAAGTAAACGTATTGAAGTAACAGAAGCTGCTAAAAAGGCTGGTTGGACTGTTTCAGATTTCAATGTGTCCAATTTCCCGAATGGTTTATTTTATGACAAAGCAACAGATAGTGTGCAAGGGGTTGTAACACATAGAAGTCCATTTAACTATCAACAAGTAAAAGCTCGAGTAACGTTTAAAAATACTATTACTGGTAAAAGTGTTACGATTCCACTAGATGATCATAGATTTGGTGGAACAGCATGGAAAGATGGAACACCACCAACACTAGAAATTAACGATACTGTTAAAGAAGGGAAAGTTGGAGAAGCACTAACTGTTCCAGTAGAATATAGAGATGCTGGAGCTTCGCATGCTGGGGTACCAAATGATAGAAGAGTTTCTTATACTTTAACGAATGAAAATGGAACCCCAATTGGACGTACAACTACAATTACAGAAACTGTAGGACGTGCTATTCTGGGTGTTTCTGGAGCGAAGATTACAGGAACGACAGGTACTGGTGCTGCTACTCCTACAGAATTAACAGGAAATGAGACAAAAATTCCAGGTGTAGGTTTTACAATTGCATCAGCTGATATGACTGAGAATAATCCGAATGGATTCAAAGGAACACCAACTGAAGCTGGGATTTACAGAGTTTCAATTTATGCAAGAGATTATCAAGAGACAAATGCTAATGAGGCATACGCACACGCAACCTTTAAAATTGCACCTGAAGTGACAATAAAAAATATTCATGCTTACGATACAGAAGTTCCGATTACAATTTCTAAAGGGGCTTCAGAAGCGACAATTACATTACCAGATGGAACAAATACAAAAATTGTTGCTAAAGATGGTAAATGGGTTGTATCAGAAACAACAAATACTGCTGTAAACGTCAATGATGAAATTGGTACAGTTGGTGAAACTTTCAATCTAAAAGTTCTTCCAACAGCAACAGCAAATGCCGCAACAGATACGATTAACGTAACTGCAAATAGTGAAAATATTACAGCAACGTTTACACGAGCCGAAGTAACATTAAAAACGCAACTAGGAGAAAATGTAGCAGCAACATTCAATAAAACTAGTGGTCGTTGGGAATTATCTGGTGAGACTGCTGAGAAGAAAACTCCTAACAGTGACGGTACAACAACATGGTTAAAACGCGACCTATATGTTGATGTGAATAAAGATGGAGAAACAATCTTTAATGTTTACGAATATACTCGTACATTAAACGCAGAAGGAAAAGTTACAGCCGTTAATAATGTATCTCGTACATTAACGACCTATAAAAAAGAAAATACGGCGAACAGTTCAGCAGATTCAGCAACTGATACTAATAAAGGAATGGTTGTAACTGTTAAATATGATAAAGGATTAAATAAATGGTCTGCTGATGATAATTCTACTGTAACAGCAACAAAAACTGGAGATAAGTGGACGATTTCAACTACATCAGGATTTAAAGGAACAGTTGATGCAGTAGAAACAGCAAGTTCTTCAGATAAAGCGTCTATATTAAATGATGCTCCGTCTATTAGCTCAAGTTTATATACTACTGTAAAAGGTGCTACAGTAGATTTGGTAAAACAAAAATCAGCTGCAGTAACAATTACAGATACAGAAGATGATGCGACAACTGCTCCAAATAAAAAGGAAACAACAGTTACAAAAGTAACGTTAACATCTCCTTCAGGAAAAGTAACAGAATATAGAAGTGCAACAGAAGCAGCAACTGTTAAATTATCAGAAGTAGGTACTTACACAGTTAAAGTTGAAGTAAAAGATAGTAACGGAAATATCGTTACTGCGGATACTGAAACGGATACTGGAACAAATAAAGGTGCCGAAACTGCAGTGAATTCAACTACCTATACAATTACTGTAAAAGATCAAGAAACGAATAAATTGTATACAGTTGAAGATGATGCAGTAACAAATGATCAGTTGAAAGAAAAAGTAAACCCTACAGCTGTAGACGGCTTTACTCCAACTAAAAATGATATTACAGATATTCCTACAACAGCTAAAAAAGCAGGTCAAACACTAGAAGTGCCAGCAACAGTAACTTATACAAAAGGAACTGAAACAATTCCTGTAGAAACTAAAGTAGATGTTGTAGTTTTACCAAAAGTAGAACCAACAGGTGTAACAGTTCTTAAAGATAGCACTGGTTTAGATGAAGCAGTTAAAGCGAAAGCAGTAGAAGCAGCAACTGCAGTTCCAACTGATAAATTGCCAGATGGTGTAACTGTAAGAGTTAAAGAAGTTAAAGCAGGAACAGTACCGGAAACAACAGCAACTGGAGTACAAAAGCCAGCAACAGCAGTTGTAGAGTATGTAAAAGATGGTAAAGTAGTTGCAACTAGAGAAGTAACAGTCCCAGTAACAGTAGTAGGTTCAACAGCTAAGAAATTAGTAGTATTTGAAGGGGATACTGTTACAAAAGATGATGTGAAAGGTGCTGTAACACCAGGTACAGACGGAACAAAAGGTGAACCTGTCATTGCTGAAGATATTACTGCTAAAGCAGGAAATAAAGAAGCGACAATCCCGGTAACATATGATAATGGTAAGTTAACCGAAACAGTGAAAGTTCCAGTAACAGTTTTACCAAAACCAGAAGCAGATGAAATTCTTGTTCCTAAAAATGGCGACAAAGAAAAAGCAAAAGAAAAAGTACTTGCTCAAGCTGAAAAAGCGATTGCTGATGGAACATTTACAGGTAAACTACCACAAGGTGCTAGAGTTGAAATTGATAAAACAGCTACAGTAACAGTCCCTGACTTAACAGATGATACTGAAGTGGATGTGACTGTTAAATACATTGTAGATGATGAAGAGAAAACAACAACTGTTAAAGTACCAGTTACAGTAGTTGAAGGTATACCACAAATCGTCCCAGTTGATGAAAACAACAAACAACCAGATCCAGAAAAGAGCATTGATAAAACAGATTATCCAGAAGGATCTACATTTAGATATAAGACTCCAGATGGGCAAACATCTCCAATCGATGTAACAACAACTGGTGATAAGAATGTGATTGTTGAAGTACTTGATCCACAAGGAAATACAATCGTTGAAGTACCAGCAACTGTACGTGTAGTTGATAGTACACCACAATTTGTAGTAGCAAATCCAGCTAAGAAACAACCTGAAGCGAAAGATAGTGTTACACCAGGAGAATATCCAGATGGCACAACATTTGAATACAAAACACCAGTAGATACAACAACTGCAGGTGAAAAAGATGTAACTGTTGTAGCTAAGTTAAATGGTCAACCAATTGCAGAAGTTCCTGCGAGAGTAGTAGTTGTAGATCCTAAGACACAATACGTAGTAGCAGATCCAAGCAAACCACAACCGGATGCAGCTAAGAGCATTGATCCAGAACAATACCCAGAAGGAACAACATTTGAGTATAAGACTCCAGTAGATACAACAACACCAGGAGAAAAAGATGTAGTTGTCATTGCAAAAGATGGAAATGATACACTTGTAGAAGTACCAACAAAAGTGAAAGTTGTACAAGGTTACCCACAAATTGTTCCAGTAGATGAAGGTAAGAAACAACCATCACCTGAAGATAGCATTGATTCGAATGATTACCCAGATGATGCAACATTTGAGTATAAAGAAGAAGTAGATACATCTAAACCAGGTGATAAGAAAGTTACCGTTGTTGTGAAACAAGGGGATAAGGTATTAGTTGAAGTGCCATCTACAGTTCGTGTAGTGGAAGGTTATCCTAAATATGTACCAGTAGACCCAGCTAAGAAACAGCCAGATCCAAAAGAAAACATTAATCCAAATGATTTCCCAACTGGAACAACATTTGAATATAAAGATAACACTCCAGTAGATACAACAACACCAGGTGATAAACCAGTAACGGTGGTAGCTAAGCTGAATGGACAACCAATTACAGAAATTCCAGCGACAATTGTAGTAGTAGAACCTAAGACACAATATGTCCCTGTGAATGCTGAAAATGATAAGAAACCAAAACCAAAAGATAGCATCACTCCAGATGATTATCCAGAAGGTTCAACATTTGAATACAAAACTCCAGAAGAACAAGCAACTCCATATGATGGAACAACACCGGGTGAAAAAGATGTTACTGTAGTCGTGAAAGATTCGGATGGAGATACAATTGTAGAAGTACCTGCGAAGATTAAAGTCGTTCAAGGTAAAGAACAATTAACTCCAGTAAATGCTGAAGATAAAGATAAACCTAAAGCTGAAGATAGTATCACACCAAGTGATTATCCAGAAGGTTCAACGTTCGAATACAAAGTTCCAGAAGGACAAACAACTCCATATGATGGATCAACACCAGGTGATAAACCAGTTACTGTAGTTGTAAAAGATAAAGATGGGAAAGTGTTAGTAGAAGTTCCAGCTACTATTAAAGTAGTTGAAACAAAACCAACACCAATTGAAACACCTGTAACAAATACGCCATTAAAAGAAGAAGACTATACTAGAGGTCAAAATATTCCAGACGGAGCAACAGCTAAAGTAGGAGACTTACCAGATTTAACAACACCTGGAGAAAAAACTCCTGTAAAAGTAACGATTACATTACCAAATGGTAAATCTTATACTGTAGATATTCCTGTAACAGTCACACCAGTTAAGGAAATCGAAACACCAGTTACAACAGAAAAACTGACTCCAGAAGATATCTTGAAACAAATCAAAGTACCAGAAGGAGCAACAAGTAAGGTAGAAAACATTCCAGACTTAACAACGCCTGGTAAGAAGGATCCTGTAAAAGTAACGATTACATTACCAAATGGCAAAGTAGTGACAGTAGACGTACCAGTAATAGTCACACCAGTTAAGGAAATCGAAACACCAGTAACGAAAGATAAATTGACTCCAGAAGATATCTTGAAACAAATCAAAGTACCAGAAGGAGCAACAAGTAAGGTAGAAAACATTCCAGACTTAACAACGCCTGGTAAGAAAGATCCTGTAAAAGTAACGATTACATTACCAAATGGCAAAGTAGTGACAGTAGACGTACAAGTGAATGTAACACCAATTACACCAATTGAAACACCAGTCACAACAGCTAAATTGACTCCAGAGGATATTTTAAAACAAATCAAAGTACCAGAAGGAGCAACAAGTAAGGTAGAAAACATTCCAGACTTAACAACACCTGGTAAGAAGGATCCTGTAAAAGTAACGATTACATTACCAAACGGTAAAGTTGTGACTGTAGAAATTCCAGTAAATGTCACACCTATTGAAGATATTGTTAAAAAACAAGGAGATCCAATTACCGCTGAGGATGTTGAAAAACACATTCCAAAAGGAGTAAAAGTTATCAATATTGGTGATAAACCTACAACAGATATTCCAGGTGAAAGACCAAGTATCCCAGTAGTGATTGAATTACCAAATGGAATTCGCGTAACGATGAACATTCCAGTAATCGTAACACCGAAAGTAACACCTGTAGTAGTTCCAGTAGGAACACCAGTTACGCCAGAAGATGTTCAGAAACATATTGAATTACCAAATGGATGGAAGGTAACAAAAATAGGAGAAATTCCAACAACAACCACACCAGGAACAAAACCAGTCGTTCCAGTAGAGATTGAATTACCAGATGGTCGTAAGATTACTGTCGATGTACCAGTCATCGTTACGCCAACCGTAAGACAAATTGTTGTACCACAAGGAACTCCAATCACACCAGACGATGTGAAAGGGCATATCGATCTTCCAAAAGAACCAGGATGGGAAATTATTGAAGTAGGAGAAATCCCAACAACAATTCCTGCTGGAGTGAAACCAAGCGTTAAAGTGAAGATTAAAGTTCCAACTGGAGAAATTGTTGAAGTAGAGGTACCAATCATCGTAACACCGACAGTAACTCCTATTGTAGTGGAAGTTGGAACACCAATTACGAAAGAGGATGTTATTAAGAAAGTAGGTTTACCAGAAGGATGGAAGATTACTAAAGTTGGAGAAATTCCAAAAACAAATACACCTGGTGACAAACCATCTGTAACAGTAGAATTAGAGTTGCCAGACGGACGTAAAGTGACAGTGGATGTTCCTGTGAAAGTTACTCCTAAATCTAATCATGGGGATAGTCAAGGTAATAATCAAGGTAATAATGGTAGTTCAACTACTCATATCGTAACACGTTACCAAGATGGTGATGGTAAAGAAATTTCTCCAGAAGAAAATGGTAGCCATGGACCTAAGACTTTAGAAGGTTATGAATATACTGGCACTAAGACAGATAAAAATGGCAATGTGATTCATACCTATAAGAAAGTAGTTACCCCAACCCGTTCTGAGCAACCAAGCTCTCCAGAGACTCCTACAAGTCCAGAAAAACCAGTAGCTACTCCAGTTCAGACAAGTTCTACAGATTCTAAACAAGTATCCGTTGAAACAACCGTAGCCAATGACAAGACGGAACTACCAAATACTGGTACAGAAGATAAGGCTGGTCTAGCTAGTCTTGGACTTCTTGGAATGTTGAGTGCATTCGGACTTGTAGTTCGTAAGAAAAAAGAAGACTAAGAAAGATCCTTCCTTTCTAAGATTCAATAGAAAAATAGACTGAGGTGAAAACTTCAGTCTATTTCTTTTTGCATCAAAAAATCCCCTGGAAAGTACCAGAGGATAAGTGCTTATTTCATTGTTGGGAAGAGCAATACATCACGGATAGTGGTTGTATCAGTGAGGAGCATGCAGAGACGGTCGATACCGATTCCCAAACCACCTGTTGGTGGCATACCGTATTCAAGAGCCTCAATGTAGTCGTAGTCAATGCCTGTTGCTTCATCGTCACCAAGTTCTTTAGCTTTAGCTTGGGCTTCAAAACGGCTAAGTTGATCGATTGGGTCGTTGAGCTCAGTAAAGGCATTACCGTACTCCTTAGTCATGATGAAGAGCTCGAAACGGTCAGTAAAGCGTTCGTCTTCAGGATTCTTCTTAGCTAGTGGAGATACAGCTACTGGATGTCCATAGACAAAGGTTGGTTGGATCAAGGTTTCTTCAACAAACTCTTCAAAGAAGGCATTGATAATGTGACCAACTTCAGTATAGTGTTTTTCAACTGGAACTTTCTTCTCAGCAGCGATAGCTTTGGCTTCTTCCAAAGTCATGTCTTGCCAGAAATCGACACCAGTAATTTCTTTGATAGCATCAACCATGTGAACACGTTTAAATGGTTCGTTAATCTTGATTTCAGTACCTTGATAGTTGACTGGACCATCGCCTTTGACTGATTTAGCAGCGTGTTGGATAATGCCTTCCGTCAAGTCCATGATGTCTTGGAAGTCTGCATAAGCTTGGTAGACTTCGATAGAAGTAAACTCAGGGTTATGAGTAGCGTCCATTCCTTCGTTACGGAAGATACGTCCGATTTCATAGACGCGTTCCATACCACCGACGATAAGGCGTTTCAAGTGAAGCTCAGTCGCGATACGAAGGACCATGTCAATGTTTTGGGCATTGTGGTGAGTGATAAATGGACGGGCAGCAGCACCACCAGCTTCGTTGTGAAGAACAGGTGTTTCCACTTCAAGGAAGCCTTTTTGGTCAAGGTAACGACGGATTTCAGAAATGATTTTTGAACGAGTGACAAAACGCTCGAAGCTTTCACGGTTAGAAATCAAGTCAAGGTAACGTTTACGGTAAATTGTTTCAACGTCTGTCAAACCATGGAATTTCTCTGGTAGAGGACGAAGAGCCTTAGACAAGTGTGTGATGTGAGTAGCCTTGATAGAGAGTTCTCCCATATCTGTACGCATCACTTCGCCTTCGACACCAAGGAAGTCACCAAGGTCTGCTTTTTTGAAGATTTCATAGTTTTCTTCACCGACAGCATCCTTACGAACGTAGATTTGGATTTGACCTTCGCGGTCTTGAAGGTGGGCAAAACCTACTTTACCTTTACCCCGTTTGGTTACCAAGCGTCCTGCGATAGTAGCTGTTTCGTTTTTATCATGTAATTGTTCTTTATCGAGGTCGGCATATTTATCTTTTAATTCTTGTGAATTTGCAGTACGTTCAAAACGTTTTCCGAAAGGATCAATTCCTTGTTCACGGAGCGCAGCCATTTTTTCACGGCGAACGATCTGCTGGTCATTTAGTTCTTCCATATGTTCTGTTGACATGGGATCCTCCTAATTTTACTCAAAATTGAATACGATGAGTCATTTTTGCGATACTCCCATTTTATCATAAATAAGCAAGAAATTCACGGATAATCTTTCAAAACTAAAAAGAACTTGACGCTAAAATCAAGTTCTGTTATTGATAGGAAGTATCATTCCAAGTATCGAGAGTAAATGTTTCAAAATCATGGGTTTCTAGAATGGTTAGGCTGGCATTTGCTAGACCGCCATCTTTACGAAGAAGTGGTTCTTTATAACCTAGAAGAGTACGAAGACTGGCAGTAAGATTGGCGCCGTGTCCGACAATTAGGATACGCTCAGCTGGACTATCTTTTAATGATTTGATAAATTGGATGGTCCGTTGCGTGGTGCTATAGAGGGATTCTGCTCCAAACATTTGAGTGTCAAATTGAGCAAGATTAGATCGGAAAGCTTTGATTTGTTGCGGGTAAATAGATTCCAAGGTTGCAATTTTCAAACCTTCCAACTTCCCAAGCTGCCATTCACGGAGATTAGGAACACTTTCTAAAGGACAGGGAGACTTGAGTTGATTTTGGATAATCTCAGCAGATTTGACCGCTCGAGGTAAATCGCTTGAATAAATCTGATCAAAAGGAATTTCCTTGAGATATTGGCCAAGTCGTTTTAGGGTGTCAATGGATTCAGGAAGAAGGGGAGAATCTCCACTAGCACCTTGAAAGCGACCTTCTTGGTTCCAGAGGGTACGACCGTGGCGGACAAAGTAGAGTTTCATTCTTAGTTGCCCTCCAAGATATCTACAAAGTCAGCTTTTACAAAGCTAGCCAAGTCTTGCGGTGCGACGATAATGCTGTGACCAACTTCGCCTGCAGAGACAATCATTTGATCCAAGTCTAGAGCAATTTTATCGATAAAAATGGGATAATTGTGTTTCTGACGAATTCCGACAGGATTATTTGCTCCATGAATGTAACCAGTTGTTTTTTCCAAGTCTTTTTGTGGGATCATGCTCACTTTTTTGTTGCCAGAAATTTTAGCTAGTTTCTTTTCAGACAAGTGTTGAGTGATAGGAACAATTCCGATAATCGGTCCTGTCTTGTCACCCAAAAGCGCCAAGGTTTTGAAAATCTGATCTCGCTCATAACCTTGAGGCAGCTCTCCTTCTAGGGCATTGATTTGAATCCCCTGATGTGGGATACCTGCTTTAGACAGGATTTGTTCCACCAATGTTTTTTTGATTTTAACTTTTTTTGCCATTATTTATACTTATCCTCCAATTGGCTCATCCAAATACCAAGCCAGATTCCCAGTGCAAAGAAGAAGGCGATAATGACATACCCGACAAGAGAAAGACCTGTGTATTGGATACTTTCAGCGTTTCCTGCATTTGGAATTAAGATCAAAAGGGTACTTGATAGGACGATACCGATGATGAAATGATAGACGCGTGAGTGGTAGTTGTTTAAGGCATAATCCATCAATTTTGAAAAAATAATGAGAGTTGCGCCTGCTCCGATTCCAATCGGTAAGAAGGTTCCCAAGAGGTCAAAGGTTTTAAAACCAGTCAACATAGGAGCATAGAGACCCAAAATCAAAAGTAGATTTGATGGACTGAGTCCAGGAACTAATACGCCAAGAGCCAGCAGTGCACCAGCTAGGACGAAATTAAGAAAGCTGTCGCTCAAGGTTCCAACGACAAAATTTAAGGCATAGAGTCCTAATCCAGAAATAATAAAGGTTGTCCAGAACCAAGCTAAATCAATCTTGTCTCGGTCAGATTCTCGAGTTGATTCTTTGAGGAGGCTGGGAACTGTACCAATGATGGCACCCGCAAAGCTCCATAAGACAAAGACCTGATAATTTTCAAGCAGGTATTCAATCGGGTAGGAAAATAAGCCGATTCCCAGAAGCATACCGATGGCAACTGGAATAAAGTACAAAACATTTTCTTTAAAGTCTTTAAAGGGATGGGCCAGAAAGCCAATCATTCGTTCATAAATTCCTAAGATTGCTGCTAGAACCCCTCCGGAAATTCCCGGTAGAATAAATCCAAGAGCAATGACAATCCCTTTAATAACACGTGCTAACCATGAGAGCATATTTTTCCTCCAACTATTTCTATTTCAAAAAATCCTTACTATATTGTATCACAATCAAACACAAAAATAAAAAGCAAATGATAAACAAATGCTTTTAAGGTTTTAAAAAGAGTTTTCTAAAGGTTTCTTCTTTGTTCTTTAAGGCAGAGATAACGTTGATATCCAAATCGTGGTCAAAGCCAGCAATTTTTCCTTTAGACGTGTACTGGTGAATGTCGTAATCTAAATCAGTCTTAGGAGTAGCTTCGTAAAATCCTGAGTCAGAACCATAGGAAGGAATCCAAACAGAGGTAAACTTGTCTGTATCAATACTGTGCTCTTCCATGAAGTAGACCCCAACGTAGATTCCGATATTTTTAGCACCCAGTGATTCGAGCTTTGCTCGGAAGGCTTCAACACCGTCGTTCATATTAGACATGGTTTTTTCTTCCACGTCTAGCCAATAGTAACTTGGACTGTATGGAGAAGAGGCGTTATAGAATACCTCAGCAGCTTTTTCCATCTCCTGGACATTTTTTCCGGCTACATAGGCATAGACACCAACTGGGACATTTCGTTTTTGAAACTCAGTGATATGGGTTTTAAAGGCCTTATCAACACCATTAACATAGGAAGCATCGTTCTCTTTGGACGTTTGAGCACCACTATGGACGCGAACAATAGCTCCAGAAATGTTTTGGGAGAGAGTATCGTAATTAATTTCCTCAGGACGTTGCCAACCAGAAACATCAATCACCGGTTTATCTATATTATGTAGCGCTTGGGTTTCTACTTGCGCGATATTTGACTTTGTTTTTACAGGATGGTCCTCAAAACGAGGGCGATTCAGGATTAAAATGAAAATCATAATCCCAAAAAAACCAAACAAAATAAGCGGATTTATTTTCTTTCTCATATCTCATAATTTTACCTTAAAAATGAGAAAAAATCAAAAAAAATACTCAAAAAATGGGTTAAGAAAGGACTTTAGAGCATTTTTTCATTCAAGAGCGCGGAATGATTTGAAATATGGTATAATAAAAGGGAATTTCTAGAGAAAAGAGAAGATTATGTCAAATTATGCCATTATTTTAGCAGCGGGTAAAGGGACTCGCATGAAATCTGATTTGCCAAAAGTTTTGCACAAGGTTGCGGGTATTTCTATGTTGGAACATGTTTTCCGTAGTGTGGGAGCTATCCAACCCGAAAAGACAGTAACCGTTGTAGGACACAAGGCGGAATTGGTTGAAGAGGTCTTGGCTGGACAGACAGAATTTGTGACTCAATCTGAACAGTTAGGGACTGGTCATGCAGTTATGATGACAGAGCCTATCCTAGAAGGTTTGTCAGGTCACACCTTGGTCATTGCAGGAGATACTCCTTTAATCACTGGTGAAAGCTTGAAAAACTTGATTGATTTCCACATCAATCATAAAAATGTGGCTACTATCTTGACTGCTGAAACGGATAATCCTTTTGGCTATGGACGAATTGTGCGTAATGACAATGCTGAAGTTCTTCGCATTGTTGAGCAGAAGGATGCTACAGATTTTGAAAAGCAAATCAAGGAAATCAACACTGGAACTTACGTTTTTGATAACGAGCGTTTGTTTGAGGCTTTGAAAAATATCAATACCAATAACGCTCAAGGCGAATACTATATTACAGATGTCATTGGCATTTTCCGTGAAGCTGGTGAAAAAGTTGGCGCTTATACTTTGAAAGATTTTGATGAGAGTCTTGGAGTAAATGACCGTGTAGCACTTGCGACAGCTGAGTCGGTTATGCGTCGTCGCATCAATCACCAACACATGGTCAATGGTGTTAGCTTTGTCAATCCAGAAGCAACTTATATCGATATTGATATTGAGATTGCTCCTGAAGTTCAAATCGAAGCCAATGTTACCTTGAAAGGGCAAACGAAAATTGGTGCTGAGACTATTTTGACAAACGGTACTTATGTAGTGGATAGCACTATTGGAGCAGGAGCTGTTATTACTAACTCTATGATTGAAGAAAGTAGTGTTGCTGATGGAGTGACAGTCGGACCTTATGCCCACATTCGTCCAGGTTCATCTCTAGGTGCCCAAGTCCATATTGGTAACTTTGTTGAGGTGAAAGGTTCTTCTATCGGCGAGAATACCAAGGCTGGTCATTTGACTTATATCGGAAACTGTGAAGTGGGTAGCAAGGTTAATTTCGGTGCTGGAACTATTACAGTCAACTATGATGGAAAAAACAAATACAAGACAGTCATCGGTAACAATGTCTTTGTTGGTTCAAATTCAACCATTATTGCCCCAGTTGAATTAGGTGACAATTCCCTCGTTGGTGCTGGTTCAACTATAACTAAAGACGTGCCAGCAGATGCGATTGCGATTGGTCGTGGACGTCAGGTCAATAAAGACGAATATGCAACACGCCTTCCTCATCATCCTAATAATCAGTAGGAGTCTGTCATGGAATTTGAAGAAAAAACGCTTAGCCGAAAAGAAATCTATCAAGGACCAATTTTTAAACTGGTCCAAGATCAGGTTGAATTACCAGAAGGTAAGGGAATTGCCCAACGTGATTTGATTTTCCACAATGGGGCTGTCTGTGTTTTAGCAGTAACGGATGAACAAAAACTCATCTTGGTCAAGCAGTACCGCAAAGCTATCGAGGCTGTCTCTTACGAAATTCCAGCCGGAAAGTTGGAAGTAGGAGAAAATACAGACCCTGTTGCAGCAGCTCTTCGTGAATTAGAGGAAGAAACAGCCTACACAGGGAAATTAGAACTTTTGTATGACTTTTATTCAGCCATTGGCTTTTGTAATGAAAAATTAAAACTATACCGAGCAAGCGATTTGACGAAAGTGGAAAATCCGCGTCCGCAGGATGAAGATGAGACCTTGGAAGTCCTTGAAGTGAGCTTAGAAGAAGCCAAGGAATTGATCCAATCAGGTCATATCTGTGATGCCAAGACAATTATGGCTGTTCAGTATTGGGAATTGCAGAAAAAATAGAGGAGGTCAGTATGGGTAAACCTTTATTAACGGATGAAATGATTGAAAGGGCTAATAGAGGCGAAAAAATTTCAGGTCCTCCTTTGCTAGATGATGAGGAGACAAAAATTTTACCAACCTCTTCTTCCCGTTTTGGTTATGCCAATCCTAAGGATCATGGTTTTAGCCAGGAAACCTTGAAGATTCAGGTCGAACCGTCTATTCATAAAAGCCGTCGCATTGAAAATACCAAGAGAAATGTCTTCAATTCTAAATTGAATAAAATCTTATTTGCAGTCATCTTTCTCTTGATTTTGCTTGTCTTAGCAATGAAACTTTTGTAATAGAAAAGGAATTGAAATGAAAATAGGAATTATTGCAGCTATGCCAGAAGAACTAGCTTATTTGGTCCAGCATTTAGACAATGCCCAAGAGCAAGTTGTTTTGGGGAATACCTATCATACAGGCACCATTGCCTCTCATGAAGTCGTTCTTGTAGAAAGTGGAATTGGTAAGGTCATGTCTGCTATGAGTGTGGCGATTTTGGCTGATCATTTCCAAGTGGATGCTCTAATTAATACGGGATCAGCTGGGGCCGTCGCAGAAGGTATTGCTGTTGGGGATGTTGTGATTGCTGACAAATTAGCCTATCATGATGTGGATGTCACAGCTTTTGGCTATGCTTATGGACAAATGGCGCAACAACCGCTTTATTTCGAATCAGATAAAACCTTTGTTGCCAAAATCCAAGAGAGTTTATCTCAATTGGACCAAAACTGGCATCTTGGTTTGATTGCTACAGGAGATAGTTTTGTCGCAGGAAATGACAAGATAGAAGCGATTAAGTCCCATTTTCCAGAAGTTTTAGCAGTTGAGATGGAGGGGGCAGCTATTGCTCAGGCAGCGCATGCCCTTAATCTTCCAGTTTTAGTCATTCGAGCTATGAGTGACAATGCCAACCATGAAGCAAACATCTCTTTTGATGAGTTTATTATCGAAGCTGGACGTCGCTCTGCTCAAGTCTTATTAGCCTTTTTGAAGGCCTTAAATTAAGCGAAAATTTGACAGTTTTTCTAGCTTATGATAAGATTTAAGTAAAGAAAAGCTAGAAAACGTTTCAGAGGATATTATGAGTATTGAAATGACCGTCAGTGAGATTGCAGAGGTCTTAGGATTATCTCGCCAAGCAATCAATAACCGTGTCAAAGAATTACCAGAAGAAGACACAGATAAAAATGACAAAGGGGTAACAGTCGTTACCAGAAGTGGTTTGATTAAGCTAGAAGAAATCTATAAAAAAACGATTTTTGAAGATGAGCCTGTCAGTGAAGATGTCAAGCAACGTGAACTGATGGAGATTCTGGTTGATGAGAAGAATGCAGAAATTCTTCGTCTTTATGAACAATTAAAAGCCAAGGATCGTCAGTTATCAGAAAAAGACGAGCAGATGCGTATCAAAGACCGTCAGATTGCTGAGAAAGACAAACAACTCGATCAGCAGCAACAATTGACTCTTCAAGCAATGAAGGATCAAGAAAATCTTAAGCTAGAGCTGGACCAAGCAAAAGAAGAAGTCCAATCCACTAAGAAAGGCTTTTTTGCTCGTTTATTTGGAGGATAATCAAGGAGCTGTTTAGGTTAAATGCTAACCTGATGGCTTCTTTTGTTTCTAAATAGTATAGTTGCTCAAGTAATACTCAATGAAAATCAAAGAGCAAACTAGGAAACTAGCCGTAGGCTGTACTTGAGTACGGCAAGGCGACGTTGACATGGTTTGAATTAGTATAAAATAACAGTATAGGAGAGGTATAGAATGGAACGATTAGAAGATTACATTGCTTTTGATTTAGAATTTAATCAGCATGAAGGGCAAACACACTTGATTCAAGTATCGGCAGTACGTTTTAGAGATGGCCAGGAAATCGATGCCTATGATTCCTATGTCCACACTAGTGTGCCTCTAAAGAGTTTTATCAATGGTTTGACTGGGATTACGGCTGAGACCTTAAAAGATGCTCCTCCAGTGGAGAAAGTCATAAAAGATTTCCAAGAGTTTGTGGGTTTTTTACCCATGGTTGGATACAATGCTGCTAAAAGTGATCTACCTATTTTAGCGGATCATGGTTTAGACTACAGCCTGCAGTATAAGGTGGATTTGTATGATGAAGCCTTTGAACGTCGGAGTTCGGATTTACATGGTATTGCCAATCTTAAATTGCAAACCGTTGCCTCGTTTCTTGGATTTCAAGGTCAGTCTCATAATAGCCTAGAGGATGCTCGTATGACGGCGCGTGTTTACGAGTCCTTTCTAGAGTCAGACCAGGCTAGAGAATTGTTAGGGGCAGAAAGTAGCCTCTCGAACAATCCTTTTGGGGGCTTGGACTTGTCTCAATTATTTGACTAGGAGTGCCTATGAAACCTGAAAAACCTAAAAATCTAGGTTTTAAGCAGATATACTTTAATCTAGATAAAATACTCTTTCTTTTTTTCTTGACTTTCATGATGATTGAGTTTGTCTGGTTACCATCAAATTCTTGGATTGCTGGACTTTTGCTCCGTCAGACAGGTTATCTCTTTCTATCTTACAACAATATTTTTGCCATTATAACGGGTTCGCCATTTGTTAGTCTTGCTTTATTTATTCTGGTAATCGTTAATTTACTGATTGCCTATTACCAGATAGGACTTCTCTTTATCGGAGCCCGGCACCTCCTCTATCATGAAAAGAGAACTTTGCTGGAGTACAGTCGTAAGGTCTTTCGCCAAAGTTTCTTGTTTATGAAGCAAGTGACGCTTTCAAAGATAGCCTTTATCTTCTTTTATGTCATGATGCTCTTTCCATTGATTCGAAAGATTTTAAAGATTTATTACCTCAATAAAATCGTCATTCCGGACTTTATCGTTGATTATGTGGAAGACAAGTATTGGCTAGTAGGTATAGTGGTTATTATTTTGGCTTTACTTCTGTTTTACATTTCAGTGCGTTTCATGTTTGCCCTACCTCAGCTTTTATTTGAGAAAAAAACAGTCAAAGAAGCAGTCAGATACAGTCTAGAGAAGACAAGAAGGCACTCCTGGTTTTATACTTGGAACTTGCTTTGGATTGTCGTCAAAACCTACCTATTTTTTATCCTTTTATTGATTCCAATATTAGTAAGTCAGGTGCTGATGGATGGTTTGACCCATAAGGAATCTCTTGTGCTGGGAATTATCAACTTTGTTTTAATCAAGAATTTCCACTATATGGCATTGACTTACTTTCTCATTAAGTTTGTTTCCTTCTTAACAGGAGAAGAACTAGAAATCACACCAAGGAGAAAGAAAGACCACTGGATGAGATGGGGAGTGATGGGATGTGCAGCTATCTTTTTCGCTCTTGAGGGATATGTTTATTTAGAAGCTCCAGTTGCTAATAAACCTTTGATTATCTCTCACAGGGGAGTATCTAATAAGAATGGTGTGCAAAATACCGTCCAATCACTAGAAAAAACCGCTCAGTTATCTCCAGACTTCGTTGAGACGGATGTTCAGGAAACAAAAGATGGTCAGTTTGTCATGATGCATGATGCCAATATCAAGAATCTGACAGGAGTTAATGCCAATCCTCAGGATCTCACTTTGGAAGAATTAACCAAACTCGATATTTCAGAAAATGGCTATCATAGCAAGGTGTCTAGTTTTGATGACTATCTCAATAAAGCTAATGAATTGCATCAAAAACTCCTCATTGAGATTAAAACCAGTCGAAAAGATAGTCCAGATATGATGAAACGCTTTATGGAAAAATATGGAACGATTCTTAAGCAGAATGGTCACCAAATGCAGTCCTTGGACTACCATGTGATTGATCAGGTATTGTCCTATGATTCACAAATCCCAGTTTATTTCATCCTACCTTACAATAGTATTTTTCCAAGAACCAAGGCCACAGGTTATACTATGGAGTATTCAACCTTGGATGAAAATTTTGTCAACAAGCTTTGGAATACCGATCAGAAATTGTACGTGTGGACCATCAATAGTTCAGAGTCCTTTGATAAATCTGTTCATTTGGGTGCAGACGGCATGATAACGGATGACTTGGAAATGATTCAAGATCAGGTCACCATTGCCCAAGAAGACCCAGAGTATACGGATTTACTGTTCAAACAGGCCATGGAATTCTTTAATTTTTAGTAAGCAAAAAGAGGAACAGTTGTTCCTCCCATGATAGGCAAGTATTCTCTTGAATGCTTGTTTTTCTTATGCTTAGAATGGCAATTTTCCAGCGAAAGCACCTAATTTTTTCTTGGTAGTTTCATCGATTTGTTCAAGAGCAGAGTTGATAGCTTGAACAGTCATATCTGAAAGAGTTTCAAGGTCTTCTGGGTCAACAACAGCTGGATTGAAGTCAATGCTGACAACTTTTTTGTCACCAGTTAAGGTCGCTTGAACAAGGTCTTGAGCAGATTTACCAACAAATTGCATAGCAGCAAGTTCTGCTTGACTTTGTTCCATCTGTTTTTGAAGTTTTTGTGCTTGGTGCATCATGTTTTGCATGTTCATCATGGTGATTTATAGTTTCCTTTTATCTTATTTTCCTTTTTATTTTATCAATTTTGGGGTTAAAAGTCTAATCTTTTTCTGAGAGAATCTAAGAATTGTGCTTGGCAGTGGAAAATAAAAGTAGACTTTCTGCGAAACAAAATATGATACAATAAAACTATTAATTATGAAGTAAGTAAACAATTAACTGATGCACGATTTAAGCGCCTTGTTGGTGTTCAGCCCACTACTTTTGAAGAGATGTTAGCTGTGTTAAAAACATTTTATCAACTTAAACACGCAAAAGGTGGACGAACCTCTAAGTTAAGCCTAGAAGACCTCCTCATGGCTACTCTTCAATACATGCGAGAATACCGCACTTATGAACAAATTACGGCTGATTTTGGCATTCACGAAAGCTACTTAATCCGTCGGAGTCAATGGGTTGAAGCAACTCTTATTCAAAGTGGCTTTACGATTTCAAAAACTCATCTTAGTACTGAGGATACGGTGATTGTGGATGCAACAGAGGTAAAAATCAATCGTCCTAAAAAATCAACTAGCCAATTATTCTGGTAAAAAGAAATGTCATGCTATGAAGGCTCAGGCGATTGTCACAAGCCAAGGGAGAATTGTTTCTTTGGATATTGCAGTGAACTATTGCCATGATATGAAGTGGTTCAAAATGAGTCGCAGAAATATCGGACAAGCTGGTAAAATCTTGGCAGACAGTGGTTATCAAGGGATCATGAAGATGTATTCACAAGCGCAAATTCCGAGGAAATCAAGCAAACTTAAGCCACTAACTCTTGAAGATAAATCCTATAATCATGTGCTATCTAAAGAGAGAATCAAGGTTGAGAATATTTTGGCCAAAGTAAAAACGTTTAAAATGTTTTCAACAACCTATCGAAATCGACGTAAACGATTTGGATTACGAATGAATTTGATTGCTGGAATTATCAACTGTGAACTAGAATTCTAGTTTCGCAGGAAGTCTAATAAAAAACTTTGTACTCTAGAAACCATCTCGTGGCTAGCTAGAGTGCAAAGTTTTTTTAACTATCATGCTTTCCTTAAGAATCATTTTAAAATGTGATATAATAAGAATAAATTGGAAATAGGAAATTATTTTCATTATATTTTCAAAACCCCATTAATAAAATAGGCAAAGACAAGATTAGAAAGTGAATATTCCGATGTCTTCTTACAAAAAGGTCTCTCTTTCTGAGATCAATCAATCTATTGAAACTCCGAATAACAATCATTTTTGGCAGAATCTAAAAGCATTTTTAGGGCCTGGAGCTCTTGTAGCAGTTGGTTATATGGATCCCGGAAACTGGATTACCAGTGTGGTTGGAGGTGCTTCCTATAAGTATAGTCTCTTATTTGTTATTTTGATTTCATCCATCATCGCCATGCAGCTACAACAGATGGCTGGAAAGCTAGGTATCGTGACGAGGATGGATTTAGCGCAGGCAACAGCTCATCATGCCCCCAAGTGGCTCCGTTATAGTCTATGGGTGATTTTAGAATTAGCTTTAATGGCGACAGATTTGGCTGAGGTTATAGGTTCAGCAATTGCCTTAAATCTTTTGTTTAAAATACCGATTATGGTCGCGATACTTCTAACCGTTTTAGATGTATTTCTTTTGCTTTTGTTGATGAAATTTGGGTTCAAGAAGATTGAATCTATTGTTACAACCCTTATCTTAACCATATTAGGTATCTTTTCTTATCTGGTTGCTTTATCTAATCCAAGTATGCAGGGGATTTTTGGTGGCTATTTACCGACTTCGACTTTATTTGAAAGTCCCTTGCCAGGACATGAGAGTCAACTGACTTTGGCTTTAGGGATTGTGGGAGCAACAGTCATGCCCCATAATCTCTATCTCCATTCATCCCTATCTCAAACAAGAAAAATCAACCATAAGGATAAGAAAGATATACGAAAAGCTGTCCGTTTTATGACCTGGGACTCAAATCTTCAGTTGTCCCTAGCCTTTGTTGTCAATTCCTTGCTTCTTATTTTAGGGGCCTCCCTCTTTTTTGGCCATGCGTCTGAAATTTCAGCTTTCTCTCAAATGTATAATGCTTTACAGGATTCGACAATAGCAGGAGCGATAGCCAGCTCAACTCTGTCAACTTTGTTTGCTTTAGCTCTCTTAGCAAGTGGTCAAAATTCGACCATTACAGGAACTTTGACAGGACAGATTGTTATGGAAGGTTTCTTGCATATGAAATTACCACAGTGGATTATTCGTGTCGGAACACGGATTTTTGCCTTGCTCCCTGTGATGATAGTCGCTGTCTTGTTTGGGCATCAAGAAAAGACCTTAGATCAGTTATTGGTCTATTCACAGGTCTTTCTTTCAATCGCTCTTCCATTCTCAATTTTTCCCTTAATTTATCTGACTTCTAAGAAGTCAGTGATGGGAGAATTTACCAATGCCAAGTGGAATACAATCCTAGGCTACGTAGTTTCAATCATCTTGACCATTCTCAATATCAAGCTTCTTTTCGATATTTTTTAACCCCGTTTGAAATCAATTATAGTGTCAGCGTGATGGTTGACAAATAGCAAGTAGTAGTGATTGGTTCATAAAAAGAAGAAAAAAAGAACAGTTGAAACTGTTCTTTTTTATCATTATTTGAGACCGTATTTTTTGTTGAAACGATCCACGCGTCCATCTGCTTGAGTGAACTTTTGACGTCCAGTGTAGAATGGGTGTGAGTCTGATGAAATTTCCACACGGATCAATGGGTAAGTTTCGCCTTCGAACTCAACTGTTTCGTTAGAGCGTTTTGTTGAACCGCTAAGGAATTGGTAACCAGTAGTTGTGTCCATGAAGACAACTGGGCGATATTCTGGATGGATATCTTTTTTCATTTTGCAATATTTCCTTTCTGCCATGGTCTCTTTGCGAGCCATAGATTGTTACCATACTAGTCTATCAGATTCTGAAAAGTTTGGCAAGTATTTTATCAGTTTTTAAGCAAGTTTTTTAACTTTTGGTAGATGATTTCGTTTTCCTCTAGGCTATAGGAATTAGCACCACTTGCTAGAGGGTGGCCTCCACCATCATGTTCCTTGGCGATTTCATTGATAGGATGGATTTTACTGCGTAAGCGAACACGGTAGTGGCCATCAGCCTGCTCCACAAAAATTCCCCAGAGACTCACACTGTCAATGCGTCCAGGTGCACCGACAATAGCTGCAGTTTCAGCATCGGTAACATTGAATTGTTTTAAGATTTTCTGACTCAGGGTAACGCGAGCAGCACCATTTTCATCCACTTCCAGATGGTCGTAGATGTAGCCTTGAAGTTTTGCAATTTTGTAACTCATAGTGTCCATTTTGCGAGTGAGAGCCGCAAAGTCAAAGTTATGTTCTCTCAAATAAGCAGCAAGGCGAAGAGTCCGTGCAGTGGTAGAAGGGTAGAGGAAGCGACCTGTATCACCAACAATACCTGCAAAGAGCAACTCAGCAGCGTGATCGGAAAAGGCCAGTTGGGTTGTTTGGGCAAATAGGGTAATCATCTCACTAGCGCTGCTTGAACTAGTATCCACCCAAGATAGGTCACCATATACATCATCATTTGGATGGTGGTCAATCTTAATGAGAAAATCACCTTGACTATAGCGCTTATCATCGATACGAGCAGTATTGGCCGTATCACAGACGATGACAAGTGCGCCTTGGTAGGCACTATCTTCAACAAGATCCATCTCAGCCATCCAAGTAAGAGTTGGTTCATCAAAACCAACGGTTTTGATGGTTTTTTCTGGGAAATGATGTTTGAGAAGAGCTTTCAATCCCACCTGACTTCCCAAGGCATCAGGATCTGGTTTCATATGACGGTGAATGATAATCGTGTCGTATTCTTTGATTTTTTCTAAAATTTGATGGCAAATGTCCATAAATAACCTCAATTCTTTCTCATTTCATTGTAGCACAAGAATTTTTATTTTTAAAATGAAAAAGATGTGATATAATGGAGAAAGATAAATTGAGGAGGACGATATGGCATTAGCAAAAATTGTATTTGCCAGTATGACCGGTAATACCGAAGAAATTGCAGATATTGTAGCAGACAAATTACGCGACTTGGGCTTGGATGTCGATGTTGATGAATGTACAACTGTTGACGCTTCAGACTTCTTGGAAGCAGACATCGCTATCGTTGCAACCTATACTTATGGTGATGGAGAATTGCCAGATGAGATGATGGACTTCTACGAAGACCTAGCTGACCTCAACTTGAATGGCAAAATCTACGGAGTGGTCGGATCAGGAGATACCTTCTACGATGAATTCTGTAAGGCTGTCGATGACTTTGACCGCGTTTTTGTAGCGACAGGGGCAGAAAAAGGTTCAGAGTGTGTCAAAGTTGATCTCTCTGCTGAGGAAGAAGACATTGAACGCTTGGAACAATTCGCAGAAGAATTGGCTGCTAAAGTAGGATAAGCATAAAACTGCGCTGATGTAATCAATCAGTGCATTTTTCTTATCGTGACTTGGGATTTTACTAGCCTATTTGGTGGCTTTTTGATACAATAATTCAAATAAAGGAGGAGACTGTATGGATTTAGATAGTATTCGTCAAGAAATTGATCAAATTAACGATCAAATTGTCAAACTGTTAGAAGAACGAATGCATTTAGTTGAAGGGGTTGTCGCTTATAAGAAGACTTCAGGGAAACCGATTTTAGATACCAAGAGAGAAGCAATTATCTTTGAAAAGGTTAGGAGTCGTGTAGAGGACAAGCGCTATCAGGAGACTATTGTAGCGACTTTTTCGGACATACTCAAACGTTCGCGTGATTATCAGGATCAAAATATCAAATGAAAAAAGAACAATTTTATCCGCTAGGGATTTTTCTAGCTGCTATGTTGGGCGGACTTGTCCGCTACCTAGTTTCCACTTGGTTACCAGCCAGTCCTGACTTTCCTTGGGGAACCCTTCTTGTCAACTATCTAGGTATTTTCTGCTTGGTTTATCTTGTTAAGGGCTATCTGGTCTATAAGGGAACCAGTAAAGGCGTTATTTTAGCACTGGGTACAGGTTTTTGCGGAGGTTTAACAACCTTTTCTAGTCTCATGCTTGATGCTGTGAAACTACTTGATACAGGGCGTTATCTTAGTTTAGTTATGTATTTGCTTTTGAGCATCGGTGGAGGACTGCTTTTAGCTTACTATTTAGGGAGGAAGAGATGGTAATCGTCTATCTTACAATTGCTTGTGGTTTCGGAGCTTTAGTGCGCTATTTCTTTTCCCGCTATAATCAAGCATCTAAATTGCCCCTCGGAACGCTTATAGCCAATCTTTTGGGTTGTTTTTTGATTGGATTATTTTACAATCATGTGGAGTCCAAGGAAGTTTATGCTATTCTAGCGACAGGATTTTGTGGAGGTCTGACGACTTTTTCGACCTTGAATGACGAACTCCAAAGACTGTTAAGCGATAAGAAGGTATTTTATAGCTATCTAGCCTTAACCTACCTAGGTGGTTTGATTGCGATTTTTTTAGGAATTCTGCTATAAATTTCTTTACTTTTTTGTGGAAATTTGGTAAACTGTATCTTGTGTGTAATGGACGCACAAAAATACAGTTTATCCGCTGAGGAAGGTTCCTCAAGATTGACAAAGATAGGAGAATAAAATGAATCCATTAATCCAAAGCTTGACTGAAGGTCAACTTCGTACAGATATCCCATCATTCCGTCCTGGTGACACTGTTCGTGTACACGCGAAAGTTGTCGAAGGTAACCGTGAACGTATCCAGATTTTTGAAGGTGTTGTTATCGCACGTAAAGGTGCTGGTATCTCAGAAAACTACACAGTTCGTAAAATCTCTAACGGTGTAGGTGTTGAGCGTATCTTCCCAATCCACACTCCACGTGTTGAAAAAATCGAAGTTGTTCGTTACGGTAAAGTACGTCGTGCGAAATTGTACTACTTGCGTGCTCTTCAAGGTAAAGCAGCTCGTATCAAAGAAATCCGTCGTTAATTCGACTAAAAAACTCTGCTTCTTCAGCAGAGTTTTTATCTAGCTCCCTTAGTTCAATGGATATAACAACTCCCTCCTAAGGAGTAGTTGCAGGTTCGATTCCTGCAGGGGGCAGTAAATCAATCAAAAAGCACTGAATGGTCAGTGTTTTTTCTTGTCCAAAAATGAAAACCATTTCAGATGAAAACGGAGGTGTGGTATAATAGTAGAAAGTATATATACTTTTCTAATCGGGTTTCTATCGTTCTAATAGGATAGAATTAAGTATTACAATCTAAGCTTTGGAGAAGGATTATTATTACTTGTTCTTTTTAATACTCACTTTAAGAAAGATTCTATTTTTATGATAAAAAAATTTGCTTTAATACTAATTTCTTTTTTTACAATCCTGTTATTTTTCATTGGACCAACTCACGCAGATCTAGTGATACCAGATAGGCCTTCTAATGGTATTTATGATCCAAACCATTATTTATCAGAGGTTGTTTCAGATAAAATAATAGAATTAAATGGTAAATCGGATACTCAAATTGGTATTTATATTGTTGAGAGTTTGAATAGTGAATCTATAGAAAAGTCAGCCAATACGATTGCCAGATCTTGGAAAATTGGCTATTCGGATTCAAATAAGGGTGCATTATTATTGATTGCTATAAAAGATAGAAAGTTTCGTATTGAGACTTCTAATAACCTAGCTACTATATTGACTGATACAAAAGCTAGGGAAATCTTAGATGCCTCTCGTGATAAGATGCGAGCCAAAGACTATGATGGAGCTGTGATTGATATAATCCAAAACATATCCAATCAAGATTATGACTTAGCTGATGCACCTGTAGTAGAGAGAAATTATTTTTATGAAGTCCCTAAAGCTATATGGGAACTAGTAGTAGAAATTCTTGATCATTTCGGTGTAATTTTTATGATTTCTTTTGTGGTACTTTTTCTTACAGAAGGTAGGGTTTCGGGTAGGAAACGGAGATCTAATAAATTCTATTATGGTAAGGATAAATTATACCCTGATGATAAAGATTTTATAAATGATGGTTCTTGGTCACAAAAAGCATTAACAGCTTACCATATTAAAAATTCAGATGAGTATCATAATGAGAGTAGTAGTGATTCCTCATCGCCTTGGTCGAGTGATGATTGGTCGAGTGATGATTGGTCAGGTGGTGGTTTTGATGCTGGTGGATCATCAAGTGATTGGTCAGGTGGTGGTTTTGATGCTGGTGGATCATCAAGTGATTGGTAATTTAGCTTATTTCATAGTGAGTTACCTACCTTGATCATTTAAAAAAATGATGGTATAGAAAATTCTTGATTTGGAAAAAACCGCTCAGCTGAGCGGTTTTCGTCTATTCATACCCTTTTACAGTACCCATGTACGGATGGCATGGGCAACGCCGGATTCATCGTTAGATTTAGTTATGTATTTGGCGATTTTTTTGATTTCTGGATTTCCATTTTCCATGACAACTGGATTGCCAACGACTTCCAGCATGGCACGGTCATTTTCTTCGTCACCGATCGCCATGGTTTCATCTTTGGTCAATCCTAGTTTTTCAGCTAAGTGAGTGATGGCTGAACCCTTATCTACATTCTTTTTAAGGAGTTCGAGGTAGAAAGGAGCCGATTTGTTGATGGAGTAGCGTTCGTAAAATTCTGCTGGGATTTTTTCAATGGCAGCATCGAGAATCTCAGGTTCATCGATGAACATACATTTAACGATTTCCTTGTCAGCCATTTCTTCAGGGGTGCGGTAGAAGATAGGCATGCTGACGAGGGTTGATTCGTGCACAGTGTATTTTCCGATATTGCGATTTGCAGTGTAGATACCATCCTTAGTAATAGCATGCATGTGAACACCGAGCTTGCGACTGAGGAATTCCATATCCAGATAATCCTCATAGGTTAAGGATTCGCTGATAATCTCATGTCCAGTAGCAGTTTCTTGGACAAGGGCACCGTTGAAGGTCACCACATAGTCACCCTCGTCTCTCAACTGCAAGTCGTCCAGAAGTTTGGCAACACCTGCGATAGGGCGGCCAGTTGCAATTACGACTTTGACACCAGCTTCTTTGGCATCTTGGATGGCAGAAAAGACTTTAGGAGTGATTTCCTTTTGGCTATTGACTAGGGTTCCGTCGATATCAACGGCAATTAGTTTAATACTCATAAATTTCCTCTTCTAGTTTTTATTTGGGGTAAAATGATCGTTCTCAATCAAGTGTAAAAATTGCTGGGTGATGCTTGCGAAGATGCTGTTTTGATCCAACATTTCTTTTGGGAAATAGAAACGATTATCTCCGTGGCGACTGCCAGCAAGAGATTGGACGATAGGAGACAGGCTAGAGAGTTCGGCCAGTTCTCCATTTTTTTGTAAAATCTCAATCTGTGTCCTTGGATTTTCAGATTCGGGACGATAGATATCATAAGGGAGGTCAAAATTCTTATGAATGGCAGTGTAGTAGTCGGGATCAAAGCCAATGTCCTCAACCAATTTTCTCATGCTGGCGAGTTGGTCTTGGTCTTCTTGTGAAAAAGTAATGGATTTAAAGACCTTGCGGTTGACAAAGCGCTGTGATAAGTCTGCTAAAATCTTGTCAGGACTGGTCATCCAGAGCTGGAAGTAGGTATTCATCACACCATCATCCAGAGCAAGATAGTCAGACAAGGTCACATTTTTTTCAAAGAATGGCAGGAGGTGTGGGGAAGTTCGTGCAAAGAAGTCTTTGTCCTCAGGATAGAGTTCCTTGGCGCGTTTGAGGAGATTCTGTAGGAGAACTTCCATGGCGCGTGTTGCTGGGTGGAAATAAACCTGCATGTACATCTGGTAGCGACTGAGGACGTAGTCTTCGATAGCATGCATGCCATTGCGCTGAAAGGCGATACCATTTGCGACAGGGCGAATGACTCGGAGGATGCGAGTCAGGTCAAATTCCCCATAGGATGCTCCAGTAAAATAGGAGTCGCGCAAGAGATAGTCCATGCGGTCCGCATCAATCTGGCTAGAAATGAGTTGCACGACCTGCTTGTTAGGATAGGTATGGTCGATGACACTGGCTACCTTTTCTGGAAAATCTGGCGCCACTTGTAGCAGAACTTGGTGAATCTCTGTCTCAGGACTTTGGATGATTTCCTGAGTAATGGCCTCATGATCTGTATCAAAGAGATGTTCAAAAGTATGGGAGTAAGCACCATGCCCAAGGTCATGTAGGAGAGCAGCGGTCATGGTCAAGAGAGACTCAGCAGGATCCCATTCTTCAGGATATTTTTCTTCAAAAATCTCCGTGATACGTCGTGCAATTTCATAGACTCCTAGACAATGGGAGAAGCGACTGTGTTCTCCACCGTGGAAGGTATAACTGGAAGTTCCCAGTTGCTTGATACGGCGCAAACGTTGAAATTCTTTTGTATTAATCAAGTCATAGATGATTTGATTATTGACATGGATGTAGTTGTGAACTGGGTCACGGAATACTTTTTCGTTCATATGACCATTATAGCAAAAAGCTAGAGTTTTTGGTAAAATAGTAGGACAAGAGACAAGAAAGAGGACTTGATGTGAAGATTCGGATGCGAAATACGATTCAGTTTGATGAGCAGTTGGAAGTGATTGACCAGCTTTATGATGTAGAAGTGCATGAAAAGGGAGATTATAGCTACCTGCTTTTTTATAATGAGGAAAAGGAAAAAGTAGTTATTAAATTTCATGGTCAAGAACTGGTGATGAGCCGTTTTTCCAATCCCAAGACCATTATGCGCTTTTTAAAGGATAGTGATAGTTTAGCCTATATTCCCACACCTATGGGTATGCAGGAGTTTATCATCCAAACGAGCCATTATCAAGTTGATGGGCAAAAGATTGAACTAGATTATCAACTACAAAATCAAGAAGGACATCCCTTTGCCAGCTATCAATTGGAAATTACTTGGGGCTAGGCTCATGTCTTTTTCAAATTTAGCTAGCTATCTTCTTGGATTGGCTTCCTAGTGTGGTAGATTAGGCTAATTTTTGGTATAATAAAAGTTATGGAAATTGAAAAAACCAATCGTATGAATGCGCTCTTTGAATTTTATGCGGCGCTTTTGACAGATAAGCAAATGAATTATATCGAGCTATACTACGCTGATGATTACAGCCTTGCTGAAATTGCCGAGGAGTTCGGTGTCAGTCGTCAGGCTGTCTATGATAATATCAAGCGGACGGAAAAGATTCTGGAAGATTATGAGATGAAATTGCACATGTACTCGGACTACATTGTCCGCAGTCAAATTTTTGACCAGATTTTGGAGCGCTATCCCAAGGATGACTTTCTGCAGGAGCAGATAGAAATTTTAACAAGCATTGATAATAGAGAATAAGAGGAAGAAAAATGGCATTTGAAAGTTTAACAGAACGTTTGCAGAACGTCTTTAAAAATTTACGTAAAAAAGGAAAAATCTCTGAATCTGATGTCCAAGAGGCAACCAAAGAAATTCGCTTGGCCTTGCTTGAGGCCGACGTTGCCTTGCCTGTTGTAAAGGACTTTATCAAGAAAGTTCGTGAGCGTGCAGTAGGGCATGAGGTCATTGATACACTTAATCCTGCGCAACAAATTATTAAAATCGTTGATGAGGAATTGACGGCTGTTTTGGGTTCTGATACGGCAGAGATTATCAAGTCACCTAAGATTCCTACAATCATCATGATGGTCGGTTTGCAAGGGGCTGGTAAAACAACCTTTGCTGGTAAATTGGCTAACAAACTCAAGAAAGAAGAAAATGCTCGTCCTTTGATGATTGCGGCGGATATTTATCGTCCTGCTGCCATTGACCAGCTTAAGACCTTGGGGCAACAGATTGATGTGCCTGTCTTTGCACTTGGAACAGAAGTACCAGCTGTTGAAATTGTACGTCAAGGTTTGGAGCAAGCCCAAACTAATCATAACGACTATGTCTTGATTGATACTGCGGGTCGTTTGCAGATTGATGAGCTTTTGATGAATGAACTTCGTGACGTGAAAGCACTAGCTCAACCAAACGAAATTCTCCTCGTGGTTGATGCCATGATTGGTCAAGAAGCGGCCAATGTTGCGCGTGAGTTTAATGCTCAGTTGGAAGTGACTGGGGTCATCCTTACCAAGATTGATGGCGATACTCGTGGTGGTGCGGCTCTATCTGTTCGTCACATTACCGGAAAACCAATCAAGTTCACTGGTACAGGTGAAAAGATTACGGACATTGAGACCTTCCACCCAGACCGTATGTCAAGCCGTATCCTTGGCATGGGGGATATGCTCACTCTGATTGAGAAAGCTTCTCAGGAATACGATGAGCAAAAAGCCCTTGAAATGGCTGAGAAGATGCGTGAAAACACCTTTGATTTCAATGATTTCATTGATCAGTTGGATCAGGTGCAAAACATGGGGCCGATGGAAGACTTGCTCAAGATGATTCCAGGTATGGCCAATAATCCAGCACTTCAAAACATGAAGGTGGATGAACGCCAGATTGCTCGCAAACGTGCCATTGTGTCTTCAATGACACCTGAAGAACGTGAAAATCCAGATTTGTTAAATCCGAGCCGTCGCCGTCGTATCGCAGCTGGTTCTGGAAATACCTTTGTCGAAGTCAATAAATTTATCAAGGACTTTAACCAGGCTAAACAGCTCATGCAAGGTGTCATGTCTGGAGATATGAACAAAATGATGAAGCAAATGGGAATCAATCCAAACAACCTTCCTAAAAATATGCCAAATATGGGAGGAATGGATATGTCTGCCCTTGAAGGAATGATGGGACAAGGCGGTATGCCTGACCTGTCAGCTCTCGGAGGAGCAGGAATGCCAGATATGAGCCAGCTGTTTGGTGGCGGACTCAAAGGTAAAATCGGTGAATTTGCTATGAAACAGTCCATGAAACGCATGGCTAACAAAATGAAGAAAGCGAAGAAAAAACGCAAGTAAGACAAGGGAAGGCCACAGGGCTTTCCTTTTTTAGAAAGAAGAAAAATGAGCACTTCCGTAATTGGAAATGCTCGTTTTTTGATGTGTTTAGACTCTTAATCTTTATTTTCGTATGGTAAGATCAAGTTCAAGATGATTCCTGTCATGGCTGATAGGGCAGTACCTGAAAGGGTAACTGGACCAAGTTTAAGGATAGCTCCTCCAAGTCCAAGTACCAACATAGCACTTGCGATGATTAGGTTACGCATTTGACTGAAGTCTACACGTTCTTTGATCAAGACTTTCAAACCATTACTTGCGATAACTCCGTAGAGAAGGATTGACATACCACCAAGTACAGCATTTGGAATGGTTGAAATCAAGGCAGTGAATTTACCAAGGAAGCTAAGGGCAATCGCGATGAAGGCAGCGTTACGGATAACTGAGACAGAAGCGATACGAGTCATACCGATAACCCCTGTATTTTCTCCATAAGTTGTATTGGCTGGTCCACCAAGGAAGGCAGAAACTGAAGTTGCGATACCGTCACCAAGAAGAGTACGGTGAAGACCTGGTTCTTTCAAGAATTGACGGCCACAGATTTGACCCAAAACAGTATGGTCTCCGATATGTTCAGAAATTGTTACGATAGCGATTGGCAAGATAGCGATGGTTTCTGGACCGAAGTAAAGATTGTATTCTTTAAAGGCACCGCCTGTATTAAATGGCAAGTAGAAACCAGGAATCTCGAACCAGTTGGCTTTAAGAACTGGTGTAAAGTCAACCAAGCCAAGTGTTAGTGCGAAGAGGTAACCACCGATAATGGCAAAGAGGAATGGAATGATTCGTAGGAAGCCTTTTCCTTTTGTATTGATAAAGGCAGCAATCAAGAAAGTAACAACTGCTACAAGAGCATTTTTCCAATTCCCGTCAGCTACAAGACCAGCATTGGTAACAGCTGAACCTGCAAGTCCCAGACCGATAACGATAATCATAGGTCCGATGATGATTGGTGGCAAGAGTTTATCAATCCATTTTGTACCTGCAAAACGAACACCTGCAGCCACAAGGACATAGACCAAACCAGTCAAGATAACTCCTGTTTGAGCAGCAGATACATCACCACCCATTTCTTTCATAGCCAGTGACATTGCTGTGATAAAGGCAAAAGAAGAACCTAGATAAACTGGAACTTTAAATCCAGTTGAAATCATATAGATGAGTGTCCCGACACCTGAAGCAAAAAGGGCAACAGATACAGGCATTCCCAAAATCAAGGGTACCAAGATGGTCGCACCGAACATGGCGAAAACGTGTTGGAAACTAAGGAGAATTCCTTTTCCAGCCGAAGGACGTTGGTCAACGTCTAGTAACAAATCAACAGTTGATTCTTGTTTCATATAAACCTCACTTTTGGGCATCAAAAAAGAGCCCATTATTTTACAGCAATAGGCCCTCAGAGTAAGACTTCTCTAAAATCTAGACTTTAAAGAGTTTCAAGTATTTCTGCGTCTTCGTCACCTCACGGGATGACATTAAAAACCTTTGCTTGTGATAGTATAGCAGAAATTCCGAACTTTGTAAACATTTTTTACTAAAAAATTTAAAGCGGGCGTTTGTTGGGCATGCCAGCCTTTCTTGGATATTTATTTGGTGTTTCTTTTTTCTTTTCTACCACTGTGATGTAACGTGGATCTCCATTTGGTAGGGCGTAGCTGAGATTGTCTTCTACTTTACTAAAAAGGAGGTTGAGGGCATTCTTAGCTTCTAATAATTCCTCAGGAGCATTGCTAGCCTTGAGTGCCAATAGTTTTCCGCCAACTTTAAGGTAGGGAATAGTTAATTCAGATAGGACTTGCATACGGGCAACCGCACGAGCTGTTACAAAATCATATTGAGCACGGAAGTTTTTGTCTTGGGCAAAATCTTCGGCACGTCCATGGTAGAAATGAACATCGTCTAAATCCAGTTCCTGAGCCAAAAGTTTGAGGAAGTTGATGCGCTTGTTGAGAGAATCAATGATAGTTACATTTAACTGAGGATAGAGGATTTTCATTGGTAGACTAGGAAATCCTGCCCCAGCTCCAATATCAAGAAGTTTGATATTGGAGCTGGGAATCAAATCTTGAAGAATGGGTGCAATCGAATCGTAAAAATGTTTGAGATAAACTTCCTCCTTGTCTATAATAGCTGTTAAATTAATTTTTTCATTCCACTCGATCAAGAGTTCAAAATAACGTTCAAATTGTTTTTTTTGCTGGTCCGAAAGTGGAAGATTCTGATCGGCAAGCAGGTTGTAAAATGTTTCTGGTTTCATAGTTATTTCCTTCTTTAGTATCATCTTATTTTACCACAATCATTAAAAATTTGATATACTGGTACTAATCTAAAAGCAGAAAGGAATTATATCATGACTTGGATTATTCTTGGAGTTTTGGCTCTTGTTGTTATTTTTGTGATTGTTAGCTATAACGGTTTGGTTAAGAATCGTATGCAAACAAAGGAGGCTTGGAGCCAAATTGATGTTCAGTTGAAACGTCGAAATGACCTTTTGCCAAACTTGATTGAGACTGTAAAAGGTTATGCCAAATATGAAGGTTCTACCCTTGAAAAGGTGGCAGAACTACGTAACCAAGTGGCAGCAGCGACTTCACCAGCAGAAGCTATGAAAGCTAGTGATGCCCTTACTCGTCAGGTTTCAGGTATTTTTGCAGTTGCAGAAAGCTATCCAGATTTGAAAGCTAGTGCAAACTTTGTTAAATTGCAAGAGGAGTTGACAAACACAGAAAATAAAATTTCTTACTCTCGTCAACTCTACAACAGTGTTGTCAGCAACTACAATGTAAAATTAGAAACTTTCCCAAGCAATATTATCGCTGGGATGTTTGGATTTAAAGCAGCAGATTTCCTTCAAACACCAGAAGAGGAAAAGGCAGTTCCTAAAGTTGATTTTAGCGGTTTAGGTGACTAAGATGTTGTTTGATCAAATTGCAAGCAATAAACGAAAAACGTGGATTTTGTTGCTGGTATTTTTCCTACTCTTAGCTCTTGTTGGCTATGCAGTTGGTTACCTCTTTATGCGATCTGGGCTTGGTGGTTTGGTTATCGCACTGATTATCGGCTTTATCTATGCCTTGTCCATGATTTTTCAATCGACAGAGATCGTCATGTCCATGAATGGGGCGCGTGAGGTGGATGAGCAAACGGCACCAGACCTCTACCATGTAGTGGAAGATATGGCTATGGTGGCTCAGATTCCTATGCCTCGTGTTTTCATCATTGATGATCCAGCCTTAAATGCCTTTGCGACAGGTTCTAACCCTCAAAATGCGGCGGTTGCTGCGACGTCAGGTCTCCTAGCTATCATGAATCGTGAAGAACTAGAAGCTGTTATGGGACATGAAGTCAGTCATATTCGTAATTACGATATCCGCATTTCGACTATTGCTGTTGCCCTTGCTAGTGCTATCACCATGCTTTCTAGTATGGCAGGTCGTATGATGTGGTGGGGTGGCGCAGGTCGCAGACGAAGTGACGATGACCGAGATGGAAATGGTCTTGAAATCATTATGCTAGTGGTCTCCCTACTTGCAATTGTGCTGGCACCTCTCGCTGCAACCTTGGTGCAACTAGCTATTTCTCGTCAGAGGGAATTTCTAGCTGATGCTTCCAGTGTCGAGTTGACCCGCAATCCTCAAGGGATGATTAATGCTCTACGTAAGTTGGATAATAGTAAACCGATGAGTCGTCCTGTCGATGATGCCAGCAGTGCGCTTTATATCAATGATCCTAAGAAAGGTGGAGGGTTCCAAAAACTCTTTTATACCCACCCACCTATCTCAGAACGTATTGAACGTTTAAAACATATGTAAAATGAAGGCTGGGAAAAAGCCTTTAAAATCTGAAAAACGCATAATATCAGGTGTGAAAAAAACTTGATATTATGCGTTTTATTGTGGGAAGATTTACTTTCTCTTCTCCTAAAATTGTGTTTTTGCCCCACCTATCTGCTATGTTGCAAATTTATAAATTGTCTAAATTAACTACATCCAAACCGTGTTCTGTCAAGCGATAGATAGTCGAACAGACCTCTTTTAAGAAACGACGGTCATGCGAAACAGTGATGATACCGCCTGGATAGGTTGCAAAGAGTTTTCTAATTTCGGGTTGAGAAGTAGGTGAAAAGTTTCGTGTGGGTTCATCTAGCAGGAGAAAGTTTGGTTTGCGCAAGACTAAATCCAAAAGTAGGAGTTTACCCTGTTGTCCGCCAGATAAGGAGCGAATTTGATGCTGCATTTCTGGATAACTGAAATTGAGACTGGCTAAGTGAGATTGGATTTTCTGTAGTTCCTCTTTTTCCCCAGTTTTGCGGAGATAGGCTAGTGGTGATAAATCCAATTGCAGTTTTTTGTGGTAATCTTGTGGCATAAAACCAAGCGAAATTTCTATTTTGGCGCTAAGCAGTTGTTGAAACTTGGCTAACAGAGTCGATTTTCCAATACCATTTGGGCCGATAATACCGATTTTTTCTTGGCCACGGACAGTTAGTCGTAGTTCTTGAACCAAAACTCGGTCGCCAATGGACAAATTTTCTTTTTCCAGTTGGATTAAAACTTTAGAAGCAGGTAATGGTTGGATGTCTGAGAAGAAAAGTTTGATTTCTTCCTCTTCAAGTGGCTTTTGGATCATGGACTGAGCTGTCTTTTCAAAGCGTTTTTCTTGAGAGAGAACATTTTTCATCTTTTTAGCCAATAGGCGACCGGCAGTACTATCTTTAGTAGCTCGAAGGGCAGTTTCTACATTTTGCTTGACGCGCCGATGCTTTTCCATGGTTTTGTTATAGGCTCTTTGGTCGTTAGCAGCCTGCTGACTTTGTTTGATAAAATTAGCCTTTCTCTGGTCGCTATAGCTATCATAGTCTAAATGCTCTACTAGTGTTTCTGCTTCTTTACGGTGCTTGACCAGTCGCAAGTGGACAATAGTATCAGCCGTTTCAGAAAGAAAGTCTTCATCATGGGAAATAAAAATAACGGTTTGCCGAATCTTTCGAATCTGACTTTTTAGCCAATCAACCGTCTCAAGGTCTAGGTCATTTGAAGGTTCATCTAAAAATAGAATCTCAAAGGGTTTGGCTAACTCATGGATGAGCTGAATTTTCAAAGCTTCGCCCCCTGATAGACTGCCAATCTCTTGGTTGCTAGCGAAACGATTGCTATCAAAATGCAATTCCTCAGCCAAACGATAGAGGACACTGTAATCTAAATCAATAGTATCTAAAAAGAAGTAGTCGTGTAAAGTTTTCTTTTTTAGGTCCTCTGGGACTTTTTGAGGAATGTAGGCCAGTGACTGATAGTCAGATTGGATGTCACCCCTAATAGTGAAATCAGGCAAAGCTTCCCCCATTAAAGTTTTAAGCAAGGTTGATTTGCCATTTCCTTCTTCGCCAATAATAGCTACCTTTTCCCCGTCTTGGATAGTCATGTTTAAGTCTGCTACAAGGTCTCGTAAATCTTTGTTTTGAGTGATGGTCAGGTGATTGATTTTTATCATATGATTGCCCTTTCTAGAATGTCAATAGTGCATAACAAAAAGCTCTACTTTACCTAGTAGAGCCAAAGTCACTGTCAAAACTCTATTATCCTCGTTGAAAAACTCGTCAAACTAGCTTGGAGTTGCCTAACCCAACCCAAGAGGAGCATAGCTTTCTAGTTTTTTGATTTTCAATGGGGACAAGATAGTAGAAAATCTAGTATGAAAAGAGCACACAAAAAGAGACAAAAACAAGATCTACTAAATAAAGGTTCTTTATTTGATAGACTTAGTTGTTCATGTCTCCCTTACCTCCGAGTATTAGTACCTTTATCCTATACCTTTTAGGAAATTTTGTCAACAGAAAACCGACAATTCTAATCTCTAAAATCCGAAAACAGGTC
This sequence comes from Streptococcus mitis, assembly GCF_000960025.1. Classification (GTDB taxonomy): domain Bacteria; phylum Bacillota; class Bacilli; order Lactobacillales; family Streptococcaceae; genus Streptococcus; species Streptococcus mitis_DH. Next base: position 877,423 of record NZ_JYGQ01000001.1, on the reverse strand, counting down.
CATAAAGAGTCAGTACGTGTTTGACATGCTCGTAATGGAACTTGTCATAGTTGCGCCAAGCGTTACGTGCTTGATCGTTTAGTTTTAGGCTCCCGAGGCCTATCAGAAGACTGGTACGTTGGTAAAATTTCTCAAGGTCGATTAAAATACTGTTGTTCAACTTTTCCGCTTTTTTGAGCTCTTTTATAGTAGTGTTTAGCAGCTCTTGTAGTCGAGTATCATCTGCAGTACCCTGTTTGCAGCTTTGGAAACTTTTATTTAACTCGGATAGGAGTTGGGTTGCATTAGTAATGAGTTCTTTGTCTTCCATGTGAGCATCCTCCTTGCTCTGATGTATTATTGCCTATAGTATAGCACTAAAAAACAAAAATGTCATAGTAAATATGTTAAAAAATCGAATTTTAATTACAAAGTTTGGTATGCTGATTTGTAGACTTTTCATGGTATAATCAAGAGAGTAAATCTTTATGGAGGAAGTATGAAATTAAATATTCAAGAAATTCGTAAGCAGTCTGAAGGCTTGCATTTTGAACAAACCTTAGACCTAGCCGCAGACCTGCGTGCACGCAATCAAGAAATTTTAGATGTAAAAGATATCCTTGCTGTTGGGAAAGTACAGTATGAAGACCGTATGTATTTCTTAGATTATCAACTATCTTATACCATTGTTCTTGCTTCAAGTCGCAGTATGGAACCAGTTGAGTTAGTTGAATCTTATCCAGTAACGGAAGTTTTCATGGAAGGTGCAACTAACCAACTAGATCAGGAAGTTTTAGACGATGATTTGGTCTTACCTATCGAAAATGGAGAACTTGACCTTGCTGAGAGTGTGTCAGATAATATTCTGCTTAATATCCCTATCAAGGTTTTGACGGCTGAAGAAGAAGCTGGTCAAGGATTTGTTTCAGGAAATGATTGGCAAATCATGACTGAGGAAGAATACCAAGCTCAACAAGCAGTTAAGAAAGAAGAAAACAGTCCTTTTGCTGGCTTACAAGGACTATTTGATGGAGACGAATAATGGTCTTGTCAAAAAAACGAGCACGAAAGGTGCTAGAAGAAATCATTGCTCTCTTTCCAGATGCCAAGCCCAGTCTTGATTTTACCAATCATTTTGAACTCTTGGTTGCGGTCATGTTGTCAGCTCAGACAACAGATGCAGCGGTAAATAAGGCCACACCAGGTCTCTTTGCTGCCTTTCCAACGCCACAAGCCATGTCTGTTGCGACAGAGGGTGAGATTGCCTCACACATTTCTCGCCTAGGATTGTATCGAAATAAGGCTAAATTCCTAAAAAAATGTGCCCAACAGTTACTAGACGATTTTGATGGTCAAGTCCCTCAGACACGTGAGGAATTGGAGAGTTTGGCAGGTGTTGGTCGTAAGACAGCCAATGTTGTCATGAGTGTGGGCTTTGGGATTCCAGCTTTTGCAGTGGATACTCATGTGGAGCGTATTTGCAAACACCACGATATTGTCAAAAAATCAGCGACACCACTTGAGGTGGAAAAGCGGGTCATGGATATCTTACCGCCTGAGCAGTGGTTAGCAGCCCATCAGGCCATGATTTATTTTGGAAGAGCCATCTGCCATCCTAAAAATCCAGAGTGTGACCAGTATCCACAGTTATATGACTTTAGCAATTTATAAGCAATTTATAAGCAATTTATAAGATGGGGTTTCAAAAGTTTTTGCTTGATTTTAAGCATGCTTTGTGCTATAGTATTTGATAACTAAATATTCCTTTAAACCTGTCCCGTGAGGCAGGCAAGGAGCGCGATAAAGTAGAAGGGTGAAGTCTATACTGTTTGCAGTAGGGCTAGCTTAGCTATACATTTCAAGTCTCCTTGTTTAAGGAGACTTTTCTTTTTGGAGGTTTGTCATGAAGGCAAAAGAAGTTGTAGACGAATTGACTGTCAAACGAGCGATTACGCGTATTACTTATGAGATTATCGAACGCAACAAAGATTTGAATAAAATCGTCTTGGCTGGTATTAAAACTCGTGGTGTCTTTATTGCCCACCGAATCCAAGAACGTTTGGAACAACTAGAAAATCTTTCAGTTCCGGTTGTAGAATTGGATACGAAACCTTTCCGTGATGATGTTAAAAGTGGAGAAGATACTTCTTTAGTTTCTGTTGATGTGACAGACCGTGAAGTTATCTTGGTGGACGATGTGCTTTATACAGGCCGTACTATCCGTGCTGCTATTGATAATATTGTCGGTCATGGTCGTCCTGCGCGTGTGAGTTTAGCAGTTCTAGTCGATCGTGGACATAGAGAATTGCCAATCCGTCCAGATTATGTTGGAAAAAATATCCCAACTAGTCGTTCTGAAGAAATCATCGTAGAGATGGCAGAACTTGATGGCCAAGACAGAGTTCTGATTACTGAAGAAGCTTAGAAAGCTAAAGGAGTAGCCATGTCAGAAAATCAACAAGCATTGAACCATGTGGTGTCCATGGAAGACCTCACTGTCGATCAAGTGATGAAATTGATCAAGCGAGGAATTGAGTTTAAAAACGGAGCTCAGCTTCCTTATGAAGACCATCCGATTGTTTCCAATCTTTTCTTTGAGGATTCTACACGGACGCATAAGTCCTTTGAAGTGGCAGAGATTAAACTGGGATTGGAGCGACTTGACTTTGATGTGAAGACTAGTTCAGTCAATAAGGGTGAGACACTTTATGATACCATTTTGACTTTGTCTGCTTTAGGAGTGGATGTCTGTGTGATTCGCCACCCAGAGGTTGACTACTACAGAGAGTTAATTGCAAGTCCAACGATTACGACTTCCATAATCAATGGTGGAGATGGTTCGGGCCAACACCCTAGCCAGAGCTTGCTTGATTTGATGACCATTTATGAGGAATTTGGTCACTTTGAGGGTCTTAAGGTTGCTATTGCAGGTGACTTGGACCACTCACGTGTTGCCAAATCCAATATGCAGATTTTGAAACGCTTGGGAGCTGAACTCTTTTTCGCTGGACCTGAGGAATGGAGAAGTCAAGAGTTTGCAGACTATGGACAGTTTGTAACCATTGATGAAATCATTGATCAGGTGGATGTCATGATGTTTCTCCGTGTGCAACATGAACGCCATGATAGTGGAGCTGTCTTTTCAAAAGAAGATTACCATGCCCAACATGGCTTGACTCAAGAACGTTATGACCGTTTGAAAGAAACAGCAATCCTTATGCACCCAGCTCCAGTCAATCGTGATGTAGAAATCGCAGACCACTTGGTTGAAGCACCAAAATCACGGATTGTCCAACAAATGACCAATGGTGTTTTTGTTCGAATGGCAATCTTAGAATCCGTACTGGCGAGTAGAAACGCCAACTAAAACACAAGACGTTAAAAGACGCCAGTGAGCGTCCACGAGAGGTGAAAATATGACAAAAAGACTTCTAGTATTAGAAGATGGCACAGTTTTTGAAGGCAAGGCCTTCGGAGCAGATATTGATGTAACAGGCGAAATCGTCTTTAACACAGGCATGACCGGCTACCAAGAATCCATTACAGACCAGTCTTATAATGGACAAATCTTGACCTTTACTTATCCTTTGGTAGGAAATTATGGAATCAACCGTGATGATTACGAATCCATTATTCCAACTTGTAAGGGAGTCGTTGTTTTTGAAGAAGCGCGTCGAGCTAGCAACTGGCGCAACCAAATGACCTTGGATGAATTTTTGAAAGCTAAAAAAATTCCAGGTATTTCAGGGATTGATACGCGTGCACTCACCAAGATTATCCGTAAGCATGGTACGATGCGTGCAACCTTGACCCATGTTGGGGACAGCATGGACCATGTGACGGACCAGCTCCAAGCGACAGTCTTGCCGACAGATAATATCAAGCAGGTTTCTACTAGAACATCCTATCCAGCTCCAGGAGTTGGTTTGAGCGTGGTGTTAGTGGACTTTGGTCTCAAGCACTCAATCCTACGTGAACTTTCTAAACGCAACTGTAACGTGACGGTTGTTCCTTATTCGACAACGGCTGAAGAAATTCTCCATCTCAATCCTGACGGAGTTATGTTGTCAAACGGTCCAGGTAACCCAGAAGATGTTCCACAAGCACTTGACATGATTCGTGGTGTGCAAGGAAAAATTCCAATCTTTGGTATTTGTATGGGGCACCAACTCTTTGCAATGGCAAATGGTGCTAAGACTTACAAGATGAAATTTGGTCACCGTGGATTTAACCATGCGGTACGTGAAATTGCAACAGGACGAGTAGACTTCACCAGCCAGAACCATGGTTATGCAGTTAGTCGTGAAGATTTGCCAGAGCATTTGATTATCACCCATGAAGAAATCAATGACAAGTCAGTTGAAGGTGTGCGTCACAGATACCAACCTGCTTTCTCTGTCCAATACCATCCAGATGCAGCCCCTGGTCCACACGACGCTAGCTACCTATTTGATGAGTTTATAGAGATGATGGAAGCTTTTAAACAATCAAACTAAGAACGAGTAAAAGCTCGTCGGAGAATTTATGTAACTGAACACGGACGGAAAGCTCGGAATTTAGAGAAACCAATTTGGATTGTCAATCCTTCCTTGGTTTCCTAAAATTCAATCGCTTTCTATTCGTCCTTTGTATCTTATTTAATGTCGCCCTGAGAGGCGACGAATAGAAAGGAGAAGATACATTGTTCGCGGAAGTGAACACGCCCTAAGAACTGTGTGAAAAAGATAAACATCGTCTTGACGCTGAAGGCGTCTGCACTGAGTTTCCTATTTTCACTTTGTTCTTGACGGGCTTTGTATCATAAACTATGCCTAAACGTACTGATATTCAAAAAATTATGGTGATTGGTTCTGGTCCGATTATTATTGGTCAAGCTGCTGAGTTTGACTACGCTGGGACCCAGGCTTGCTTGTCGTTGAAAGAGGAAGGTTATGAGGTTGTCTTGGTTAACTCAAATCCTGCCACCATCATGACGGACAAGGAGATTGCTGATAAGGTTTATATTGAACCGATTACACTTGAGTTTGTAACGCGTATTCTTCGTAAGGAACGTCCAGATGCCTTGCTTCCAACACTCGGTGGTCAGACAGGTCTCAACATGGCCATGGAATTGTCTAAAAATGGCATCCTGGATGAGCTTGGAGTAGAGCTGCTCGGTACTAAACTATCTGCCATCGACCAAGCGGAGGACCGTGACCTCTTTAAACAATTGATGGAAGAACTCAACCAACCCATTCCAGAATCTGAAATTGTCAACACAGTCGAAGAAGCAGTTGCCTTTGCAGCAACAATTGGCTATCCAGTCATCGTCCGTCCAGCCTTTACACTTGGTGGTACTGGTGGTGGTATGTGTGCCAACGAGGAAGAATTGCGTGAAATCGCTGAAAATGGTTTGAAATTGTCACCTGTTACCCAATGTTTGATTGAACGTTCAATCGCAGGTTTCAAGGAAATCGAATACGAAGTGATGCGTGACTCAGCTGACAATGCTTTGGTTGTTTGTAACATGGAAAACTTTGATCCAGTTGGGATTCACACAGGGGATTCCATTGTATTTGCCCCTGCGCAAACCATGTCAGACTATGAAAACCAAATGCTACGTGACGCGAGCTTGAGCATCATTCGTGCCCTCAAGATTGAAGGTGGATGTAATGTTCAGCTGGCCCTTGATCCACACAGTTTTAAATACTATGTTATCGAAGTAAATCCTCGTGTGTCTCGTTCTTCAGCCCTTGCTTCTAAGGCGACAGGTTACCCAATTGCCAAATTGGCTGCTAAGATTGCCGTCGGTTTGACCTTGGATGAGGTTATTAACCCAGTCACGGGTTCAACCTATGCCATGTTTGAACCAGCCCTTGACTACGTAGTTGCCAAGATTCCTCGTTTCCCATTTGACAAGTTTGAAAAGGGTGAGCGCCGTCTTGGTACTCAGATGAAGGCCACTGGAGAAGTCATGGCAATCGGTCGTAACATTGAAGAATCTCTTCTTAAGGCTTGCCGCTCCCTTGAAATTGGGGTGCACCACAATGAAATGCCTGAACTTGCAGAGGTTTCTGATGATGCCTTGATTGAAAAAGTCGTCAAAGCCCAAGATGACCGTCTCTTCTATGTGTCAGAAGCTATTCGCCGTGGTTACACACCAGAAGAAATTGCTGAATTGACTAAGATTGATATCTTCTATCTTGATAAACTCCTACATATCTTTGAAATTGAGCAGGAGTTGGGTGCCCATCCACAAGATTTTGAAGTTTTGAAAACTGCAAAATTGAATGGATTTTCAGACCGTAAGATTGCTGAACTCTGGAATACTACAGCTGACCAAGTTCGTCAGCTTCGTTTGGAAAACAAGATTGTCCCAGTCTACAAGATGGTAGATACTTGTGCGGCAGAGTTTGACTCTGAAACACCATACTTCTATTCAACCTATGGTTGGGAAAATGAATCTATCAGATCTGATAAAGAATCTGTACTTGTTCTAGGTTCTGGTCCAATCCGTATAGGTCAAGGTGTTGAGTTTGACTACGCAACTGTTCACTCTGTTAAGGCTATTCAGGCTGCTGGTTACGAAGCTATTATCATGAACTCAAACCCTGAGACTGTTTCAACAGACTTCTCGGTATCTGATAAGCTCTACTTTGAGCCATTAACTTTTGAAGATGTCATGAATGTTATCGATTTGGAGCAACCAAAAGGCGTTATCGTTCAGTTTGGTGGTCAAACAGCTATCAACCTTGCAGAGCCATTGGCAAAAGCAGGTGTGACCATCCTTGGTACACAGGTCGCTGACCTAGACCGTGCTGAAGACCGTGACCTCTTCGAGCAAGCTCTTAAAGACTTGGATATTCCACAGCCACCAGGACAAACGGCTACCAATGAAGAAGAAGCAGTTCTTTCAGCTCGCAAGATTGGCTTCCCAGTTCTTGTCCGCCCATCTTATGTACTTGGTGGACGTGCCATGGAAATCGTTGAAAACGAAGAAGACCTTCGTTCTTACATGCGAACTGCTGTTAAGGCTAGTCCAGACCACCCAGTTCTTGTCGACTCTTATATCGTTGGGCAAGAGTGCGAAGTTGATGCCATTTCAGACGGAGAAAATGTCCTTATCCCTGGTATCATGGAGCATATCGAACGTGCAGGAGTTCACTCAGGTGACTCAATGGCCGTATACCCTCCACAAACCTTGTCGCAAAAGGTGCAAGAAACAATCGCAGACTATACTAAACGCCTAGCAATCGGTCTTAACTGTCTTGGAATGATGAACATTCAGTTTGTCATCAAGGATGAAAAAGTCTACGTTATTGAGGTCAATCCACGTGCCAGCCGTACGGTACCTTTCCTTTCAAAAGTAACTAATATTCCTATGGCTCAGGTAGCTACTAAGCTCATTCTTGGTCAAAAACTTGAAGAACTTGGTTACGAAGATGGACTTTACCCTGAAAGCACCCGCGTTCATATCAAGGCACCTGTCTTCTCCTTTACCAAACTAGCTAAGGTAGACAGCTTACTTGGTCCTGAAATGAAGTCAACAGGTGAAGTTATGGGTTCTGATACTACTTTGGAAAAAGCTCTCTATAAAGCTTTTGAAGCTTCTTACTTACACTTGCCAACTTTTGGTAACGTTGTATTTACTATCGCTGATGATGCCAAAGAAGAAGCTTTGGACTTGGCTCGTCGTTTCCAAAATATTGGCTATGGAATCCTCGCGACAGAAGGGACAGCAGCCTTCTTTGCCAGTCATGGATTGCAAGCCCAACCTGTTGGTAAGATTGGTGATGACAATAAAGATATCCCAAGTTTTGTTCGTAAAGGAAGAATTCAAGCTATCATAAATACAGTGGGAACCAAACGAACTGCTGACGAAGATGGTGAGCAAATTCGTCGTTCAGCCATTGAACACGGTGTGCCCCTTTTCACAGCCCTAGATACAGCTAATGCCATGCTTAAAGTATTGGAAAGCCGTAGTTTTGTCACAGAAGCAATTTAAATAGAAAAAAGAGAAGGTGTAACAATCTTCTCTTTTTTGTTATATTTTTTCTTGTAAACTACTGCTTAATCAGCTTTTGCGATAAGCTTTAATACTGTGGCTATACCACTCCTGCATTTCTTTTGATGGTGGTGTCATATAATCCCCATACATCTGGGTTAAAAATTGATCATATTTTTTAGGGACGGGCAACATACGGCCTTCAAACTCAGTTAAGATGAGTTCTTTAAAGGTATCAACTGGGAAGACTTCTTTCATACCTTCCTTACCAATCCCAATTCCTCCTTCATATTGAGGAGTGTTGGTTGTAGCATTTTTGACCAGCTGATCAATTTTCTTGTAAAAGTAACGGGGATTGACCACTCGGAGGGCGTACCAGCTACATAATCTTAGAAAATCTTTTAACTTGCTATCACCGTGAACTGCGCGTGATTTTTTAATATAAGCTAGTTGACGAAGGGCTACATACTTATAACTCTTGTCGACAATGCTCAAGTCTGTAAAGCGATCAATTGGGAAGACATCGATAAAGAGACTGGTGTCATGACGCTTGTACTTAACATGATCTTCGATAACAGTAGAAGTATCCAAAATCGATGCGAAATTATGGAAGTACCAAGAAGAAGTGTCGTAGGATAGAACCTTATAACGTGGATTGTCTTCTTCCTCAATAATTTTCAATAAGCGCTCATAATCTTCACGATAAAGGGAAATATCGATATCATCGTCCCAGGGAATCATACCTTTGTGGCGGATAGCTCCAAGCATGGTTCCATAACTTAGAAAATAAGGAATATCATGTTTCTTACAAGTCTCATCAATATAGTCTAGCAGGGCTAGTTGAATTTCTTTAATTTCTTCTTTTTCTAAATACTGCATCCTAATCCTCCAATTTATAAGCGTGAAATTCATGACTGTAGAAGCGTTTTTCTTCTGGTGGTAGGGTCATATAATCTCCATAAAATTGTGTCAAAATAGTATCAAATTTTTCAGGTGCTGGAAGGCTTAAATTTTCAAAGGGAAGATTGATTGTTTTATCGAAGGTACCACTTGGGAAGACTTCCTTTTCCTTAAATTTAGAAGGGATAAAAGCCATATACTGCCCATCCTTACGACTATATTTTTGAATTTCTTTCTCGATTTTATGTGCGAAATAACGAGGAGAAACAGGTCGAAGGAGTAACCAGAATGCTGTTCGTATCCAATCTTTTAAAAGGCTATCTTTATAGACAATATTTTTGTGTTTACTGAAAGACAGAAGTTTGAAGCTTTCCAGTTTATAACAAGTATCAATGACCTTAGGATCATCAAAGCGATCCATAGGGAAAATATCGATAAAAACACCTGACTCATATGTTTTTGTATTCCGAGTATCAATAATTTTGGTCGTACTGTCAGTTATTTTGATAAAGTTGTTAAAGTAGTTCTTATCAGTTTCTAAGGAAAGGAGCTTATATTTGCTTTTTTCCTTTTGAAAAATGTTTATAAATCGTTGGTAGTCTTCTCGAGGCATGGACAGATCAATATCGTCGTCCCAAGGAATAAAGCCCTCATGTCGAACCGCCCCAATCAGAGTACCGTAGTTAATAATATAGTTGATATTGTGCTTTTTACAGAGAATATCAATATAATCCAAAATTTCTAATTCAATTTGTTTGGCATCTTCAATGGTTAGTTGTTTCATTCTATACTCCTAAGATTTTTTGAATTTATTTTTTAAGGCTAGGACATGGTTTAAAAATTCATAGAAAATGCTATCTTTTGTGAAGGCAAGTAGACCAATATAAGAGATGGCTGATAGCAAGACAATCAAACCAGTATTAATCAAAAATGGCAAATTAATGACCATATCCACGGGATACAAGAAATTAATCAGGAAATAAATTCCTACAAAGGAAAGTGAAAAGAGCGAGTATCGAACAGTATAGCTAAAGATATGTCCTAAGTGGATGAGTTGTTTTCTATGGATGAAAATGATATAGAAAACAAGTAGAGAGGCCTCTGATAGCATAGTTGTCAGTAAGTAGTATTCAGGAGCCACGATATTGTTGAAAAAGAGGAGACTATTTAATCCCAAATTGAGTAGCCCAGCAAAGACTGTGTAAACTGTGATTCGTTTTTCATAGCCATTTGTAAAGAGAATTTGGGAACCAAGAATGGTATCTAAGGCCAGGATAATCGTACGAAAAGCGAAGAGAGAGGTTAAGATACCACCTCCGATATATTTTTCACTACCGTAAAGTAGGATGGCATTTGGTCCTAAAACCATGAGTCCAAAACTCAGTGGAATGATAAAGAAGTTAAAGATTCGACTGCCTCTGTTAACAAGTGCGACATAGGCTTCCTTATCGCCTTTTCCTAGATAGTAACTGAGACGAGGCACACTCACTCCGATAGCTCCTGTTACAACACCAGCTATAACGGTCACAATTCGTTGAGCCATGGTATAGTAACTAACATTGACATCAATCCCTGTTTTAACGAGGAAAAGACGATCCAAAAAAGTGAAGAGCATATTGGCATTGGCAAAGACCAACATGGCTGTTAGAGGGAGAAAGAGAGGTTTAAAATCACTTATGTGAATCTTAACAAGCTTAATGTCTCTTTTAATCCAAAAATAACTAATCAGATAGTTAATCAGTGTCGATAAACTCATCACAAGTGTATAGACAACAATATCGTGTTCATTTTTGACAAACAGGAAAATAGATACCAGCATCAGGATACGGATGAAGGCAGTCTTGTAAAAGAGAAAACTGTAATTTTCCAGAGCTTCATTAACCCACTCGATTGAAAAAATCTGTGCAATGAGTTGAATCCCCATAACAAGGTAGACTTTTTTGATGATTGGATTATCAGTAAAGAAGAGAGGATAGGCTAGGATATAGACAGCAGTGGTCAAAATTGTACAAGCTATGCACAAATAAAAAAGACTAGAGAAGGTTCTATTCAGATCTTTTTTGTTATCCTTGACATTACTGATGGCCCGTAAACCGTAGTTATAGACCCCATAAGTCGCAAAGGGTAAGAAAAATGACAAAATTGTGTCGACTGAGTTGAAGTAACCATAGTCAGTTCGGTCCAAGACACGCGCGACGTAGGTACCAGTTAAGATGGGAAAAATAATATTCAAGACACGAATTCCCATGTAAGATAGAGCATTTAATTTTATACTTTTCATTCAATTTACCTCGTTTTTCATTATATCATAAAGTTAGCTAATAAGAAATGAAGGGCAGTAAGTCAAACAATCACTTTGAAGTTTCAAAGTTTGATTTTAAGCTTTCTTTAAGAAAACTATATTATTCTGAAGAACTCTAAAATTTCACAGCCATTTATAAGTAATGACTACAGAATTCCTAGTCACTACTAGAAATGGACTAGTTTCTATGAATAATAGAACTCCTTAATCCTTCTATTCTAGAACGGGATGATTAGTATTTCTTTCATGATAGGACTAGATTGTGGTATAATAGAGAGAATAAGTTTTTTTGTAAGACAAAGGAGAAAATAGATGATTTATGCAGGAATTCTTGCTGGTGGAACTGGCACACGCATGGGAATCAGTAACTTGCCAAAACAATTTTTAGAGCTAGGTGATCGACCTATTTTGATTCATACAATTGAAAAATTTGTCTTGGAACCAAGTATTGAAAAAATTGTAGTTGGGGTTCATGGGGACTGGGTTTCTCATGCAGAAGATCTTGTAGATAAATATCTTCCTCTTCATAAGGAACGTATCATCATTACAAAGGGTGGTGCTGACCGTAATACGAGTATTGAGAAAATCATTGAAGCCATTGATGCTTATCGTCCGCTTACTCCAGAGGATATCGTTGTTACCCACGATTCTGTTCGTCCATTTATTACACTTCGCATGATTCAAGACAATATCAAACTTGCGCAAAATCATGACGCAGTGGACACAGTGGTAGAAGCGGTTGATACTATCGTTGAAAGTACCAATGGTCAATTCATTACAGATATTCCAAATCGTGCTCACCTTTATCAAGGACAAACACCTCAAACATTCCGTTGCAAGGACTTCATGGACCTTTACGGTTCTCTCTCTGCTGAAGAGAAGGAAATCTTGACAGATGCATGTAAAATCTTTGTGATTAAAGGAAAAGATGTGGCCTTGGCCAAGGGTGAATACTCAAATCTGAAGATTACAACCGTAACAGATTTGAAGATTGCAAAAAGTATGATTGAGAAAGACTAGTAAAATGATTAATCAAATTTATCAACTAACTAAGCCTAAGTTTATCAATGTCAAATATCAGGAAGAGGCTATTGACCAAGAGAATCATATCCTCATCCGCCCTAATTATATGGCGGTCTGTCATGCGGATCAGCGTTACTACCAGGGGAAACGTGATCCCAAGGTTTTGAATAAAAAACTTCCAATGGCAATGATTCACGAGTCGTGTGGAACCGTTATTTCTGACCCTACAGGAACCTACGAAGTTGGTCAAAAAGTTGTCATGATTCCGAATCAGCCTCCTATGCAGAGTGATGAAGAATTCTATGAAAACTACATGACAGGGACCCATTTCTTGTCTAGTGGCTTTGATGGCTTTATGAGAGAGTTTGTTTCTCTCCCTAAAGACCGTGTGGTGGCTTATGATGCTATTGAAGACACGGTTGCAGCCATTACAGAGTTTGTCAGTGTCGGTATGCATGCTATGAATCGCTTATTGACCCTTGCTCATAGCAAGCGGGACCGAATCGCTGTTATCGGAGATGGCAGTTTAGCATTTGTGGTTGCCAATATTATCAACTATACTTTGCCAGAAGCAGAGATTGTGGTTATTGGTCGTCATTGGGAAAAATTGGAACTTTTCTCATTTGCCAAAGAATGCTATATTACTGACAATATTCCTGAAGATTTGGCCTTTGACCACGCTTTTGAGTGTTGTGGTGGTGATGGTACTGGACCAGCCATTAATGACTTGATTCGCTATATTCGTCCTCAGGGAACGATTCTCATGATGGGAGTTAGCGAGTATAAAGTCAATCTCAATACACGCGATGCCTTAGAAAAAGGCTTGCTCTTAGTTGGATCTTCTCGTTCTGGTCGCATCGATTTTGAAAATGCAATCCAAATGATGGAAGTCAAGAAATTTGCCAATCGTCTTAAAAATATCCTTTATCTAGAAGAACCTGTAAGAGAAATTAAAGATATTCACCGTGTCTTTGCAACCGATTTAAACACAGCCTTTAAAACCGTGTTTAAGTGGGAAGTATAGGTGCTGGAGGTTAATTGTGGAGAAAATCATTAAAGAGAAAATTTCTTCCCTACTTAGTGAAGAAGAGGAAGTCCTCAGTGTTGAACAACTGGGGGGAATGACCAATCAAAACTATTTGGTCAAAACAACAAATAAGCAATACATCGTTAAGTTCTTTGGTAAAGGGACAGAAAAGCTGATCAATCGTCAAGATGAAAAGTACAATCTTGAACTACTAAAGGATTTAGACTTAGATGTAAAAAATTATCTTTTTGATATTGAAGCTGGTATCAAAGTAAATGAGTATATCGAATCTGCGATTACGCTTGATTCAACGTCAATCAAGACCAAGTTTGATAAAATTGCTCCAATTTTACAAACCATTCATGCTTCTGGTAAGGAATTAAGAGGAGAATTTGCTCCTTTTGAAGAAATCAAAAAATACGAATCCTTGATTGAAGAAAAAATCCCTTATGCTAACTATGAAGCAGTTCGAGAAGAAGTCTTTTCCTTAGAGAAAAGACTGGCTGACTTAGGTGTTGACAGAAAATCTTGTCATATCGATTTGGTGCCTGAAAACTTTATCGAATCACCTCAAGGACGACTTTATCTGATTGACTGGGAATATTCATCAATGAATGATCCAATGTGGGATTTGGCTGCCCTCTTTTTAGAATCTGAATTCACTCGTCAAGAGGAAGAAGCATTCTTATCTCACTATGAGAGTGAGCAAACACCTGTCTCTCGTGAAAAGATTGCCATTTATAAAATTTTACAAGATACTATTTGGAGTCTATGGACTGTCTATAAGGAAGAGCAAGGCGCAGATTTTGGTGACTATGGTGTGAATCGTTACCAAAGAGCTGTTAAAGGTTTGTCATATTATGGAGGTTCAGATGAAAAATAAAAATGGAGTTTCTTTTGGTCTACTCTCAGGTATTTTTTGGGGTTTAGGTCTAACGATTAGTGCTTATATCTTTTCAATTTTTACTGACTTGTCGCCCTTTGTGGTGGCCGCTGCTCACGATTTCTTGAGTATCTTTATCTTACTAGCTTTTCTCTTGGTAAAAGAAGGAAAAGTTCGTCTCTCAATTTTCTTAAATATTCGCAATGTTAGTGTTATCATCGGAGCCTTGCTAGCAGGCCCTATTGGTATGCAAGCCAATCTTTATGCGGTTAAGTATATCGGAAGTTCCTTAGCTTCATCTGTATCGGCTATTTACCCTGCGATTTCGGTTTTATTGGCTTTCTTCTTTTTGAAGCACAAGATTTCAAAAAATACTGTATTTGGTATTGTCTTGATTATTGCAGGGATTATTGCTCAGACCTATAAGGTTGAACAGGTCAATTCCTTCTACATTGGGATTCTCTGTGCTTTGGTTTGTGCTATTGCATGGGGAAGTGAGAGTGTTCTTAGCTCTTTTGCCATGGAAAGTGAACTGAGTGAAATCGAAGCCCTCTTAATCCGTCAAGTGACTTCATTCTTGTCCTATCTTGTGATTGTGCTCTTTTCTCATCAGTCATTTGCAGAAGTGGCCAATGGACAATTACTAGGTCTTATGATTGTCTTTGCAGCCTTTGATATGATTTCCTACTTGGCTTATTATATCGCTATCAATCGCTTGCAACCAGCCAAGGCTACAGGCTTGAACGTGAGTTATGTAGTTTGGACTGTCTTGTTTGCAGTTGTTTTCTTGGGCGCACCGCTAGATATGCTGACAATTATTACGTCACTTGTCGTCATTGCTGGAGTTTATATTATTATTAAAGAATAAAGGAGATTCGTGTGAAAGCCATTATCTTAGCAGCGGGCTTGGGAACTCGCTTGCGTCCTATGACTGAAAATACCCCTAAAGCCTTGGTTCAGGTTAATCAAAAACCCTTGATTGAATACCAAATTGAGTTTTTAAAAGAAAAAGGAATCAATGAAATCATCATCATTGTTGGTTACCTTAAAGAACAATTCGATTACTTGAAAGAAAAATATGGTGTTCGCCTCGTCTTCAATGATAAATACGCTGACTACAATAACTTTTACTCTCTCTATCTTGTAAAAGAAGAATTGGCCAATAGCTATGTTATTGATGCCGATAATTATCTCTTTAAAAATATGTTCCGCAATGATTTGACTCGTTCGACTTATTTTAGTGTCTATCGTGAAGATTGTACCAACGAATGGTTCTTGGTCTATGGAGATGACTATAAGGTTCAAGACATTACTGTTGATAGCAAGGCTGGTCGTATCCTTAGTGGTGTATCCTTCTGGGACGCTCCAACTGCAGAAAAGATTGTCAGCTTTATCGACAAGGCTTATGCAAGTGGTGAATTTGTTGATCTCTACTGGGACAATATGGTTAAGGATAATATCAAAGAGCTGGATGTCTATGTTGAAGAATTAGAAGGCAATAGTATCTATGAAATCGATAGTGTCCAAGATTACCATAAATTAGAAGAAATTCTTAAAAACGAAAATTAAAGATTCCAACATCTGGCTAAAATAGTCGGATGTTTTTTTGATTTTTTACGAATAAATAGATGAGTAGAAAAAGAAATGGAGATATTTATGAAAATCACAAACTATGAAATCTATAAGTTAAAAAAATCAGGTTTGACCAATCAACAGATTTTGAATGTCCTAGAATACGGTGAAAATGTTGATCAAGAACTGTTGTTAGGTGATATTGCAGATATATCAGGTTGCCGAAATCCAGCCGTTTTTATGGAACGTTATTTTCAGATAGACGATTCGCATTTGGAGAAAGAATTTCAAAAATTTCCATCTTTTTCTATTTTAGATGACTGTTACCCTTGGGATTTGAGTGAAATATACGATGCGCCTGTACTTTTATTTTACAAGGGAAATCTTGATCTCTTGAAATTTCCTAAGGTAGCAGTCGTGGGCAGTCGTGCTTGTAGCAAACAGGGAGCTAAGTCAGTTGAAAAAGTCATTCAGGGCTTGGAAAATGAACTGGTTATCGTCAGTGGATTAGCCAAGGGTATCGATACAGCAGCTCATATGGCAGCTCTTCAGAATGGCGGAAAAACTATTGCAGTGATTGGAACAGGACTAGATGTGTTTTATCCTAAAGCCAATAAACGCTTGCAAGACTACATCGGCAATGACCATATGGTTCTAAGTGAATATGGACCTGGCGAACAACCTCTTAAATTTCATTTTCCTGCCCGTAATCGCATCATTGCTGGACTTTGTCGTGGCGTAATTGTAGCAGAGGCTAAGATGCGCTCAGGTAGTCTCATTACCTGTGAGAGGGCAATGGAAGAAGGACGCGATGTTTTTGCTATACCTGGTAGCATTTTAGATGGACTATCAGACGGTTGCCATCATTTGATTCAAGAAGGGGCAAAATTGGTCACCAGTGGGCAGGATGTTCTTGCAGAATTTGAATTTTAATACTCTTCGAAAATCTCTTCAAACCACGTCAGCTTCACCTTGCCGTAGGTATGGTTACTGACTTCGTCAGTTTCATCTGCAACCTCAAAGCAGTGCTTTGAGCAACCTGCGGTAAGTTTCCTAGTTTGCTCTTTAATTTTCATTGAGTATAAGAAGAAAGTCCGCTTACTAGATAAACTTTTCTTCTATTATAGTAGCTAAGTCTTGACAGTTATGGCAAAATGGTTTACACTTTATAAAGTTTATTACTTTGAAAAGGTGTGATACTGTGGCTACGGCAACAAAAAAGAAAAAATCAACAGCTAAAAAAAATCTAGTAATCGTGGAGTCGCCTGCTAAGGCCAAAACGATTGAGAAATATCTAGGCAGAAACTACAAGGTTTTAGCCAGTGTCGGCCATATCCGTGATTTGAAGAAATCCAGTATGTCAGTCGATATTGAAAATAATTATGAACCGCAATATATCAATATCCGAGGAAAAGGACCTCTTATCAATGACTTGAAAAAAGAAGCCAAAAAAGCTAATAAAGTCTTTCTGGCGAGTGACCCGGACCGTGAAGGAGAAGCGATTTCTTGGCATTTGGCTCACATTCTCAACTTAGATGAAAATGATGCCAACCGTGTGGTCTTCAATGAAATCACCAAGGATGCGGTCAAAAATGCTTTTAAAGAACCTCGTAAGATTGATATGGACTTGGTCGATGCCCAACAGGCACGTCGTGTCCTAGACCGTTTGGTAGGGTATTCGATTTCGCCTATTTTGTGGAAGAAGGTCAAGAAGGGCTTGTCGGCAGGTCGCGTTCAGTCTATTGCGCTTAAGTTAATCATTGACCGTGAGAATGAAATTAATGCCTTCCAGCCAGAAGAATATTGGACAATTGATGGTGTCTTTAAAAAGGGAACCAAGCAATTTCAGGCTTCCTTCTATGGAGTGGATGGTAAAAAGCTGAAACTGACTAGCAATGATGAGGTCAAGGAAGTCTTGTCTCGTCTGACAAGTAAAGATTTTTCAGTGGATCAGGTAGATAAGAAAGAGCGCAAACGCAATGCTCCTTTACCCTATACCACTTCATCCATGCAGATGGACGCTGCCAATAAAATTAACTTCCGTACTCGAAAGACTATGATGGTTGCCCAACAGCTTTATGAAGGGATTAATATTGGTTCTGGTGTTCAAGGTTTGATTACCTATATGCGTACCGATTCGACTCGTATCAGTCCTGTAGCGCAAAATGAGGCAGCAAGCTTCATTACGGACAGTTTTGGTAGTAAGTATTCTAAGCATGGTAGCAAGGTCAAAAATGCTTCAGGAGCTCAGGATGCCCACGAGGCTATTCGCCCGTCTAGTGTCTTTAACACACCTGAAAGTATTGCTAAGTATCTGGACAAGGATCAGCTCAAGCTTTATACTCTTATTTGGAATCGTTTTGTAGCGAGTCAGATGACAGCTGCTGTCTTTGATACCATGGCCGTTAAATTGTCTCAAAATGGGGTCCAATTTGCTGCTAATGGTAGTCAGATTAAGTTTGATGGTTATCTTGCCATTTACAATGATTCTGACAAGAATAAGATGTTACCAGAGATGGCTGTTGGAGATGTGGTCAAACAGGTGAATAGCAAACCAGAGCAGCATTTCACTCAACCGCCTGCTCGTTATTCTGAAGCGACACTGATCAAGACCTTGGAGGAAAATGGGGTTGGTCGTCCGTCAACCTACGCACCAACCATTGAAACTATTCAGAAACGTTATTATGTTCGCCTTGCAGCCAAACGTTTTGAACCGACAGAGTTGGGAGAAATTGTTAACAAGCTCATCGTTGAATATTTCCCAGATATCGTAAACGTGACCTTTACAGCTGAAATGGAAGGCAAACTGGATGATGTCGAGGTTGGAAAAGAGCAGTGGCAACGTGTTATTGACGCCTTTTATAAACCATTCTCTAAAGAAGTGGCCAAGGCTGAAGAAGAAATGGAAAAAATCCAAATCAAGGATGAACCAGCTGGATTTGACTGTGAAGTGTGTGGCAGTCCAATGGTCATTAAACTTGGTCGTTTTGGTAAGTTCTACGCTTGTAGCAATTTCCCAGATTGCCGTCATACCCAAGCAATCGTGAAAGAAATCGGTGTAGAGTGTCCAAGTTGTCATCAGGGACAAATCATTGAGCGTAAAACAAAACGTAACCGCCTCTTCTATGGTTGCAATCGCTATCCAGACTGTGAATTTACTTCTTGGGACAAGCCTGTTGGTCGTGACTGTCCAAAATGTGGACACTTCCTCATGGAGAAAAAAGTCCGTGGTGGTGGCAAGCAGGTTGTTTGTAGCAAGGGTGACTACGAGGAAGAAAAGATTAAATAAGAGTAGAGTCCTGAAAGTGAATTTCAGGCTCTTTCTGGTTGGAGCTTGACAAAATTCACCATTGTATGCGAAACTAGAAGAAGATTATTTTAATTAGGAGTAGTTATGCGTCTTATTTATCTAATAATTGGTTTCTTATCACTGGCCTTGGCTATTGTTGGGGTAGTTTTACCCTTGTTGCCTACAACACCTTTTCTTTTACTGTCTATTGCTTGTTTCTCCAGAAGTTCCAAGCGTTTCGAAGATTGGCTTTACCATACCAAGCTCTATCAAGCATATGTAGCTGATTTTCGCGAGACTAAGTCTATTGCGCGTGAACGAAAGAAAAAAATCATCGTATCTATCTACATCTTGATGGGAATTTCCATTTTTTTTGCACCTCTTTTACCAGTCAAAATCGGTCTGGGTGCTTTGACCATCTTTATCACCTATTATCTCTTCAAGGTTATTCCAGACAAAGAATAGTTAAAATAGTAGTTATTTGCCTTGATAAAATTGAAAGCATATTCACAACAATATGATATAATAAATTTAAAGTAATCTTCAAGGAGAATCAAATGATTTATGAATTTTGTGCTGAAAATGTGACCTTACTTGAAAAAGCGATGCAGGCTGGATCTCGTCGAATCGAACTCTGTGATAATCTTGCAGTTGGTGGGACAACACCCAGCTATGGAGTGACTAAGGCAGCGGTTGAATTGGCAGCTAACTACGATACGACCATCATGACCATGATTCGTCCACGTGGTGGCGACTTTGTCTATAATGAACTAGAAATTGCAATTATGCTAGAAGACATTCGGTTGACTGCTCAGGCTGGAAGTCAAGGGGTTGTATTTGGAGCTTTAACTGCTGATAAGAAGTTGGATAAACCTAATCTTGAAAAGTTAATTACTGCATCAAAAGGAATGGAAATTGTCTTCCACATGGCCTTTGATGAATTGAGCGAAGAAGACCAGTTAGAAGCTATTGACTGGCTCAGCCAAGCCGGTGTCACTCGTATCCTAACTCGCGCTGGTGTGTCTGGCGACTCCTTAGAAAAACGTTTTGCTCACTATCACAGAATTTTGGAGCACGCTAAAGGTAAAATTGAAATTCTACCAGGCGGGGGGATTGACCTTGACAACCGTCAAATCTTTATCGACCAACTGGGAGTGACACAACTACATGGTACTAAGGTTGTCTTTTAAAAAATAGAAAGGAACTGCTAGCTTTGGGTAGCAGTTTTCACTTATGTTTGAAATTTTTAAATCCTATCAGTTTAATCAAGAAAAGGCTCATGATTATGGTTTTGTAGAAAATGGTGGAGTGTGGACCTATAGTTGCCAAATTTTGCAGGGTGACTTTGTCATGACTGTGTCCATCACTACTGATAATGTGAGTTTTCAAGTCTTTGACCAGGAGACTGGTGACCTCTATCCTCAAGTCCATATGGAAAGCATGAGGGGAAGTTTTGTCGGAAATGTCCGTGAGGGTTGTCTGGAGATTCTCTACCAGATTCGGAAGGCTTGTTTTGAGGTACAGGATTTTATCTATCCTCAGACTAAGCGTACCATGGTTCAGGTTCAGGAAAAGTATGGAAATCAGTTGGAGTATTTGTGGGAGAAATCGCCTGATACAGCAGTGTTAAGACATGAAGGAAATCAAAAGTGGTATGCCGTCTTGATGAAAATCTCTTGGGATAAGCTGGAAAAGGGCAGAGAAGGACAGGTGGAAGCAGTCAACCTCAAACATGACCAAGTAGCTGACTTACTTTCAAAAAACGGCATTTATCCAGCTTTTCATATGAATAAACGTTACTGGATTAGTGTGGCGCTTGATGATACTTTATCAGATGAAGAAGTACTGGAATTGATAGAAAGAAGCTGGAATTTAACCACTAAAAAATGAAACATTTCAAGGATTTTCAATTAGCAAAATATTCTCTACTGAAGAAATTTTCAGAAAATATTGGATTTTTTCTTGACAAGTACTTTTGCCTATGCTAAAATACTAAACAAGATATCAAACGAAGGAGAAAGTCAAACATGAAAGCAGCTAAGTTTAATCAATTCGCTTTGTTGTTGAGGTACTCGGGCTAGTGCAAAAAGCATTAGTCCTGTTTGGCTTACCAAGCGGGAGTGAATCAACATCTCGCTTGGGTTTCTGAGCGAGATGTTTTTTTAAAACCACATTTGGAAAAGGGGAAATCTTATGAGAACAGTTGAATTTCTAGATACCAGCCTTCGGGATGGAGAACAGACACCGGGTGTTAACTTTTCAATCAAGGAAAAAATTGCCATTGCAAGACAGCTGGAGAAATGGGGCATTTCAGCCATCGAAGCTGGTTTTCCAGCGGCTAGTCCAGACTCATTTACGGCAGTTCAGGAGATTGCTAAGGCCTTGAAGAAAACAGCGGTGACTGGTTTAGCACGCTCTGTCAAGTCTGATATTGATGCTTGTTACGAGGCCCTCAAGGACGCCAAGTATCCACAAGTGCACGTCTTTATTGCAACCAGTCCGATTCACCGAAAGTATAAGCTCAATAAGAGCAAGGAAGAGATTTTGGAAGCAATCAGTGAGCATGTCTCTTATGCACGTTCCAAGTTTGAAGTGGTCGAATTCTCTCCTGAAGATGCGACCAGAACAGAGTTGGATTTCCTTCTACAAGTTGTTCAAACAGCGGTTGATGCAGGTGCGTCTTATATCAATATTCCTGATACGGTAGGATTTACCACACCAGAGGAATATGGAGCTATCTTCAAATACTTGATTGAGAATGTCAAGACGGATCGTCAGATCATCTATTCGCCTCACTGCCACGATGACCTTGGAATGGCAGTGGCTAATAGCCTTGCTGCTGTCAAGAATGGGGCAGGACGTGTCGAAGGAACTATCAACGGTATTGGTGAGCGAGCTGGAAATGCTGCTTTGGAAGAAATAGCAGTGGCTCTCAATATTCGCCAAGATTACTATCAAGCAGAAACTAGTATTGTTTTAAATGAAACCATCAATACGTCAGAAATGGTTTCTCGCTTTTCAGGAATTCCAGTTCCTAAAAACAAGGCTGTGGTCGGTGGCAATGCCTTTTCTCACGAATCTGGTATTCACCAAGACGGAGTTCTTAAAAATCCTCTTACCTATGAAATCATCACTCCTGAATTGGTCGGTGTCAAGAGTAATAGCCTTCCACTTGGAAAATTGTCAGGTCGCCATGCTTTTGTTGAGAAACTGAGAGAATTGGCCCTAGATTTTACAGAAGAGGATATCAAGCCACTCTTTGCTAAGTTCAAGGCGTTAGCGGACAAGAAGCAAGAAATCACAGATGCAGATATTCGAGCTTTGGTAGCTGGAACCATGGTTGAGAATCCAGAAGGCTTCCACTTTGATGATTTACAACTACAAACCCATGCGGAAAATGACATTGAAGCACTCGTTAGCCTAGCCAATATGGATGGTGAGAAAGTCGAATTTAATGCGACAGGGCAAGGTTCCGTTGAAGCGATCTTTAACGCTATCGATAAGTTCTTTAATCAATCTGTCCGCTTGGTGTCCTATACCATTGATGCGGTGACAGATGGAATTGATGCCCAGGCTCGGGTTTTGGTAACTGTTGAAAACAGAGATACAGACACCATCTTTAATGCAGCAGGGCTTGATTTCGATGTACTGAAAGCATCTGCTATTGCCTACATCAATGCTAATACCTTTGTTCAAAAAGAGAATGCTGGTGAGATGGGACGTAGCGTTTCCTATCGCGATATGCCTAGTGTGTAAAGGAGAAGGCTATGACAAAGAAAATAGTAGTTCTGGCAGGGGATGGAATCGGCCCAGAAATCATGGAGGCTGGTTTGGAGGTTCTGGAAGCTCTAGCTGAAAAAACAGGTTTTGACTATGAGATTGATAGACGACCTTTTGGAGGTGCAGGTATCGATGCTGCAGGGCATCCCTTACCTGATGAAACCCTCAAGGCAAGTAGAGAAGCAGATGCCATTCTTCTAGCGGCTATCGGTAGTCCTCAGTATGATGGAGCAGCAGTTCGGCCTGAACAAGGCTTGCTGGCTCTCCGTAAGGAACTCAATCTTTATGCCAATATTCGCCCAGTTAAGATTTTTGATAGTCTCAAGCATTTGTCACCACTCAAACCGGAACGAATTGCTGGTGTAGACTTTGTCGTGGTGCGTGAGTTGACAGGTGGGATTTATTTTGGGGATCATATCCTTGAAGAAAGAAAAGCGCGTGATATCAACGACTATAGCTATGAGGAAGTGGAGCGGATTATTCGTAAGGCATTTGAAATCGCAAAAAGTCGGAGAAAAATCCTTACCAGTATTGATAAGCAAAACGTGTTGGCAACATCAAAACTCTGGCGGAAAGTAGCTGAGAAGGTCGCAAAGGATTTCCCAGATGTGACTTTGGAACACCAGCTAGTCGACTCAGCTTCCATGCTTATGATTACTAATCCTGCTAAGTTTGATGTCATCGTGACGGAGAATCTTTTCGGAGATATTCTATCTGATGAATCAAGCGTTCTATCTGGCACACTTGGGGTTATGCCATCAGCCAGTCATTCTGAAAATGGACCAAGTCTCTATGAACCTATTCACGGTTCAGCACCTGATATTGTAGGTCAAGGAATTGCCAATCCTATTTCCATGATTTTATCAGTGGCCATGATGCTGAGAGACAGTTTTGGACGTTATGAGGATGCAGAGCGTGTCGAGCGTGCTGTTGAGGCAAGTTTGGCAGCTGGTGTTTTAACAAGAGATATAGGTGGACAGGCTTCGACCAAGGAAATGACGGAAGCTATTATCGCAAGGTTATGAAGTTAGACGAAAAAATTACTCTAGTCCTTTTGATTTGGAATGTCATGGTTTTCTTGATTTATGGTATTGACAAATCTAAGGCAAGGAGAAGAGCTTGGCGCATCCCAGAGAAAATCTTACTCATTTTAGCCTTTGCTTGTGGTGGTTTTGGTGCCTGGCTAGCAGGAATCATTTTTCACCATAAGACTCGAAAATGGTACTTTAAAACAGTTTGGTTTCTTGGGATGATGACCACACTAGTAGCCTTATATGTTATTTGGAGGTAATAGATGGCAGGAAAATCGATTTTTGATAAATTATGGGACCGCCATGTCATCACAGGAGAAGAGGGGCAGCCCCAACTCATGTATGTGGATCAGCACTATATCCACGAAGTGACCAGCCCTCAGGCTTTTCAAGGATTGCGAGATGCAGGTCGCAGATTGAGACGGCCAGACTTGACATTTGGTACCTTTGACCACAATGTACCAACGGTCAATATCTATGATATTCGAGATGTGATTTCTAAAGCGCAAATTGATAAGCTAGCTGAGAATGTTGAAGAGTTTGGAATTGAGCATGCGGCCCACGGTTCTGAAAAGCAGGGAATCGTTCATATGGTTGGTCCAGAAACAGGACGGACCCAACCAGGAAAATTCATCGTTTGTGGAGACAGTCATACGGCAACCCACGGGGCTTTCGGAGCTATCGCCTTTGGAATTGGGACCAGTGAAGTTGAGCATGTTTTTGCTACCCAGACCCTCTGGCAGGTCAAACCTAAGAAAATGCTGGTAGAATTCACTGGAGTTCCTCAAAAAGGAGTTTATTCCAAGGACTTCATTTTAGCCTTGATTGCCAAGTACGGCGTTGCTTGTGGTGTTGGTTATGTCGTGGAGTATCGTGGACAAGCTATTGATGCACTGAGCATGGAAGAGCGAATGACCATCTGCAATATGTCCATCGAGTTTGGATCTAAGATGGGAATCATGAACCCAGATCAAACCACCTATGACTATCTCAAGGGACGGGAATGTGTTCCAGAGGACTTTGAAGAGGCTGTGGCGGATTGGAAGACCCTTGTCAGTGATGATGATGTCGTTTACGATAAGGTTATTCAGATGGATGTTTCAGACCTAGCTCCTATGGTGACCTGGGGCACCAATCCTGCTATGGGGGTTGACTTTGATAGTAGTTTCCCAGAAATTAAGGATATGAATGATGAGCGAGCTTACAATTACATGGACTTGGAACCAGGTCAAAAGCCAGCAGATATTGAGCTGGGTTATATCTTTATCGGTTCATGTACCAATGCTCGTCTCAGCGATTTACAGCTGGCTGCTCGGTTTGTTAAAGGAAAGAAAATAGCTCCCAACTTAACGGCTATCGTGGTTCCAGGCTCTCGTCCTGTCAAACGAGCTGCTGAGAAATTGGGCTTGGACAAGGTTTTCCTAGATGCTGGATTTGAGTGGAGAGACCCAGGTTGTTCCATGTGCCTAGGGATGAATCCTGACAAGGTCCCTGATGGTGTCCACTGCGCCTCAACCAGTAACCGCAACTTTGAAGACAGACAGGGATTTGGTGCTAAGACCCACCTCTGCAGTCCAGCCATGGCAGCTGCGGCAGCTATTGCAGGGCGTTTCGTAGATGTTCGGCAATGCCCAGAAGCCCAGTAAGGAGAGGATATGGAGAAATTTACAGTTTATACGGGAACGACTGTTCCTCTCATGAATGATAACATTGACACCGACCAAATCCTACCCAAGCAGTTTCTCAAGTTAATTGATAAAAAAGGCTTTGGTAAGTACCTCATGTATGCTTGGCGTTATCTGGACGATAAGTATACTGAGGATCCTGACTTTGTCTTTAACCGACCTGAATATCGGAAAGCTAGTATTCTCATTTCAGGGGATAACTTTGGCGCAGGTTCTTCGAGGGAACACGCAGCTTGGGCTCTATCTGACTATGGTTTTAAAGTCGTAATTGCAGGGTCTTTTGGAGATATTCATTACAATAATGAACTCAATAATGGTATGTTGCCTATTGTTCAGCCCAGAGAGGTTAGAGAGAAACTAGCCCAGCTGAGACCTACCGACCAGGTAACTGTAGACTTGGAACAACAAAAAATCATCTCACCAGTTGGAGAATTCACTTTCGAAATCGATAGCGAGTGGAAACACAAGCTCTTAAATGGTTTGGATGATATCGGAATTACCTTGCAGTATGAAGATTTGATTGCTGCTTATGAAAAACAACGACCAGCCTACTGGCAGGATTAGAAGAAAATTAGAAAAGGAAATAGAACTATGACAAAACACATTCAATGGAACGGAACACTTTCACAAGAAGGCTATGACATTTTAAAAGGTGAGGGCGGATGTATCGTTTGCCCTACTAAAGTTGGTTACATTATCATGACCAGCGATAAGGCAGGACTTGAGCGTAAGTTCGCAGCCAAAGAGCGTAACCGTAACAAACCAGGTGTTGTTCTCTGCGGTAGCATGGATGAGCTTCGTGCTTTAGCACAACTTAACCCAGAAATTGAAGCCTTCTACCAAAAACATTGGGATGAAGATATTCTTCTTGGTTGTATCCTTCCTTGGAAACCAGAAGCTTTTGAAAAACTCAAAGCATACGGTGATGGCCGTGAAGAACTTATGACTGATGTGCGTGGTACGAGCTGTTTCGTTATCAAATTTGGGAAAGCTGGTGAACAATTGGCTGCCAAACTTTGGGAAGAAGGCAAGATGGTTTATGCCTCATCAGCTAACCCATCTGGAAAAGGAAACCGTGGTAAAGTAGAAGGTATTGGAGAACGTATCGAAGGGGCAGTGGACCTTGTCATTGAGGCAGATGACTACGTTGCTTCTATCCAGCCTGACAAAACGATTGAAACGCGCTATGAGCAAGGTGTGATGGTCTCTATGGTTGATAAAGACGGCAAACTCATCCCAGAACAAGGAGGAGCTCGTTCAACATCACCAGCACCAGTTGTAATCCGTAAAGGGCTTGACATTGATAAAATCATGATGCACCTGTCAGACACCTTTAACTCATGGGACTACCGCCAGGGGGAGTATTATTAGAATGTAGAAGAAGTGGGGAGAAAACAATTTCCCCTCTTTTTTCTATTTACGCAAGAAAAATCCGAACATTATATTTTAATTTATAAAATTATTTGACAAAATCTGTACTTTAGTTTATAATGAATTAAGGAAACGTCGGAAAAGGCGTAGAGATGCGCAAGCATAGGTAGGTCATTACAAAAGAAACGAGACATCGATATGTTAAATGAATTTCCAATTTTTGATTACGAAGATATTCAATTGATTCCAAATAAATGTGTCATTAAAAGCCGTGCAGAAGCTGATACAAGTGTCACTCTAGGAAAGCACACCTTTAAACTACCTGTTGTGCCAGCTAATATGCAGACGATTTTGGATGAAAATGTAGCAGAGCAACTGGCTAAAGGTGGTTACTTCTACATTATGCACCGTTTTGATGAGGCTGGACGTATTCATTTTATTAAACGAATGCACGATCAAGGGCTTATTGCTTCTATCTCTGTTGGTGTTAAAGACTATGAGTATGATTTTGTTAGCCAGCTCAAGGCTGATGCTCCGGAATACATCACAATTGACATTGCCCACGGTCATGCGGATAGCGTGATTTCTATGATTCAACACATCAAAAAAGAATTGCCAGATACCTTTGTCATTGCTGGAAATGTGGGAACACCAGAAGCTGTGCGTGAATTGGAAAATGCTGGTGCGGATGCTACTAAGGTCGGAATCGGTCCAGGTAAGGTTTGTATCACCAAGGTCAAGACAGGTTTTGGTACAGGTGGTTGGCAGTTGGCTGCTCTACGTTGGTGTGCCAAGGCTGCACGTAAACCGATTATTGCTGATGGAGGAATTCGTACTCACGGTGATATTGCTAAGTCTATTCGTTTCGGTGCCAGCATGGTCATGATTGGTTCCCTCTTTGCAGGACACATCGAAAGTCCAGGGAAAACGATTGAAGTTGATGGTGAACAGTTCAAAGAGTACTATGGTTCAGCTTCACAATATCAAAAAGGTGCTTACAAAAATGTGGAAGGCAAACGTATCTTGCTTCCTGCTAAAGGTCATCTGCAAGACACTTTAACTGAGATGGAACAAGACCTTCAAAGTGCTATTTCTTATGCAGGTGGACGTGAGGTTGCTGACCTTAAACACGTTGATTATGTTATAGTGAAAAACTCTATCTGGAATGGGGATGCTTCCCACTAAGACGGGCTATCTCACTAGAAAAAAACTTGTTATTAGAGCAAATTTCTGTTATAATAAAACAAGTTTCCACCCTTAGTGTAATGGATATCACGTAAGATTCCGGTTCTTGAGATGGGGGTTCGATTCCCTCAGGGTGGATGTAAACATCCTAAAAAGCCTTTAGTAGGGCTTTTTTCTTTATCCTGCCTCAAATTTTTCCCTAAAACTGAAAATCATATTCTATAGAATGCCCAAATGCTTTCCAGTCCCGTTTTAAAGTGACTCAGGGGGCTTTTTTTGATATAATAAAAAGGACTGTTATCAGTTAGAAAGAGGTTGGTATGAAAGAATTACAAACTGTACTTAAAAACCATTTTGCAATCGAATTTGCAGACAAAAATTTACTGGAGACTGCCTTTACTCATACGAGTTATGCCAATGAGCACCGCCTCTTAAAAATTTCACACAATGAACGCTTGGAATTTTTAGGAGACGCTGTTCTACAGTTATTGATTTCAGAATATCTGTATAAAAAATATCCTAAAAAGCCTGAGGGTGACTTGTCTAAACTCCGTGCCATGATTGTCCGCGAGGAGAGTTTAGCTGGTTTTGCGCGTGATTGTCAGTTTGATCAGTTTATCAAGCTGGGTAAGGGGGAAGAAAAATCTGGTGGTCGCAATCGTGATACCATTCTTGGTGATGCCTTTGAGGCCTTTCTTGGTGCCCTCCTTTTGGACAAGGATGTGGCCAAAGTCAAGGAATTTATCTATCAAGTCATGATTCCTAAGGTTGAAGCAGGCGAGTTTGAGATGATTACAGACTACAAAACCCATCTCCAAGAGTTACTTCAAGTCAATGGGGATGTGACTATCCGTTATCAGGTAATTTCTGAAACGGGTCCTGCCCATGATAAGGTTTTTGATGTAGAAGTTCTGGTTGAAGGTAAGAGCATCGGTCAAGGTCAAGGTCGTTCTAAGAAATTAGCAGAGCAGGAAGCTGCCAAAAATGCCGTTGAGAAAGGGCTGGATTCATGTATTTAAAGGAAATCGAAATTCAGGGATTCAAGTCTTTTGCTGACAAGACTAAGGTCATCTTTGACCAAGGTGTGACGGCAGTTGTTGGACCCAATGGTTCTGGAAAGTCGAATATTACAGAAAGTCTTCGTTGGGCCTTGGGGGAGTCAAGTGTTAAGAGTCTCCGTGGTGGCAAGATGCCAGATGTCATCTTTGCTGGAACAGAAAGTCGCAAACCACTCAATTATGCTTCTGTAGTTGTGACTCTGAATAATCATGACGGATTTATCAAGGATGCAGGTCAAGAAATCAGAGTAGAACGCCATATCTATCGTAGTGGAGATAGCGAATACAAGATTGACGGCAAGAAAGTCCGTCTGCGTGATATTCATGATCTTTTCTTGGATACAGGTTTGGGACGAGATTCTTTCTCTATTATTTCCCAAGGGAAGGTTGAGGAGATTTTCAACTCCAAGCCTGAAGAACGCCGAGCTATTTTTGAAGAAGCTGCTGGAGTTTTGAAATACAAGACTCGTCGAAAAGAAACTGAGAGTAAACTGCAGCAAACTCAGGATAATCTAGACCGCTTAGAGGATATTATCTATGAGTTGGACAATCAAATCAAGCCTCTTGAGAAGCAAGCTGAGAATGCCCGTAAGTTTTTAGACTTGGAAGGTCAACGCAAGGCTATTTATTTAGACGTGCTGGTTGCTCAAATCAAGGAAAATAAGGCTGAACTAGAGTCGACAGAAGAAGAGTTGGCACAAGTTCAGGAACTCTTGACAAGCTATTACCAAAAGCGTGAAAAATTAGAAGAAGAAAATCAAACTCTAAAAAAGCAACGCCAAGATTTGCAGGCTGAAATGGCTAAAGACCAGGGTAGTTTGATGGATTTGACTAGTCTGATTAGTGATTTAGAGAGAAAATTAGCCCTATCGAAACTGGAATCTGAGCAAGTAGCCATCAATCAACAGGAAGCACAAGCCCGTTTGGCTGCTTTGGAGGATAAGAGAAGCTCACTCAGCAAAGAAAAATCTGATAAAGAAAGCTCTTTAGCACTTTTAGAGGAAAATCTAGTCCAAAATAATCAAAAACTCAATCGTTTAGAAGCTGAATTGCTAGCTTTTTCAGATGATCCTGATCAGATGATTGAGCTTTTGCGTGAACGCTTTGTGGCGCTTTTACAGGAAGAAGCGGATGTCTCAAACCAGTTGACCCGTATCGAAAACGAGTTGGAAAATAGTCGTCAGCTTTCTCAAAAACAAGCAGATCAACTAGAAAAGCTGAAAGAACAGCTGGCTACAGCTAAAGAAAAGGCTAGTCAGCAAAAGGCGGAGCTTGAAACTGCCAAGGAGCAGGTTCAAAAATTATTGGCTGACTACCAAGCTATTGCCAAGGAGCAAGAAGAGCAGAAAACTTCCTATCAAACTCAACAAAGTCAACTCTTTGACCGTCTGGACAGCCTTAAAAACAAGCAGGCCAGAGCTCAAAGTTTGGAAAATATCCTGAGAAATCATAGTAACTTTTATGCAGGTGTTAAGAGTGTTCTCCAAGAAAAAGACCGCCTTGGTGGGATTATTGGGGCAGTCAGTGAGCATCTGACCTTTGATGTACATTATCAAATTGCCCTAGAGATTGCACTGGGAGCGAGTAGTCAGCATATCATCGTAGAAGATGAAGAGTCGGCAACCAAAGCTATTGATTTCCTTAAACGAAACAGAGCCGGTCGTGCAACCTTCCTTCCTTTGACCACTATTAAGGCGCGTACGATTTCTAGTCAGAATCAAGATGCTATCGCTGTAAGTCCAGGATTTCTGGGCATGGCAGATGAGTTGGTGACATTCGATACTAGACTGGAAGCCATTTTCAAGAACTTGCTAGCTACGACGGCTATCTTTGATACCGTAGAACATGCTCGTGCAGCTGCTCGCCAGGTTCGTTATCAGGTTCGTATGGTGACTTTGGACGGCACAGAGTTGCGCACAGGTGGTTCCTATGCAGGTGGAGCTAATCGCCAGAATAACAGCATTTTCATCAAGCCAGAACTGGAGCAATTACAAAAAGAAATTGCTGAAGAAGAAGCAAGTCTTCGTTTAGAAGAAGTGGCTTTGAAGACCTTACAAGACCAGATGGCTAGATTGACCGAATCATTAGAAGCCATCAAATCTCAGGGTGAGCAGGCTCGTATTCAGGAGCAAGGTTTGTCCCTCGCTTATCAGCAGACCAGTCAGCAAGTTGAAGAGCTAGAAACGCTTTGGAAACTCCAAGAAGAGGAATTAGATCGTCTTTCTGACGGAGATTGGCAAGCAGATAAGGAAAAATGCCAAGCACGCCTTGCTACTATTGCCAGTGACAAGCAAAATCTGGAAGCTGAGATTGACGAGATTAAGTCTAACAAAAATACCATCCAAGAACGCTATCAAAACTTGCAGGAAGAGCTAGCGCAGGCTCGCTTGCTTAAGACTGAACTGCAAGGACAAAAGCGTTATGAAGTAGCTGATATTGAGCGTTTAGGCAAGGAATTAGACAATTTAGATATCGAACAAGAAGAAATCCAGCGCCTTCTTCAAGAAAAGGTTGATAATATTGAGAAGGTTGATACAGAATTGCTCAGTCAACAGGCTGAAGAAGCCAAAAACCAGAAAACAAATCTCCAACAAGGTTTAATTCGCAAGCAGTTTGAGTTGGATGATATTGAAGGTCAACTGGATGATATTGCTAGTCATTTGGATCAGGCTCGCCAGCAGAATGAAGAATGGATTCGCAAGCAAACACGTGCTGAAGCTAAGAAAGAAAAGGTCAGCGAGCGCTTGCGCCATTTACAAAGTCAATTAACAGACCAGTATCAGATTAGCTATACTGAAGCTTTAGAAAAGTCTCATGAGTTGGAAAATCTCAATCTGGCAGAGCAAGAGGTTAAAGATTTAGAGAAGGCTATTCGCTCGCTGGGTCCTGTCAACTTGGAAGCTATTGACCAGTATGAAGAAGTTCATAATCGTCTGGATTTCCTAAATAGTCAGCGAGATGATATTTTGTCAGCGAAAAATCTGCTCCTTGAGACAATTACAGAGATGAATGATGAGGTCAAGGAACGCTTTAAATCCACCTTTGAAGCCATTCGTGAGTCTTTCAAAGTGACCTTTAAGCAGATGTTTGGCGGAGGTCAAGCGGACCTCATTTTGACTGAAGGAGACCTGCTGACAGCTGGGGTTGAGATTTCTGTTCAACCACCAGGCAAGAAAATTCAGTCTCTCAACCTCATGAGTGGTGGTGAAAAAGCTCTATCGGCTCTTGCCTTACTCTTCTCCATTATCCGTGTCAAGACCATTCCATTTGTTATCTTGGATGAGGTAGAGGCTGCGCTTGACGAAGCTAATGTTAAACGTTTCGGGGATTACCTCAATCGATTTGACAAGGACAGCCAGTTTATCGTCGTAACCCACCGTAAGGGAACCATGGCAGCGGCTGATTCTATCTATGGAGTGACTATGCAAGAATCAGGTGTCTCAAAAATTGTTTCGGTTAAGTTAAAAGATTTAGAAAGTATTGAAGGATGACAATTAAACTAGTAGCAACAGATATGGACGGAACCTTCCTAGATGGGAATGGACGCTTTGATATGGACCGCCTCAAGTCTCTCTTGGCTTCTTACAATGAAAAAGGGATTTACTTTGCAGTGGCTTCGGGGCGCGGATTCCTATCTCTAGAAAAATTATTTGCTGATGTTCGTGATGACATTATTTTCATTGCGGAAAATGGCAGTTTAGTAGAGTATCAGGGTCAAGACTTGTATGAAGCGACCATGTCTCGTGACTTTTATCTGACAACTTTTGAAAAGCTGAAAACTTCACCTTATGTAGATATCAATAAACTGCTCTTGACGGGAAAAAAGGGAGCTTATGTTCTAGATACGGTTGATGAGACCTATTTAAAAGTGAGTCAGCACTATAATGAAAATATTCAAAAAGTAGCGAATTTGGAAGCTATCACAGATGACATTTTCAAATTTACAACCAACTTCACAGAAGAAACGCTAGAAGCTGGAGAAGCTTGGGTCAATGAACATGTTCCTGGTGTTAAGGCCATGACAACTGGCTTTGAATCTATTGATATTGTTCTGGACTATGTCGATAAGGGAGTGGCCATTGTTGAATTGGCTAAAAAACTTGGCATCACAATGGATCAGGTTATGGCTTTTGGAGACAATCTTAATGACTTACATATGATGCAGGTTGTGGGACATCCTGTAGCTCCTGAAAATGCACGACCTGAAATTTTAGAATTAGCAGAGACTGTGATTGGTCACCATAAGGACCAGTCGGTTATAGCTTATATGGAGGGCTTATAATGGCAGATATAAAATTAATCGCATTGGACTTGGACGGGACCTTGCTGACTACTGATAAAAGGCTGACGGATCGCACCAAGGCAACTTTGAAAGCTGCGCGTGATCGTGGTATCAAGGTCGTATTGACAACTGGTCGTCCCTTAAAAGCTATGGATTTCTTTCTCCATGAGCTAGGGACTGACGGCCATGAAGATGAGTATACGATTACTTTTAATGGTGGTTTGGTTCAGAAAAATACAGGTGAAATCCTTGATAAAACAGTCTTTTCATATGATGATGTGGCACGCTTGTATGAGGAAACAGAGAAATTATCACTGCCTCTTGATGCTATCTCAGAAGGAACTGTTTATCAAATTCAATCCGACCAAGAAAGTCTTTATGCCAAATTCAATCCAGCATTGACCTTTGTTCCAGTGGACTTTGAAGACTTATCTAGTCAGATGACTTACAATAAGTGCGTGACTGCCTTTGCTCAAGAACCCTTGGATGCAGCCATTCAGAAGATTTCTCCAGAATTGTTTGACCAATATGAAATCTTTAAATCACGTGAAATGTTGCTAGAGTGGTCACCAAAGAATGTTCATAAAGCAACAGGTTTGGCAAAACTAATCAGCCATCTTGGAATCGACCAAAGCCAAGTTATGGCTTGTGGTGACGAGGCTAATGACCTCTCTATGATTGAATGGGCAGGGCTCGGTGTTGCCATGCAAAATGCTGTTCCTGAAGTTAAGGCAGTCGCAAATGTGGTAACTCCTATGACCAATGATGAGGAAGCTGTCGCCTGGGTTATCGAAGAATATGTGCTAAAGGAGAACTAAGATATGGGATTGTTTGACCGTCTATTCAGAAAAAAAGAAGAACCTAAAATCGAAGAAGTTGTAAAAGAAGCTCTGGAAAATCTTGATTTGTCTGAAGCTACTGAGCCTGCCCTTACAGAAGCTGAGGAAGTTCCTCAAGAAGAAGCAGAGGTTGAAAGTTCTGAATCAGCTGTGTTTGAAGAAGAGGAAAATCAAGAGACAGTTGAAGAAAGTCTGGATTCAGAGCCAACTGTAGAAGTTTCTCAAGAAGTAATAGAAGAATTTCCAAACTCAGAAGAAGTCACAGAGGAAGAGAATACTGAGCTCCTAGAGACTGTAGAAGAAAATAGTTCTGAAGTGCTTGAACCAGAAAGGTCTCAGACAGAAGAAACTGTTCAGGAAAAATATGACCGCAGTCTCAAGAAAACTCGTACAGGATTCGGTGCACGATTGAACGCCTTCTTTGCTAACTTCCGCTCTGTTGACGAAGAATTTTTCGAGGAACTGGAAGAACTGCTGATTATGAGTGACGTTGGTGTCCAGGTCGCTTCTAACTTAACCGAGGAGTTACGCTACGAAGCCAAGCTTGAAAACGCCAAGAAACCTGATGCACTTCGCCGCGTCATCATTGAAAAATTGGTCGATCTCTATGAGAAAGACGGTAACTACGATGAAAGTATCTACTTCCAAGATGGCTTGACAGTCATGCTCTTTGTTGGTGTTAATGGTGTTGGGAAAACAACTTCTATCGGAAAACTAGCCCACCGCTACAAACAAGCAGGTAAGAAGGTCATGTTGGTTGCGGCAGATACCTTCCGTGCAGGTGCAGTAGCCCAGCTAGCTGAATGGGGCCGTCGTGTTGACGTTCCAGTTGTGACTGGACCTGAAAAAGCTGACCCAGCCAGTGTGGTCTTTGATGGCATGGAACGTGCCGTAGCTGAAGGTATTGATATTCTCATGATTGATACCGCTGGTCGTCTGCAAAACAAGGACAACCTCATGGCTGAGCTGGAAAAGATTGGTCGTATCATCAAACGTGTTGTGCCAGAAGCACCTCATGAAACCTTCTTGGCA
This sequence comes from Streptococcus mitis, assembly GCF_000960025.1. GTDB lineage: Bacteria > Bacillota > Bacilli > Lactobacillales > Streptococcaceae > Streptococcus > Streptococcus mitis_DH. The sequence goes on along the minus strand of NZ_JYGQ01000001.1, from coordinate 842,201 downwards.
CTTGATGCATCAACAGGTCAGAATGCCCTGGTACAGGCCAAAGAATTTTCAAAAATCACACCTTTGACAGGAATTGTCTTGACTAAGATTGATGGAACTGCTCGAGGTGGTGTTGTTCTAGCCATTCGTGAAGAACTCAATATTCCTGTAAAATTGATTGGTTTTGGTGAAAAAATCGATGATATTGGAGAGTTTAACTCAGAAAACTTTATGAAAGGTCTCTTGGAAGGCTTAATTTGATGATAAAGAAAATCCTGCAAGGTTATCTTGCAGGAAATTTTTTTATTCTAAGCGACCATCTTGACGATAGGCGATATCTGGTTGCCAAGTCCATTTGGCACCGAATTTTTCAAGTAAGTCAAAGCTTGCTTGAGGTCCCATGCTTCCAGCTTTATAGTCATGAAGTGGAGCACCATTTTTAGCCCAAAGCTCTTCGATACGGTCAATCAACTTCCATGATGCACCAACTTCATCCCAGTGGCTAAAGTTAGTTGAGTTGTTATTTAAGACATCATAAATCAATTTTTCGTATGGTTCTGGAGAAGCACCAGTTGCGGTCGCGTCTGTACGGTAATCAAGTGAGTTCGGAGCCAAGTTGAATTCTTCTCCTACTTGCTTTCCATTTAGGCTAAGAGAGAAGCCTTCTGTTGGTTGGATATAGATGGTTAAAATATTTGGAGCAAGTGGTTCTCCAAATATAGAATCCATTTGTTTAAAGACGATGTTGACATGAGTTCCTTTTTCAGTCAGACGTTTACCAGTACGGAAGAAGAAAGGAACACCACGGAAGCGATCGCTGTCTACAAAGAAGGCACCAGATGCAAAGGTTTCAGTTGTAGATTCTGGATTCACATTTGGCTCACTACGATAAGAGATATATTTCATGCCATCAATCTTACCTGAACGGTATTGACCACGGATAAAGTGTTCTTTAAGCTCTTCATCCGTTGGATGATTGAGGTTTTTAAAGACCTTAATCTTTTCGGCACGAATCTCGTCTTTTGTAAAGCTTGCTGGCTTGTCCATAGCAAGGAGAGAAAGAAGTTGTAGTGTGTGGTTTTGTACCATGTCACGGAGTGCACCAGATTGGTCATAGTATCCCCCACGTTCTTCTACACCCAAGCGCTCAGCAAAGGTAATTTGAACATTATCGATAAAGTCCTTGTTCCAAACATTTTCAAAAATCAGGTTTGCAAAGCGAACTGCAAAGATACTTTGGATCATTTCCTTACCAAGATAATGGTCAATACGGAAAATTTGTTCTTCGTCAAATGTTGCTAGGAGCTCGTCATTCAACTTGCTTGCAGTTGCGTAATCTGTACCAAATGGTTTTTCAACGATTAAGCGTTCAAAACCTTTACCGTCCACAATGTTTTCAGACTTGAGGTGTTTTGCGATAGTTCCAAAGAACTGAGGTGCCATAGACAAGAAGAAGAGCTTGTTGTGTTCAGCTTGGTACTTGTCATTTAGTTCAGCCTGCAATTGACGCAAAGCAATGTAGTGTTCTGTATCGTTGACATCATGACTTTGATAGTAGAAGTGACTAGCGAACTCCTGAGCCTGTTCGGTACTATCTGCCAAATCAAGGATCGATTCGACTACAACAGATTCAAAATATTCCTTGCTCCAAGGACGACGAGCAGTTCCAATGACTGCAAAGTGCTCGGAAAGATTACCGGATTTATATAGTCTAAAAAGGGAAGGGTAGAGCTTGCGTTTAGCCAGGTCCCCACTCGCACCGAAAATTGTAACAATAACCTTAGATGACATCTAGCTACCTAATTTCTATTTTTATTCCTAGTCTTGCTAGGTATGAGGAAACCTCATTTCATAAACTTAATTCTAACATAATTTTCCGAAAAATCAAAAAATCCAATACGAGATAGAAAAAAACTGCAAGGAAATCCTTACAGTTTGCGTTTAAACATTTAATACCTTGTCCAAGAACTCTTTCAGACGTGGGTGTTGTGGGTTATCAAAGATTTGATCAGGTGTTCCGTCTTCAAGGAACTCGCCATCCGCAGTAAAGATAACGCGGTTAGCAACCTGACGAGCAAATCCCATCTCATGGGTTACGATAATCATGGTCATACCTTGCTCAGCCAATTCCTTCATAACGTTTAGTACGTCTCCGACCATCTCAGGGTCAAGGGCAGAAGTTGGTTCATCAAAGAGCATGATGTCTGGATTCATTGCTAGTCCACGAGCGATAGCCACACGTTGTTTTTGACCACCTGATAGGCTATCTGGGTTAGCATTAGCTTTATCTGCTAGCCCAACCTTGTCAAGCAACTCCATTCCCAATTTCTCAGCTTCTTCCTTAGTCATTAACTTGTGCTCAATTGGAGCAAAGGTAATGTTGTCCAATACAGACATGTGTGGGAAGAGATTGAAGTGTTGGAAAACCATTCCGATATTTTCACGGACGTGGTCAACGTTGGTTGTTTTTTCAGTTAAGTCATAACCGTTCACAGTGATGTGACCGCTAGTAACTTCTTCTAGAAGGTTGAGGCTACGAAGGAAGGTCGATTTACCAGAACCTGAAGGACCAATGATACAAACAACATCTCCTTCATAGAACTTAGTCGTAATTCCTTTTAAAACCTCATTTTTTCCATAATGTTTGTGTAAATCATTTACATCAATTTTTAATTTTGCCATTAACGAATCCTCTTTTCTAAGCGTTTCGCTAGTCTAGTCAAAAGTGTGATAATTACAAGATAGAAGATAGCAAGGATTGCATACATCTTGAAACTTTGGTAGTTACGTGCGATGATAATCTTACCAGTTTGGAAGAGTTCAACCAAACCGATAGCAGATACGATGGTTGTATCTTTAAGAGCGATAACGAATTGGTTAACAAAGTTTGGCAACATCAATTTAGTTGCTTGTGGCAGGATAATCTTACGCATGGTTTTGCCATAAGAGATACCCAAGCTTCGGCTGGCTTCCATTTGGCCAACTGGAACGGCCTGAATACCACCACGAACGATCTCAGCGATATAAGCGGCTGCATTGAGTGAGAGGGCAATGGTACCAGCTACGAAATCGTTAATTGGACTTTGTTGGCCTGTGATAGACTCGATGAAGTTTGGAATTCCCCAGAAGATGAAGGCTGCAAGAATCATCAATGGAATACCACGGATAACGTCTACGAAAATCTCAGAGATTACGCGAAGAGATTTGTATGGGCTAACGCTAAACATACCGAAGATAATCCCGATAACAATGGCAATAGCAAATGAGATAAGAGCTAGAGCAAGAGTGATACCAAGACCGCTAAGGAGTTGTTTGTAGTTGTTTTGAAGCAAGCCCCAGATTGTTGTTTCATCAACAGTGCTTGTTGAAGCAGTTGAAGACTCGCTAGCTAGGTATTTATCAAGAATCTTTTGGAATTCTCCGTTTGCTTTAAGGTTTGCAAGTCCGTTGTTGAACATTTGAATCAATTCTGGATTTGCTCCTTTTTTAACGGCAAAGGCTGTTTCACCGATTGGAGTTCCAGCGATTGGTGTTTTCAATTTTTGTCCTTGACTGATAGAATATTTGAGAACAGGTTCATCATCCATAACGGCATCAATGGCACCAGTGTTTAAACTGTCATACATTGAAGAACCATCAGCAAAAGTTTTGATTTTGTAACCGTATTTGCTTTGATTTTCTGTTAGGAAGGTTTGAGAGGCAGTTCCGTTTTTAACACCAACTGTCTTTCCTTTTAAATCTTCATAAGAAGCAATGGTGCTTGATTCTTTGACACCAAGGATAGTATTGGCAGTGTAGTAGGATTCTGAGAAGTCAAAAGTTGCCTTACGAGCATCTGTGACAGACATACCAGCAATGATACCATCAGCTTGTCCAGCTTGAACAGCACTGATAGCGGCATCAAAACCAGGGTTGGTGATTTCAATTTCGAAACCTTGGTCTTTAGCGATAGCCTTAATCAAGTCCATATCAATACCAGTAAATTGGTTGCTTGAGTTTTGGAACACAAAAGGTGCAAAAGAAGAATCACTTGCAATGATGTATTTGGCTTTAACAGGAGTTGCTTTTAGACCAGCTGCAGTCGTTGTAGTTGGCACTGCTGAAGATGATGAAGCAGTCCATTTCTTGATGATTTTATCAAGACTACCATCTTTTTTCATTTCAGCCAAGGCTTGGTTAAATTCAGTGACTAAGTGCTCGTATTTGCTACCTTTTTTAACACCGAAAGCAAAGCTACCTACAGCTTCGCCATCCATTTCAATATGGAGGTCTTGGCCTTGGTTAATGGCATACTCGATAACAGGTTTATCATCCATCATAGCATCAATGGCACCAGCACTCAAGCTGTTGTTCATCAAATCACCAGTGTCAAATGTTTTAATAGTAAAGCCGTATTTATCTTTGATACTTTCAAGGAAACGTTGAGCAGCTGTTCCATTTTTAACACCAACAGTTTTACCCTTTAATTGGTCATACTGACTAATCTTGTGTGCCTTTGTAGTTGCAATGACAACTTTTGTATCATAGTAAGTATCAGACATGGTGAAAACTTTTTCACGTTCAGCAGTTTTTGTCATTCCAGCCATGATAGCGTCAGCTTGACCAGCTTGAACTGCATTGACCGCTGCGTCAAATCCAGGATAAGACATCTGAATGTTCCATCCTTTAATCTCAGCGACTTTGTTGATAATGTCAACATCAATTCCTTTATAAGTTTGATCTGAATCTTTAAACTCAAAAGGTGCATAGGCGGTATCAGAAACAATCTTAATCGTTTCAGCTTTTGCAATACCTAATGAGAAAATTGGGAATAAAATTAGCAAAAATGCTAGAAATTTTTTCTTCATTTTTAGTCTCCTTTTCCGAATATTTTCCCATTATATCAGAAAAAGTAAAAAAAGGCAAATTTTTATATTTCTGTGTCAGAAAATGTAACATTGTTTTTTTCTTTCTTGAATTGCTATTAAAAAGTGCTATAATAATAGTATATATAGAAGAAAAGAGGACAGGGATATGAAGAACAAAAGAATATTTAAAGACTTCCAAGCTTCAAAAATGAGTTTAAACATTTACACAAGCCCCTTGTTAGCCTTTGCTTTTGTCTTCATAGGAGAGTTTGTGGCTTATACTCTGTATGGTATTAGTTTGTTAGCTCTCATCGGACTTGCTAGAAATTTTGGAGAGGCTGGTCAAAATCTTGCAAGCTACTTGCAGACCTTGCATCAGAGCTTGACGGATAAAACAGGTGATTTTCGTTTAATTTTAGAATTGCTGGCCTTTGGTTTTATTCTCAACACTGTGTTCAGATGGACTAGAAAAGTTGAGAAAAGACCTATTCGAACCTTGGGATTTTATAGAGAAAATTTCCTCAGCAATCTTCTGAAAGGGTTTGGGCTAGGTCTGGCACTTTTTCTTCTGACCTTGTTAGGTTTAGTGGCCTTGGGGCAATATCGTTTTGAGTCTATTCATTTGAATCCTTATTCGCTTGCCTTTGTCATTTTTACCATTCCATTTTGGATTTTACAAGGGACAACAGAAGAAGTGGTGGCCCGTGCTTGGCTCCTTCCTCAATTGGATTCAAGAACCAATCTAAAACTAGCTGTTGTTATATCTAGCATATTTTTTACCCTGCTTCATATGGGCAATTCGGGTCTAACACCACTATCTCTAGTAAATCTCTTTTTATTCGGAGTTGCCATGGCACTTTACCTCCTCAAAACCGATACAGTTTGGGGTGTTGCAGGTATTCATGGGGCTTGGAATTTTGCTCAGGGCAATCTCTTTGGGATTTTAGTTAGTGGTCAACCATCAGGAACATCGTTGATGACCTTTTTACCACAAGGTAATCAAGGCTGGTTATCAGGAGGATCTTTTGGGATTGAAGGTTCTATCATGACAAGTTTAGTCTTGTTACTGCTGATTGTCTATCTCGCTTACCAATTAAAGAAAGAAAATGAAAGGATGTGACTTCGGTCCGTCCTTTTCTTCGTGAAAATGCTATAAGTATGCTAAAATAGGAATAGCACATGGAAAGAGGATTCTTATGATCAATCGCATTACAGATAATCAATTTAAACTAGTATCAAAATATCAACCTTCAGGAGACCAACCTCAAGCTATTGAGCAGTTGGTTGATAATATCGAGGGGGGAGAAAAAGCTCAGATTCTGATGGGGGCGACTGGAACAGGGAAGACCTATACTATGAGTCAGGTCATTTCCAAAGTTAATAAACCAACTCTGGTCATCGCCCACAATAAAACTCTAGCAGGACAGCTCTATGGAGAATTTAAGGAATTTTTCCCTGAAAATGCTGTTGAGTACTTCGTATCCTACTATGATTATTACCAACCTGAGGCCTATGTCCCTTCCAGTGATACCTATATTGAAAAGGATAGCTCTGTCAATGACGAGATTGATAAGCTCCGACACTCAGCTACTTCGGCTCTTTTGGAGCGCAATGATGTTATCGTCGTGGCTTCCGTCTCTTGTATCTATGGTTTGGGTTCGCCCAAGGAATACGCTGATAGTGTCGTTAGTCTCCGTCCAGGTCTTGAAATTTCTCGTGATAAACTCTTGAATGACTTAGTTGACATCCAGTTTGAGCGAAATGATATTGATTTCCAACGGGGAAGATTTCGCGTTCGTGGGGATGTAGTGGAGATTTTCCCTGCCTCCCGTGATGAACACGCCTTTCGAGTAGAATTTTTTGGAGACGAAATTGACCGTATTCGTGAGGTTGAAGCTTTGACAGGTCAGGTCTTGGGAGAAGTGGATCATTTGGCGATTTTCCCTGCGACTCACTTTGTGACCAATGACGACCACATGGAAGTTGCCATTGCCAAGATTCAAGCAGAATTAGAAGAGCAACTAGCTATCTTTGAGAAGGAAGGTAAATTGCTTGAAGCCCAACGTTTGAAACAGCGGACAGAGTATGATATCGAAATGTTGCGTGAGATGGGCTATACCAACGGGGTTGAGAACTATTCACGTCACATGGATGGACGGAGTGAGGGTGAGCCTCCTTACACGCTTCTCGACTTCTTCCCAGATGATTTCTTGATTATGATTGACGAGAGTCACATGACTATGGGACAAATAAAAGGTATGTATAATGGAGACCGTTCGCGTAAAGAAATGCTGGTTAATTATGGTTTCCGTTTGCCGTCAGCCTTGGACAATCGTCCTCTTCGCCGTGAAGAGTTTGAAAGTCATGTACATCAGATTGTTTACGTTTCAGCGACACCAGGTGACTATGAAAATGAACAGACCGAGACAGTGATTGAGCAAATCATTCGTCCGACAGGGCTATTGGATCCTGAGGTGGAAGTACGTCCGACAATGGGACAGATTGATGACCTCTTAGGTGAAATCAATGCCCGTGTTGAAAAGAACGAACGTACCTTTATTACCACCTTGACCAAGAAAATGGCAGAAGACTTGACCGACTACTTCAAGGAAATGGGTATCAAGGTCAAGTACATGCACTCGGATATTAAGACCTTGGAACGGACGGAGATTATCCGTGACCTGCGCTTGGGTGTCTTTGATGTCTTGGTCGGAATCAACCTGCTCCGTGAAGGGATTGACGTTCCTGAAGTGAGCCTCGTAGCGATTCTCGATGCTGACAAGGAAGGTTTCCTTCGTAACGAACGTGGTCTCATCCAGACCATTGGACGTGCTGCCCGTAACAGTGAAGGCCATGTCATCATGTATGCGGACACGGTTACCCAGTCTATGCAACGTGCCATCGATGAAACTGCCCGCCGTCGGAAAATCCAGATGGCCTATAATGAAGAACACGGTATTGTGCCTCAGACAATCAAGAAAGAAATCCGTGACCTGATTGCTGTGACCAAGGCAGTTGCTAAGGAAGAAGACAAGGAAGTTGACATCAATAGCCTCAACAAACAAGAGCGCAAAGAGCTTGTCAAGAAACTCGAAAAACAAATGCAAGAAGCAGTTGAAGTGCTTGACTTTGAACTAGCAGCTCAGATTCGTGATATGATGCTGGAAGTCAAGGCGTTGGATTAGAATATTACCTAAAGGAGAAAATATGTCCCGTTCCCAATTAACGATTTTAACAAATATTTGTCTGATCGAAGACCTCGAAACTCAGCGCGTGGTTATGCAGTATCGCTCTCCTGAAACCAATCGCTGGTCTGGTTATGCCTTTCCAGGAGGTCATGTAGAAAATGGTGAGGCTTTTGCGGAGTCTGTCATTCGTGAAATCTACGAAGAAACAGGGTTGACTATCCAAAATCCTCAACTTGTCGGCATTAAAAATTGGCCTCTGGATACAGGCGGGCGCTATATCGTCTTTTGTTATAAGGCGACTGAGTTCTCTGGTACCCTTCGCTCTTCAGATGAAGGAGAAGTTTCTTGGGTGCAAAAAGACCAGATTCCAAACTTGGATCTGGCCTATGATATGTTACCATTGATGGAGATGATGGAAGCTCCTGACAAATCTGAATTTTTCTACCGCCACCGTACAGAAGATGGCTGGGCGAAGAAAATCTTCTAGTCTTTTACTAAATAACCTAGCTGATCTAAGGCCTCCTCGATATAGTGGAGGTCTTGTTGTGTTTCGTATCTAATAGTAATAGGAGATTAGTAAAAACATGTGTACTCTGAAATAAATTTAAAATATTTCTAAAAAAGTATTGACAAAACAAAAGAAAACGCTTACTATATAAATAAGGGAACGGTTCCACAATAAAAAGGAGGAGTGATGACTACAATAAAACAGGTTGCTGAAGAAGCCGGAGTATCAAAGTCAACAGTTTCAAGATATATTTCGAAAAAAGGCTATGTCGGAGATGATGCGAGAGAAAAGATAAAAAATGCTATCAAGAAATTAAATTACACACCAAATGTATTAGCACAATCTTTAAAAACTAAAAAAAATCAAATGGTAGGACTCTTATTGCCAGATATTTCTAATCCGTTCTTCCCAAGATTGGTTCGAGGAGCCGAATCATATTTGAAAGATAAAGGTTATAGGATTATGGTTGGTACTATTTCAGATCATGATTCGTTAGAAGAATATATAAACCTTTTGTTAAAAACAAATGCAGCTGGTATTATAACAACCCTTGACTTTACAAAGGAATTTCCAAATCTAACATTACCTGTTGTTGTGGTTGACCGGATTAGTAAAGATACAGGCTATGGTGTTTTTTCTGATAATCAGTTGGGTGGACGTTTGGCTGCTAAAGCAATTTGGAATGCTGGCGCTGAGCAGGTTATGATCATCAAAGTTTTAGATGATAAAGCTGAGAATATTGTGGAACGATTTGAAGCAAGTTTAAACTATTTGAGGAATAAAAATTTAGAAATTTGTATTGAAGAAAGTGAAACTTTTGACTTTGAAAAAATTCAAAAAGAAGCTAAAGAGAATCTAAAAAGAAATCCAAATATTGATAGTATTATAGCACCTTCTGATATTCATGCGATAGCTTATATTCATGAAATTTTAGCAATTGGGAAAAAAATTCCAGATGATATTCAAATCATTGGTTATGATGATATTGTACTTAGTCAATTTATTTATCCTTCTTTATCAACTATCCACCAATCATCATATAAAATGGGAGAACAGGCTGCAAAGCTAATCTATAATATGGCAAATAAGTTCTCTATAGATGAAGCTAAAATTAAACTCCCTGTTAGGTACATAGAAAGAAATACATTAAGGAGAAAGAAATGAGTAAAATTGTTGTTGTTGGAAGCATTTCAATGGACTTAGTTATGAGAACAAAAAGGATTCCAGAAGGAGGTGAAACGATTTTTGGCGATTCATTTAATATAGTTCCAGGTGGAAAAGGTGCAAATCAAGCTGTAGCTATTGGTAGATTATCCAGTGTTGAAGATAATATTTACATATTTGGGAACGTAGGAGCAGATATTTTTTCAGCAGATTTATTAAGTAATCTGCAAAATAATGATATTTCTACAGCATATGTGGGAACGGTACCACAGTCTACAGGAGTTGCACAAATTACTTTATATGGAGGTGATAATAGGATTATTTATTATCCCGGAGCTAATAATTTAGTTAAAACAAATGATTGGAAAAATGAGTGGAAATTACTTAGTGATGCAAGTATTGTTGTATTACAGAATGAAATACCACATGAAGCCAACTTATCTATAGCTAAATTTTGCCAAGAAAATCAAGTTAAGGTTCTTTACAATCCTGCACCAGCTAGAGAAACAGACAAAGAGATGATTCCTTTTTGTGATTTTATTACTCCTAACGAGCACGAATGTTCAGAGCTTTTCCCAGATAAGAAATTAGAAGAAATTATTAAAATTTATCCTAATAAAATGATTGTGACATTAGGAGTTGAAGGTTCTATTTATTATGATGGGACAGCAGTTAAGAAAATTCCTGCTATAAAAGCAGAAGTAGTTGATACTACAGGAGCAGGAGATACGTTTAATGGTGCTTTTGCTTATGCTATCTCAAAAGGAAAAGAGATGGATGTTGCATTGTCCTTTGCAACGATTGCTTCACATCTTTCTGTTCAAAGATTTGGAGCGCAAGGAGGTATGCCGAGTTTGAAAGAAATAAAGGAGCATTCAGGATATGAAGAAATATGGGATTTTAAATAGTAATATAGCGAAACTAGCTGATGATTTAGGTCATATGGATTTGGTTTGTATCGGAGATTTAGGATTGCCAGTTCCAAAAGGTGTTGATAAAATTGATTTAGCATTAAGAAAAGGTAGTCCAAGTTTTTTAGAAGTTTTAAAAGAATATTCAGATCATGTACTTATTGAAAAAATTTTCTTAGCAGAAGAAATTAAGGAAAAAAACAAAGAACAGTGGCAAGCAGTTCTAGATCTTTTAGGATCGAATATAATTATTGAATATATTAGTCATGAAGAATTGAAAGCTATGAATACTAAAGTTAAGGCAGTTATTCGCACTGGGGAAGATACACCATATTCGAATATAATCTTGCAATCAGGAGTTATTATTTAGAAGGGGGTTGCCTATGAAAATTGAAATGAAGAATATTTCAAAATCTTTTGGGAATAATCGTGTTTTAGAAAGTATTGATTTGGTTCTTAATTCAGGAGAAGTTCATGCTTTAATGGGGGAGAATGGCGCAGGCAAATCAACCTTAATGAATATTTTAACTGGACTTTTTCCAGCTACTTCAGGAACTATTTTTATTGATGGAAAAGAAAAAACATTTTCTAATCCTCAAGAGGCAGAACGGTTTGGACTGAGTTTTATTCATCAGGAAATGAATACTTGGCCAGATATGACTGTACTTGATAATCTTTTTTTAGGAAGAGAAATTAAAAATTCGATTGGGTTTCTAGATAAAGTTAGTATGGAAAGGAAAGCTAAAGAAGCATTTAAACGTCTTAATATCTCTATTCCTCTCGATGCAATCATTGGTCAATTATCAGTCGGACAACAACAAATGATAGAAATAGCAAAATGTTTATTATCAGAAGTTTCCTTGTTAATTATGGATGAACCCACAGCAGCTTTAACTGATCGTGAAACTGAAACACTTTTTAAAGTGATAGAAGGATTAAAATCTGATGGTGTAGGTATTGTGTATATTTCACATCGGATGGAAGAAATCTTTAAGATCACAGATCTTATAACTGTTATGAGGGATGGGTTTGTAATTGATACCAAGAAAACGAAGTTTACTAATGCAGATGAATTAGTTCAGAAGATGGTAGGCCGTGAATTAGAAGATTATTATCCAGAAAAAAAGGCTGAGATTGGGAATATTGTTTTTCAAGCTAAGAATCTTTCTGGTGATGCTTTTACGGATATTTCTTTCTATGTACGTCAAGGGGAAATTCTTGGTTTTTCTGGTTTGATGGGTGCTGGTCGTACTGAAATAATGCGAGCAATTTTTGGAATTGATTCTTTAAAATCTGGTCAAATTATAATAAACGGAGAACAACTGATAATTAAAAATCCTTTTGAAGCAATTAAGCATGGAATTGGTTTCTTAACAGAAGATCGTAAAGATGAGGGATTGATTTTAGATTTTTCTATTAAAGATAATATGACTTTACCTAGTACTCGTGATTTTGTTAAAAATGGCATTTTCGATAATAAAACAAGTGGTATATTTGTACAACGCTTAATTGATAGGTTACAAATTAAATCAGGTTATCCAGATAAGGAAGTTGGGACACTTTCTGGTGGTAATCAACAGAAAGTAGTTTTAGCAAAATGGATAGGTATTGCACCAAAAGTACTGATTTTAGATGAGCCAACTCGTGGGGTAGATGTTGGAGCTAAGCGTGAAATTTACCAATTAATGAATGAATTAGCTGAACGAGGTGTACCGATTATTATGGTCTCTTCAGATTTACCAGAAGTGATTGGAGTCAGTGATCGCATTATGGTCATGCATGAAGGTAGAATTAGTGGGGAATTAACACGTCGAGAAGCTACACAAGAAAAAGTTATGCAACTAGCTACAGGAGGACAATAGTGTGAAAAATACTATGAAGTACATGTCAGAATTGACAACGGTAATAGCATTGATAATTTTAATGGCTGTCATCACTATTATCAATTCAAATTTTTTAACAGCAAATAATCTGTTAAATTTACTATTGCAAGTAACATCAAATGCACTGATTGCTTTTGGAATGACTTTTGTTATTCTAACAGGTGGAATCGATTTATCAGTAGGATCAATTTTAGCCTTATCCAGCGCGCTAACAGCAGGTTTATTAGGATCTGGAATGCCTGTTACGTTAGCAATTCTCATCTCTTTAATTTTGGGTTGCATTCTAGGTATGATGAATGGGTTATTGATTTCCTACGGGAAATTAGCTCCATTTATCGTCACTTTAGCGACTATGACTATTTTTAGGGGAGCAACACTTGTTTATACAAATGGGAATCCTATTACAAAAGGATTAAGTGATACATTCTTATTTCAATTTTTGGGGCAAGGTTACATAGTAGGAATTCCATTTCCTGTAATTATTATGTTTATTGTATTTATTGTTTTATATGTTTTACTTCATAAAACAGCATTTGGTAAATCTGTATATGCTATAGGGGGGAATGAAAAAGCAGCATATATATCAGGTGTGAAATTAAATAAAGTGAAAATTATCATTTATTCAATATCAGGTATTATGGCTTCAATTTCTGGATTAATTATAACATCACGCTTAAGTTCTGCTCAACCAACAGCAGGTGCTAGTTATGAAATGGATGCTATTGCAGCTGTTGTTCTTGGAGGAACCTCTTTATCTGGAGGTAAAGGTCGTATACTTGGGACTCTAATAGGTGCTTTAATTATTGGAGTTTTGAATAATGGACTTAATATTATTGGTGTTTCAGCATTTTGGCAACAAGTAGTAAAAGGAGTTGTAATCTTAATTGCTGTTCTGATTGATCGTTTTAAAGTTGTAAAACAGTAGAATAATTTTCAATTTTTTTGGAAATAGTAACAATTTATTAGATGACGTACAATAATCGGGATTGAAACTATCCCTATAGATATATATTACGAGGAGTAATAACATGAAAAATATTAAAAAAATTAGCATTTTTGCTTTGTTTGTAACATTTATTTTTGCTTTAGTAGCTTGTGGAAAAACTGGTTTAGGAAATTCATCAAATGATAATAAATCTACGACTCAAAAGTCGGCAAAAGAATTAAAATTAGGAGTTTCTATTTCTACTACTAACAATCCTTATTTTGTGGCTATGAAAGATGGCCTTGAAAAAGCTGCAGGGGAAAAAGAAGTAACTTTGAAGATAGCAGATGCACAAGATGATGCTGCTAGACAAGCAGATGATATTCAAAATTTTATTAGTCAAAATGTAGATGCTTTACTAATTAATCCAGTTGATTCTGATGCAATTGTTACATCTATTAAAGCTGCTAATAATGCAAACATTCCGGTAATCTTAATTGACCGCGGTAGTAATGGTGGTGAAGTCTTGACAACTGTTGCTTCTGATAACGTAGAAGCAGGTAAAATGGCTGCAGAATTTATTACCAAGCAATTGGGAGAAAAAGCAAAAACTTTTGAATTATCAGGAGTCCCTGGCGCTTCTGCAACTGTAGATAGAGGTAAAGGATTTGAACAAATTTCAAAGACAAATTTAGATGTTCTTTCTAGTCAATCCGCTAATTTTGATCGCGCAAAAGCTTTGAATACAGCGCAAAATATGATTCAAGGAAACAAAGAAGTACAAGCAATCTTTGCACAGAATGATGAGATGGCGTTAGGAGCTGCACAAGCAGTAAAAGCAGCTGGTCTTAGCAATGTATTAATTGTTGGTATTGATGGTCAACCAGATGCACATGATGCTATTGCAAAAGGTGATATTACTGCCACTATTGCTCAGCAACCAGCTAAGATGGGTGAAATTGCTATTCAATCAGCAATAGATCATTATCAAGGGAAAAAACTGGAAAAAGAAACAGTTTCTCCAATTTATCTTGTGACTAAGGATAATGTTGATCAACATAACTGGTGATATATTTTTAGTAAGCAAGTAGTTGTTAATTTTCATTCAATGTGGTTTTTAAATATCATTGTTACTATTTGAGCTATTGGATTCAAAAAGACCAGATTCCAAACTTGGATCTGGCCTATGATATGCTACCTTTGATGGAAATGATGGAAGCTCCTGACAAGTCAGAGTTTTTCTACCGCCACAGTACAGAAGACGATTGGGAAAAGAAAATTTTCTAGTCTTTTACTAAATAACCGAGTTGATCCAAGGCCTCCTCGATATAGTGGAGGTCTTGTTGTGTTTCGGCTTCAACTAGGTGGTAATGGATACCATCTGTCAATTCAGATAAAGGTTTAAAATCAGAATGCTCGACTTGTTCTAGAAAATGTTGCACATCTCTGCGACAAGACAGTTTAAGCAAGGTTTCAATTTCTCCATAGACGGGATGGTCAATCAAGGTATTTTGAACACGTCCACCATTATCAACGATAGCAAGGAGTTCTTGACCGATTTCTTCAACTTCATGTTTCACTTTGAAAAGTTTGTGAACATAAGGATTGGTTTCAATTTGCTTATAGACGTAGCCACGATTAGTGGATAGGATAGGAGCGCCATCGGCTCTCAAAATTGCAATGTCCTGTACAATGACCTGGCGTGTAACATGAAAATGTTCAGCTAAACTTTGGCCATTGAGGGCTTTAGGAGTTTCTTTCAAGAGTTGGAGCAGGGCTTGTTTGCGATCTTTTGTCATAGTTCTTCCTTTTAACGGCGTTTGCGAAGCACTTTATAGACAGCTAGTGCTAATGTATAGTCTACCATACTATGGATAATTGTACCAAATCCAACTAGCACAAATAGAACATAAAACATATTTTCTACATTGGTACCAGAAGTTGTGTAAAAAACGACACAGGCCAATACTTCAGCAAGGGCATGGACAAGCGCTAACACAAAGTTGAAAATCCAGGAAGCTTTTGGTTTATCTAGGGTATCGGGGAATTTTTGTAGGTAAAGAGCCCCCAAAGTTCCAAAAAAGATATGGGAAAAAGCTCGAAAAACAATAACCATGGGATAGCCAGCCATCAAAAATCCAAAACTAGAGGCTAGGATGACAAAAACAGCCATCAAGGGCGATAAGAACATGGCAATAAAAATAGCGATGTGGCTTCCTAAAGTATAGGAAGCAGGTGGAATGACAATCTTGAAAGGCATAACAATTGGAATCAAAATCGCAATAGCCGTTAAGAGGGCAGTCATTGTCATAAATTGTGTCTTTTTCCGTGTATTCATAAGAATCTCCTTTTTAACTGTATATACACTAGTATAGTACAACAAACAAGGCAATAAAGCAAGGATTTACTTAAGTTTATAGGCCATTTTAAATTAAATATTGGTAAAGATTTCACTAAAAAGAAACTGTATAGAGCAAAATCTCCACCTTCAGGTTTGAAAGTGGAGATTGTTTTTATTTTTTCAAAGTCTGTAGTCTTGGAACAATGGCTAGGGTTAGAACTGCGGAAATGACTAATTCGGCAATCGAATTTGTTGAGATAACAGTTGCTAGGAGTTTTTGGATATTACCATCAAAGACATTTCCAAAAAGGTAGAAAATTCCACCAAGTACAAAGACTGTGTTGGTAAGTGAACCAAGGGCACCAGCTAAAATCAGACCAGTCTTGTTTTTCATTAGTTTATAGACTAGATAAGGAGTTAAACCAATCAAAATACGTGGGACGATAGCTATGATAGCTGAGTAGATGTTTCCGTTTGGGACGAATGGTGAGAAGAGGTAGCTTGTTGGTAGAATCGTAATCGTGTTAACGGTCAAGCTAAGTAATCCCATTAAAAATCCAAGTGTAACCCCAACTCGTGGACCGTAGATAATGCTGGCAATAATGACAGGAATATGAACGATGGTCGGTTTGATTGGAAATGGGAAAAGGTTAAAGATAAGTGAGCTCAGAAAATGAATCACGAGCATGGTTGCAAAAAAGATAGCAATGGGTGCAATATTAGAGCGTTTTTTCATCGAGAGTTTCCTTTATTCTTTCTAAAATAATTGTGAGGTCAGCTAATGCTCCTCGTCCATGGTCTCCACAAGCTAGTAGGGATTCTTTTGGAGCGATCAGCTGATAGCCGTAGCTTTCTAATGTTTTCAGATTAGCCTGAGTTGCCGGATGGTCATACATTTTTGTATTCATTGCTGGTGCGATGAGTTTTGGGATATGACTTGGCAAGGCTAGAGCCGTACTGGTTACCATGTTGTCCGCAAAGCCGTGGGCTAGTTTTGCAATAGTGTTAGCAGTTGCAGGGGACACGATAAATAAATCTGCTTTTTTTCCAAGTTCGATATGATTGACTTGATCAGGATAGGGTTCCTTCATGACATCCAAATGTACGGAATTCTGTGAGAGTACCTGTAGTGTCAAAGGTTGGATAAACTCTGTAGCAGCCTGGGTCATTAAGACAGTGACTTGATGACCATGTTTTTTTAGAGAACTGACTAAATCTGCAGACTTGTAAGAGGCGATTGACCCCGTTACAGCCAAGAGAATATGTGCCATAGCTTTCCTTTCTATGAATGATAGGTTTGAATTTTTTCAAGGAGGAGTTCTGCAATTTCTTCTTTAGTCTGGACTGTTTGAAGCTCATTTTTCTCAACAAAGATAGCTCTGTGCTGCTTTGCTGAGATTTGAGTCAGGTCATTTGCAATGATTAAGTCTGCTTGGTTTTTGATGAGACTTTTTCGTGCAATGTCAACCAGATAGTCTTCGTTAACATCAACCAGCAGTTTGAAACCAATCAGATGAATAGCAGGATTCCACTCCTTGACTAGAGAGATGATTTTTAGTGTCTTTTTAAGGAACAAAACTTGAACATCATCAGTTGAAGAAATCTTAGCCTGATGATTCTGCTTGTTTAAAAATTCCTCTAGATTGGAACTAGCCTGAACTTCCTCTAGACCTGTCATATAAACAGGAGTGTAATCAGACACAGCCATTGAGTGAATCAAGACCTGATAGTCCTTGACACGTTCTTGCATTTCAAGGAGAAGATCGTTTGTATTGTTAATTTCTTGAATGCTTAGGTTGGGATGGGCTTCTGGCTTTAGAGCTCGTTTTGTTGTTATCAAACAAACTTCATGCCCTGCAGCAAGCAAGGTTTCTGTTATGATTTTCCCCAAGCGTCCTGTAGAATGGTTAGTGATAGAGCGGACGCTATCGATAGCTTCACTGGTACCGCCCGATGTAACTAAAATTTTCATAGCACTATTGTACACAAAAATAAACGGTAAGTAAAATGAAAGTGATAAAAATTGAGTAAATTAATATATGGTCGATTTTGACAATCTCTCCTGTTTATAGGATAATAGAAATATATGCAATAAGGAGAATGCTGAATGAATTTTTTTAAATTTGCTGACAATTTTACAAAAGAAGCTAGTAAGGTATTGAATGATGCTGGATCCGCTACCAGTAAAGTATTAAATGAAGCAGGTAAATTTACTGGAGAAGCTATTACAGAGTCTGTAAAAGTTATAGAAGATGTTTCAAGTCAGGTTGGCGATGTTATCACAGATGTTTCTGAAAAGGCTATTGGGGTAGCTAGTGATGTGGTAGAACATGTAACTAAAGCTTCATCGGAAACTTTTAATGAAGCAGGTAAAATAGCGAATAATACGAAAGAACAAATTGATGCTGTTGACCTCTTTAATTCTAAACTTAGACAAGAAGCTGTCGAGGGATATAAAGAATCTATAAGATTGTATAACAATGAAGCTGATAATTTAGCTAATAAATCAACAGAACTCTATCAGGTTAGGGAAAAAGCGGTCAAAGTTGTAAAAATTATTGAAGAAAGAATTAGTAAGCTAGCAAATAAGCCAAAAGAGTTTGAAACAAAATTAGAAGAAATTGATGTTGAAATTCAGAATTTTGAAGATAAGCAAATTGCTATTTCACAGTCAATTAAGGAAGCTGAATTAGCAAGTGGTAGTACAGCGGCTACGGCTTCTCTTAGTGCATTAGGAGTAACAGTTGCAACTTTAGGGCCTACTGCCGCTATGGGTGTTGCAACTACATTTGGTGTTGCATCAACAGGTACTGCGATATCAAGTTTGACAGGTGCTGCAGCAAATAGCGCCGCTCTGGCTTGGTTAGGTGGTGGAAGTGTAGCAGCTGGTGGCGGTGGAGTGGCAGCAGGTAACGCATTTCTAGCTTTGGCTGGTCCTGTCGGTTGGGGAATTGCAGGCGTTATGTTGACCGCTTCTGTAGGCGCTGGTGTAGTAGCTAATAGGAAAAATGAAGAAGTTGCAAAAGAGGCTATAGAGGAACAGAAAAGGTAGAATTGTTGGCTAGACAACTTAAAGAAAAAGTAATAGAAGTTACGGAATTAATAGAACTAACTGGAAAACAAACAGAAGGAATTTATTTAGCCAATTTATCTTTAACTGGAATGGACTATAGCTTATTTACTGAAGATGAAAAATATAAAGCAGGTAATTTAGTGAATTCAACACTATCACTGACAGCTATGATAAATAAGGAAATTAAAATAAATGGTTAATCAAATTTTTAATCAAGCATTTAATCAAGGTATTGGAGCATATGTCAACTGCTTAAATAATTTAAGAATTCAAGACTTACAAATTGCTTTGAAAATGATAGAAGATGAAGCTCGCAATGTCATCTTAAACAAGGATAATGCCTCTAAAATTTTAGATTATGCTAAAGATAATATAGAAGATGTTATTGTTAAAAATCGTGGCGGTGATCGTGGAGTACATGGTTT
Source organism: Streptococcus mitis (assembly GCF_000960025.1). Taxonomy (GTDB): domain Bacteria; phylum Bacillota; class Bacilli; order Lactobacillales; family Streptococcaceae; genus Streptococcus; species Streptococcus mitis_DH. The sequence continues at coordinate 822,957 of NZ_JYGQ01000001.1, read as the reverse complement.
TATAGCAGAGTTTGCAGAAGCAGGAATTGTAAATGCAAGGAGAGCAATTGAGGGATTAAATCCAATTGTTAAAGTTTTGAATGACAATGGACCAGCCGATTTATTAATTGGTAGAAATACCATTCAAATGAAGTTTTATAATAATTTACGTGATGAATTAGAACAATCATTTTTTTACAATACAAAAATGAAAATGATGTTTCCAAAAGATCACGTTCAAGTATTTGAAAAAATAATGGCTGGAGCAAAAGAAGTTGAACTTAATGGTAAGAGATTGTCCAGTAAACAAATTACGGATATACGCCAAATAATTAATGATATCACTGAAAGCAAGGGACTTACTTCATACAAATCTTGGATGAAATCCTCTGCTCTAGATTATAAAGACGCTCAAAAGAATTCAATTAACTCTCTATTGGATTCTGAACAGAAAAATATTTATAAAACAGTCAAACTGAAACAACAAGAATTAAATAAAAAAAGATTAGTAGCCCAAAAACATGCATTGCCAAATTTAAAAGAAGCTAACAAGGTTGCAAGGAACGCCGCTTTTTTACAGGGGGGATTAGCTTTGATGTCGAGTGTGTATGGAAAGTATAAAGAAGGAAAAAGTATTTTCGAATTCGAACAATCAGATTGGTTAGATTGTGGATTGAATACAGCTGAAGGAGTTGTAAAGGGTGCAATATCTGGGTATTCCATTTACGGATTAACAAATGTCTTGGGGATTAGTGCTCCAAATGCTAGTGCTTTAGTTACGGCAACTTATGGAATGATAGACATTGTTCTAAAGTATAGATCTACAGAAATAACCCAAGATGAATTTATGAATCTCTTGACATTAAATGTAATGGATGCTTCCTTTGCAACAATTGGTGCTTGTATTGGTCAAGCAATGATTCCTATACCAGTTCTAGGTTCTGTAGTAGGTTCAATAGCCAGCTCAATCATTTGGGAAATAGGGAAGGGAATATTAAATGATAGCGAACAAAAAATCATTCAATACTACCAGGAAAATCTGAATAATTACATAAAAATATTAGATAAGCATTATCTTGCTATTTATAATGAAATCATAGAAAAATATAAAAAACTGGGTGAATTACAAGATTACTCGTTTGATTTATCGTTAAACACTAAACTTAGTTTTGAATATTCTATTGAGTTGGCAGAAAAATTAGAAATTGAAAACACAAGAATTTTACATAATTTATCTGAAATTGACAGCTATTTTCTTGACTAAATTATTTTTTCATTATTCTATAGTTTCAAACTATAAAGGCATATAAAATTTAAGAAAGGACTCTAAAAACCTTAAAAACAGGGATATTTACGAACGTTTAGAGAGTTTTAGGATGTTAAAAATCTTGTTTTGTGTTATAATGAGTTATCATATAAGAGGTTAGAGGAGTTTTGAATGAAAACAGATATTGAAATCGCACAGAGTATTGAGTTGAAGCCAATTGTTGATGTTGTAGAGAAACTTGGTATTTCTTACGACGATTTGGAGTTGTATGGAAAGTACAAGGCTAAGCTCAGCTTTGATAAAATTCGTGCAGTTGAGAGCAATCCAGTTGGAAAATTGATTCTGGTTACTGCCATCAATCCAACACCTGCAGGTGAAGGAAAATCAACTATTACCATTGGTCTTGCGGATGCCTTGAACAAGATTGGCAAGAAAACCATGATTGCTATTCGCGAACCATCTCTTGGTCCAGTAATGGGTATCAAGGGTGGTGCCGCTGGTGGTGGTTACGCTCAAGTTCTGCCAATGGAAGACATCAACCTTCACTTCACTGGAGACATGCATGCCATTACGACTGCCAACAATGCGCTTTCTGCCTTGATTGACAACCACTTGCACCAAGGGAATGAGTTGGGAATTGACCAACGTCGTATCCTTTGGAAACGTGTTGTGGACTTGAACGACCGTGCTCTTCGCCATGTAACAGTTGGGCTTGGTGGCCCTCTAAATGGTATTCCACGTGAGGATGGCTTTGACATTACAGTTGCTTCAGAGATCATGGCAATTCTTTGCTTGGCAACAGACATCGAGGACTTGAAACGCCGTTTGGCGAATATCGTTATTGGTTATCGCTATGATCGTACACCTGTTTCTGTAGGTGATTTGCAGATTGAAGGTGCTTTAGCTTTGATCTTGAAGGATGCGATTAAGCCGAACCTGGTTCAGACAATTTACGGTACACCTGCCTTTGTACACGGTGGTCCATTTGCCAATATTGCTCATGGATGTAATTCAGTCTTGGCAACTACAACAGCTCTTCACTTGGCTGATTATACAGTTACTGAAGCTGGTTTTGGTGCAGACCTTGGTGCTGAGAAATTCCTTGATATTAAGACACCAAACTTGCCAACATCTCCAGATGCAGTAGTTATTGTTGCAACCCTTCGTGCTCTTAAGATGAATGGAGGTGTGGCTAAAGACGCTTTGACAGAGGAAAATGTGGAGGCGGTTCGTGCCGGTTTTGCTAACTTGAAACGCCACGTTGAAAATATCCGTAAGTTCGGTATTCCAGCAGTTGTTGCGATTAACGAATTTGTATCTGATACAGAAGCTGAAATTGCAGCCTTGAAAGAACTTTGTGACTCAATCGATGTACCAGTTGAATTGGCTAGTGTCTGGGCTGATGGTGCAGAAGGTGGAGTAGCACTTGCCGAAACAGTTGTCAAAACCATCGCTGAAAACCCAGCTAACTATAAACGTTTGTATGACAATGACCTTTCAGTCCAAGAAAAGATTGAAAAGATTGTTACTGAAATCTACCGTGGTAGCAAAGTGAACTTTGAGAAGAAAGCTCAAACACAAATCGCTCAAATCGTTCAAAATGGTTGGGACAAATTGCCAATCTGTATGGCTAAAACTCAATATAGTTTTTCAGATAATCCAAATGCACTTGGAGCACCTGAAAACTTTGAAATTACCATTCGTGAATTGGTACCAAAATTAGGTGCAGGCTTTATCGTTGCCTTAACTGGTGATGTCATGACCATGCCAGGACTTCCAAAACGACCAGCTGCTCTCAACATGGATGTTGAAAGCGATGGAACAGTATTAGGCTTGTTCTAGTATATTGCAATTGACTTTATACTCTTCGAAAATCAAATTCAAACCACGTCAGCTTCACCTTGCCGTACTCAAGTACAGCCTGCGGCTAGCTTCCTAGTTTGCACTTCGATTTTCATTGAGTAAAAAATGAGTTTGGAAATACTATCCAAGCTCATTTTTTATCTAGATATAAGAAGTTGCCTTCTACACGTAACCAGTCTAGGTAAAGATATTTTCCCTGAATTCTGATATAATAGAAACATTGACTTCAAGAGTAAGGAAGAGAAGATGAACGCATTATTAAATGGAATGAATGACCGTCAAGCTGAGGCGGTGCAAACGACAGAAGGTCCCTTGTTAATCATGGCAGGGGCTGGTTCTGGAAAGACCCGAGTGTTGACCCACCGCATTGCTTATCTGATTGATGAAAAGCTAGTCAATCCGTGGAATATCTTGGCCATTACCTTTACCAACAAGGCTGCGCGTGAGATGAAAGAGCGTGCTTATAACCTTAATCCAGCCACTCAGGACTGTCTGATTGCGACCTTCCACTCCATGTGTGTGCGTATTTTGCGTCGTGATGCGGACCATATTGGCTACAACCGCAATTTTACAATTGTAGATCCTGGTGAACAGCGAACGCTCATGAAACGCATTCTCAAGCAGTTGAACTTGGATCCGAAAAAATGGAATGAACGAAGCATCTTAGGAACCATTTCCAATGCTAAGAATGACCTGATTGATGATGTTGCCTATGCTGCTCAAGCTGGCGATATGTATACGCAAATCGTGGCTCAGTGTTATACTGCTTACCAAAAAGAATTGCGTCAGTCGGAGTCGGTTGACTTTGATGATTTGATTATGCTGACCTTGCGTCTCTTTGATCAGAATCCTGATGTTTTGACCTACTACCAACAGAAATTCCAATACATCCACGTTGATGAGTACCAAGATACCAACCATGCCCAGTATCAATTAGTCAAACTCTTGGCTTCGCGCTTTAAAAACATCTGTGTGGTTGGGGATGCGGATCAGTCTATCTACGGCTGGCGTGGTGCTGATATGCAGAATATCTTGGACTTCGAAAAGGATTATCCCCAAGCCAAGGTTGTTTTGTTGGAGGAGAATTACCGCTCAACTAAAACCATTCTCCAAGCGGCCAACGAGGTCATTAAAAACAATAAAAATCGCCGTCCTAAGAATCTCTGGACTCAAAACGCTGATGGTGAACAAATCGTTTACTATCGTGCCAATGATGAACTAGATGAGGCTGTATTTGTAGCCAAAACCATCGATGAACTGGGTCGCAACCAAAACTTCCTTCACAAGGATTTTGCAGTTCTTTATCGTACTAATGCGCAGTCTCGTACTATTGAGGAAGCTCTGCTCAAGTCAAATATCCCTTATACCATGGTTGGCGGAACCAAGTTCTACAGCCGTAAGGAAATCCGAGATATTATCGCTTACCTCAATCTTATTGCCAATTTGAGTGATAATATCAGTTTTGAGCGTATTATCAACGAACCGAAACGTGGAATTGGTCCAGGTACAGTTGAGAAAATCCGTGACTTTGCTAATATGCAAGACATGTCCATGCTAGATGCTTCAGCCAATATCATGTTGTCTGGTATCAAGGGTAAAGCAGCCCAGTCTATCTGGGATTTTGCCAATATGATTCTAGATTTACGAGAGCAGCTAGATCAATTAACTATTACAGAGTTGGTTGAGGCCGTCCTAGAAAAAACAGGTTACGTCGATATTCTAAATGCTCAAGCGACTTTAGAAAGCAAGGCTAGGATTGAAAATATTGAAGAGTTCCTTTCTGTGACGAAAAACTTTGATGACACCTCTGATGGGTCAGAAGAAGAAAATGGTCTGGATAAACTGAGTCGTTTCTTAAATGATTTGGCCTTAATTGCAGACACAGATTCAGGTAATCAGGAGACATCAGAAGTTACCCTAATGACCCTGCATGCTGCCAAAGGCCTCGAGTTTCCAGTTGTCTTTTTGATTGGGATGGAAGAAAATGTCTTTCCGCTTAGCCGTGCAGCTGAAGATCAAGATGAATTAGAAGAAGAACGCCGTCTAGCCTATGTAGGAATTACGCGTGCAGAGAAAATTCTCTATCTGACCAATGCCAACTCGCGCCTGCTTTTTGGTCGTACCAACTACAACCGTCCGACCCGATTTATTAACGAAATCAGTTCAGACTTGCTGGAGTATCAAGGATTGGCGCGCCCAGCAAATACAAGCTTTAAAGCATCTTATAGCAGTGGTGGCCTTGCCTTTGGCCAAGGTATGAGTCTGGCTCAAGCTCTTCAAGACCGTAAACGCAGTGCGGCACCAAAATCTATCCAGTCAAGCGGTCTTCCATTTGGTCAGTTTACAGCTGGAGCAAAATCAGCGTCTAGCGAGGCAAATTGGTCTATTGGTGACATTGCTCTCCACAAGAAATGGGGAGAGGGAACCGTTCTGGAAGTTTCAGGTAGCGGTGCTACGCAGGAATTAAAAATCAATTTTCCAGAAGTAGGTTTGAAAAAACTTTTAGCCAGTGTAGCCCCAATTGAGAAAAAAATATAATTTTCCATCCTTCTCACGAATAATAAAGTGAGGAGGATTTTTATGTACAGTATTTCATTCCAAGAAGATTCATTATTGCCAAGAGAAAGACTGGCCAAGGAAGGAGTAGAAGCGCTCAGTAATCAAGAGTTGCTAGCTATTTTACTTAGGACAGGAACACGGCAAGCAAGCGTTTTTGAAATTGCCCAGAAAGTCTTGAGCAATCTTTCAAGCCTAACGGATTTGAAAAAAATGACCCTGCAGGAATTGCAGAGTCTGTCTGGTATCGGGCGTGTTAAGGCTATAGAATTACAAGCTATGATTGAACTGGGGCATCGTATTCATAAACATGAGACTATTGAGATGGAAAGTATTCTCAGCAGTCAAAAGTTGGCCAAGAAGATGCAGCAGGAGTTGGGACATAAAAAACAAGAGCACCTGGTGGCGCTCTATCTCAATACTCAAAATCAAATCATCCATCAACAGACCATTTTTATCGGTTCTGCAACTCGTAGTATCGCTGAGCCGCGAGAGATTCTTCACTATGCTATCAAGCATATGGCGACTTCTCTCATTTTGGTTCACAATCATCCTTCAGGAGCGGTAGCGCCTAGCCGAAATGATGATCATGTCACTAAACTTGTAAAAGAAGCCTGTGACCTGATGGGAATTGTCCTCTTGGACCATTTGATTGTCTCTCACACCAGTTATTTTAGCTATCGTGAAAAGACAGATTTAATCTAAAGTTCATTAACGATATAGTCAAAGAGGTTTTTATCTTTGGGGCGATTTTCAAATAGAAATTCTGGGTGCCATTGGACACCGAGAAAGGCAACGTCATCCGTACTCATGACAGCTTCAATGATACCATCTTGAGGATCATGAGCTGCAATCTTTAAATTTGGTGCTAAATCCTTGATGCTCTGATGGTGGAAGGAGTTGATATGCGAAATTTCTCCATAGATTTCTCGAAGAACTGTATCAGGCTCTGTCATCAAGCGTTGAGTTGTGTACTCAGCAGAACAATCCTGCCAATGGTCTTCGATATCTTGGTACAAAGTTCCACCCATGGCAACGTTAAAGAGTTGAGTTCCACGGCAGACAGAAAAAATTGGCTTTTTCTGTTTAATAGCTTCCTTGATGAGGGCCAGCTCAAAGAAATCCCTTTGAAGGTGGTAGTCATCGCTATCGATGGTTTTTGGTTCACCATAGAATTTTGGATCAACATTTTGCCCACCTGTCAAGATGAGCTTGTCAATCATACTGATATAGTGGCAGGCCATTTCTTGATCACCAATCGGTAGGATGATGGGAATCCCTCCAGCGTCTTTAACGCCTTCAACAAAGCCTTTTGCTACGTAGCTCATCATGATGTCATCATCTGGATGAGTTTTTTCGTTTCCTGTAATCCCAATAACTGGTTTTTTCATAAAATGATTTTCGCTTTCTAATCCTCTTTTCGCATGAAGTAGAGGAGGGTTTGGAGTTCACTTGTCAAATCGACATACTGAACGACCACGTCTTTTGGTAAATGCAGATGGACTGGTGAAAAACTGAGGATTCCTTTCACGCCAGCATCAACCAAGAGATTGGCAACCTCTTGCGACTTGACGCTGGGAACAGTCAAGATAGCAGTCTTCACATCAGCATCCTTGATTTTATCCTTGATTTGAGAAATTCCGTAAATGGGAATTCCATCAGGAGTTTGGGTACCGACTTCGGGATGGTCATCTAGGTCAAAGGCCATGATAATCTTCATCTTGTTACGCTCGTGGAAGCGGTAGTGGAGAAGGGCGTGGCCCATATTTCCAATACCTACCAGCATGACATTGGTGATGGAGTTATCATTGAGCAAATCGGCAAAAAATGTCATCAGTTTTTTGACATCGTAGCCAAATCCACGACGACCTAGTTCACCAAAATAGGAAAAATCACGACGTACGGTCGCGGAATCAATACCGATAGCCTCTGCAATTTGTTTAGAGTTGGCACGTTCAATCTTTTCTGCATGAAATCTCTTAAAAATTCGATAGTAGAGAGAGAGTCTTTTCGCTGTAGCTTTTGGAATAGCAGACTGTTTATCTTTCACAAAATCACAACCTTTCTATTCTTCTATTTTATAGAAACATTGTGAAAAAATCAACAAAAACAAGAAAAAACTAAGAAAAATCTTAGTTTTGATGTAAAAAATCTGCATGTGATAGAAAACGGTAGAGGTCTCCGACTAGTCCTTGGTAAACTTCCTGCCCTTTAAAGGTCAAAGAAGTTACATAAAGCGTATCTGGTAGGGTCACACAACCTGACAGAGCCAGCATGAGAGCTTCATAATCCTCATACTTGAGTGTACGCTCTACATGATAGTTGTCCTTATATGTCAGTTCAAACATATGGGACCTATCTTTCCGATTTTGTAAAGACACCACGTTCTACCAAGCTATCCATGAGGAAGTAGAATTTTTCCTGATGAATGTGGTGGTCTTCTGATTTGAAAATATCAACTAGACGTAGCCCAAACTTGTCAGTGATATTGATTTTAGCACCTGTAAGTTCCTTGTTAATGATGATTTTGAGTTGGAAGCCTTCACCGCTGTTTGGCACTTTTTCCAAAAGGCGAGTCAGTTCATAGTTACCAACCTTAGTCTCAAAAAAGGTATTGTCCTTAAGGGTGAATTTTTTAACAGAAGGGCTAAGAGTGTAGTCGTAACGACAATTTTTTAACTGAATGGTTTTTTCAAATGCCATATGGCTAACCTCCGATAATTTCTTTTAAGGTTTTTGCGAGGGTTTGTAGGTCTTCAACGGTATTTTGTGGCGACAAACTGATGCGAACGGATTCCTTCAGACGTTCTGAATTTGCTCCGTACATAGCTTCAAGAACATGGCTAGATTGTACAATGCCCGCAGTGCAGGCTGAGCCAGTAGAGATAGAAATTCCAGCCAAATCTAGACGGAGGAGTAAGAGGTCATTTTTCTGACCAGGAAATCCAATATTGAGGACATAAGGGAGATGATGTTCTCCTCTATTCAAGTAATATTGAACTCCCTCTAACTCTGCCAGAAAGGCAGTTTCTAGATTTTGTACATGTTGAAAATTGTCTTCTTGCTTTTCTAGGTCTTCTTTTAGGGCTGCAACCATGCCTACGATGGCAGGCAGATTTTCAGTTCCTGCACGTTTTTTCTGTTCTTGGTCTCCGCCATGTAGATAGGAATCAAAGTCCATGCTAGATGCGTAGAGAAAACCGATTCCCTTAGGACCATGGAACTTGTGGGCCGAAGCAGTGAGAAAATCAATGCCCAATTCTTCGGGTTGAATTGGTATTTTACCAATAGCTTGAACTGCATCGACATGATAGGCAGCAGGGTGTTGCTTGAGTATTTGGCCAATTTCAGCAATGGGCAGTAGGTTTCCTGTCTCATTATTGGCAAACATGGTTGAAACCAAAATCGTATCGTCACGTAAAGCTTTTTGAATTTGTTGGGCTGTGATTTCTTGATTTTCTGGCTGGATAATGGTTGCTTCAAACCCAAAGTGTTGAACCAAGTAATCAATAGTTTCAAGGACGGCATGGTGCTCAATAGCAGTTGTGATGATATGTTTTCCTTGCTCTTGGTGACGAAGGCAGTAACCAATGATAGCAGTATTGTTGCCTTCAGTACCACCAGAAGTGAAAAAGATATGTTGAGGTTTTGTCTTCAGTAACTTGGCTAGTTCCTGACGAGCTTCTCGCAAGAGTTTGCCAGCTTGACGACCATGACCATGAATACTAGAAGGGTTTCCGTGGGTTTCTTGCATAACCTTGGTCATAGCTGAAATAGCAACTGCTGACATGGGAGTCGTTGCAGCATTGTCCAAATAAATCAAAGAATCACCTTATTTCTTTTTGTTGTAGGCAAAGAGTGGGCTGACTGGTTTTCTTTCGTGGATACGGACGATGGCATCACCAATTAACTCACTAGCAGTGATGTAGCATACGTTTTTAGGAGTTTTTTCTTTTGTTGCTACTGAATCAGTCACAAGAATTTCTTTAATATTAGTATTGTCAAGAAGTTCAGCAGCACCTTCAACAAAGAGACCATGACTAGAAACAGCATAAATTTCTGTAGCTCCTTCACGTTCAACGATTTTAGCAGCTTCAGAGAAGGTACGTCCTGTATTTAAAATATCGTCAATCAAGATGGCTTTCTTACCTTCAACATCACCGATAATATAACCTTCGTTGCGAGTAGCATCGTCTTGAGGGTAGTCGATAATGGCGATAGGAGCATCAAGATACTCAGCCAAGCTACGAGCACGTTTCACACCTGAATTTTTAGGGCTAACAACAACAACATCTGAGCCAAGTAAGCCCTTATCGCAATAATGTTTTGCAAATAGGGGAACTGTGAAAAGGTTATCGACAGGAATGTCAAAGAAGCCTTGAACCTGAACGGCATGCAAATCAAGCGTAAGGATACGATCAACACCAGCTTTAACCAGCATATTAGCAACTAATTTAGCTGTAAGTGGCTCACGAGGTGAAGCGATGCGGTCTTGACGTGCATAGCCAAAATATGGAAGAACAACGTTGATGCTGTGGGCACTTGCACGCACACAAGCGTCGACCATGATAAGCAATTCCATTAGGTGGTTGTTAACAGGGAAACTTGTTGATTGGATGATGTACACATCATAACCACGGACACTTTCTTCAATATTCACTTGGATTTCTCCGTCTGAAAATTGACGTGATGATAGTTTTCCAAGTGGGACACCAACAGCTTGAGCAATTTTCTGTGCAATCTCTTGGTTAGAGTTGAGTGCGAAAAGTTTCATGTTTTTTCTATCTGACATTATAGACCGTCCTCTGTAAACTTTTTAAATCCTAGCCGTATCTGCCTAGCCTATATGAACTGGGATTTGTGTATTTTTATCTTTTCTATTTTACCAAAAAATAGAGATTATTTCAGCTATTTTTCATGCTTTTGACAAATCGAACCAATTTTGAGGGAGCTTTTTGATAAGTAAGCTGATTTTCCTCTAAAAATTGCTGGAAATCTTGTTTCCCTTGCTCGTGATTCTCAACTTCAAGCTCTAATTCGTAATCTGTAATATCAAAGTACTGACTTTCATCCAGCGCCATGAGACCAATAGCTGTTTGCATTTCATAGCGAAGTGTCGTTAGACAACCAAGGATCTGCCATTCACTTGTTTTAATACCATGTTTCGTCAATTCATTAAGAACCAGTCCCTGAGGAAGTTCTTCCTTAGTCAGATAGTTTTCAGCATCTTTTAGTTGCAATTTTTGGTTGTATTCCATGTTTCCAACACTTTGCGGGACTTTGAGTGTCAATTCAGCCCAGTCTTCAAAGGTTCGAATGCGCATAGCAACTTTCTTTTCTCGCAGTTCAAAATCAGGCGTGTCGATGTAGTAATTTTTTTGAAAAACAGGAGTGACGTCTGTGAACTGGTCTTTTAGACGATTGTATTCATCTTTTTTCAAGAGTGTTTTCAATTCAATTTCTAAATGTTTCAATTTTCTTACCTTTTCTTTGTCTATGAAAGCGGATTATATGATATAATAGCTTTGTATTTATTGTATATGAATCTGGAGAAAAAATCAAAGATATTTTTGAAGGATAATATGAGAACAAGGGAGAATATATGACCTTAGAATGGGAAGAATTTCTAGATCCTTACATTCAAGCTGTTGGTGAGTTAAAGATTAAACTACGTGGTATTCGTAAGCAATATCGTAAGCAAAATAAGCATTCTCCGATTGAGTTTGTGACTGGTCGAGTCAAGCCGATTGAGAGCATCAAGGAAAAAATGGCTCGACGTGGTATTACTTATGCGACATTAGAACACGATTTACAGGATATTGCTGGTTTACGTGTGATGGTCCAGTTTGTAGATGACGTCCAAGAAGTTGTGGCTATTTTGCGCAAGCGTCAGGATATGCGGATCGTACAAGAGCGAGATTACATTACTCATCGAAAGGCTTCAGGCTACCGTTCCTATCATGTGGTAGTAGAATATATGGTTGACACTATCAATGGAGCCAAGACCATTTTAGCAGAAATTCAAATTCGTACTTTGGCCATGAATTTCTGGGCAACGATAGAACATTCTCTCAACTATAAGTACCAAGGGGATTTCCCAGAGGAAATTAAAAAGAGACTGGAAATTACTGCCAAAATTGCTCATCAGTTGGATGAAGAAATGGGTAAAATTCGAGATGATATCCAGGAAGCCCAGGCACTTTTTGATCCTTTGAGTAGAAAATTAAATGATGGTGTAGGAAACAGTGACGATACAGATGAAGAATACAGGTAAACGAATTGACCTGATAGCTAATAGAAAACCGCAGAGTCAAAGGGTTTTGTATGAATTGCGAGATCGTTTGAAGAGAAATCAGTTTATACTCAATGACACCAATCCGGATATTGTTATCTCCATTGGTGGGGATGGCATGCTCTTGTCGGCCTTTCATAAGTACGAAAATCAGCTTGACAAGGTACGCTTCATTGGTGTTCACACTGGACATTTGGGCTTCTATACGGACTACCGTGATTTTGAGTTGGACAAGCTAGTGACTAATTTGCAGCTAGATACCGGAGCCAGAGTCTCTTACCCTGTTCTGAATGTGAAGGTTTTTCTTGAAAATGGTGAAGTGAAGATTTTCAGAGCGCTAAATGAAGCCAGCATCCGCAGGTCTGATCGAACCATGGTGGCGGATGTTGTGATTAACGGTGTCCACTTTGAACGTTTTCGTGGAGATGGGCTAACAGTTTCGACACCGACTGGTAGTACAGCCTATAACAAATCACTTGGCGGAGCTGTTTTACACCCTACCATTGAAGCTTTGCAATTAACGGAAATTGCTAGCCTTAACAATCGTGTTTATCGAACGCTGGGCTCTTCCATTATTGTTCCTAAGAAGGATAAGATTGAACTTATCCCGACGAGAAACGATTACCACACTATTTCGGTTGACAATAGCGTTTATTCTTTCCGTAATATTGAGCGTATTGAGTATCAAATTGATCATCATAAGATTCACTTTGTCGCGACTCCTAGCCATACCAGCTTCTGGAACCGCGTTAAGGATGCCTTTATCGGCGAGGTGGATGAATGAGGTTTGAATTTATCGCAGATGAACATGTCAAGGTTAAGACCTTCTTAAAAAAGCACGAGGTTTCTAAAGGACTTTTGGCCAAGATTAAGTTTCGAGGTGGTGCTATTCTGGTCAATGACCAACCGCAAAATGCAACTTATCTATTGGATATTGGAGACCTAGTTGTCATCGATATTCCCGCTGAGGAAGGCTTTGAAACTCTAGAAGCTATCGAGAGACCATTAGACATTCTCTATGAGGATGACCATTATCTAGTATTAAACAAACCCTATGGAGTGGCTTCTATTCCTAGTGTTAATCACTCCAATACCATTGCCAATTTTATCAAGGGTTACTACGTCAAGCAAAATTATGAAAATCAGCAGGTTCACATTGTAACCAGGCTTGATAGAGATACTTCCGGCTTGATGCTCTTTGCCAAGCACGGTTATGCCCATGCACGATTAGACAAGCAGTTGCAGAAGAAGTCCATTGAGAAACGTTACTTTGCCTTGGTTAAAGGTGATGGATATTTGGAGTCAGAGGGGGAAATTATTGCTCCGATTGCGCGTGATGAAGACTCTATTATTACCAGACGTGTAGCCAAAGGTGGGAAGTATGCCCATACTTCTTACAAGATTGTAGCTTCTTATGGAAATATTCACTTGGTCGATATTCGCCTGCACACTGGGCGAACCCACCAAATCCGAGTCCATTTTTCTCATATTGGTTTTCCTTTGTTGGGAGATGACTTGTACGGTGGTAGTCTAGATGATGGAATTCAGCGTCAAGCCCTGCATTGCCATTACCTATCCTTTTATCATCCATTTTTAGAGCAAGACTTGCAGTTAGAAAGTCCCTTGCCGGATGATTTTAGCAACCTTATTACCCAGTTATCAACTAATACTCTATAAAAACTGATTCAGAGTATAATTATTATCTTAAAGGAGAAAACTCATGGAAGTTTTTGAAAGTCTCAAAGCCAACTTGGTTGGTAAAAATGCTCGTATCGTTCTCCCTGAAGGGGAAGAACCTCGTATTCTTCAAGCGACTAAACGCCTGGTAAAAGAAACAGAAGTAATTCCTGTTTTGCTTGGAAATCCTGAAAAAATTAAAATTTATCTTGAAATCGAAGGTATTGAGAATGGTTATGAAGTCATAGATCCTCAACACTACGATAAATTTGAAGAAATGGTTGCTGCCTTGGTAGAACGTCGCAAGGGCAAAATGTCTGAAGAAGATGCACGCAAGGTTTTGGTTGAAGATGTCAACTATTTTGGTGTGATGTTGGTTTACTTGGGTTTGGTTGATGGAATGGTTTCAGGTGCGATTCACTCAACAGCTTCAACAGTTCGTCCAGCTCTTCAAATCATCAAAACTCGTCCAAATGTAACGCGTACTTCAGGTGCCTTCCTTATGGTTCGTGGTACGGAACGTTATCTATTTGGAGACTGTGCCATTAATATCAACCCAGATGCAGAATCCTTGGCTGAAATTGCCATTAATTCAGCAATCACAGCTAAGATGTTTGGCATCGAGCCTAAAATTGCTATGCTAAGCTATTCTACTAAAGGTTCAGGATTTGGAGAAAGCGTTGATAAGGTTGTTGAAGCAACTAAAATTGCTCACGACTTGCGTCCTGACCTTGAAATCGATGGTGAGTTGCAATTTGATGCGGCCTTTGTTCCTGAAACTGCAGCTTTGAAAGCTCCTGGAAGTACAGTAGCTGGTCAAGCAAATGTCTTCATCTTCCCAGGTATCGAGGCAGGAAATATCGGCTACAAGATGGCAGAACGTCTTGGTGGTTTTGCGGCTGTTGGACCTGTTCTACAAGGTTTGAACAAGCCAGTTAACGACCTTTCTCGTGGATGTAATGCAGATGATGTTTACAAGTTAACCCTTATCACAGCAGCCCAAGCTGTTCATCAATAAAATTTAGTCCTCTTTCCCTTGGGAAGAGGCTTTTTATACTCAATGAAAATCAAAGAGCAAACTAGGAAACTAGCCGCAGGCTGTACTTGAGTACGGCAAGGCGACGTTGACGCGGTTTGAATTTGATTTTCGAAGAGTACTAATACTAGGAAAAGGACAGTTAGAATCTTCTGTGTTATACTAGAGATATGTTAGATTTGAAAGAATACGGTATTGTCATGTGGCCAGAGGAGAAGATTGTTTCTTTCCGTGAGAAACTTCTTGCCTGGTATGATGAAAACAAAAGAGATTTACCCTGGCGAAGAAGTAAAAATCCTTATCACATCTGGGTATCTGAAATCATGCTCCAGCAGACCAGGGTGGATACGGTTATTCCTTATTACGAACGATTCTTGGACTGGTTTCCAACAGTAGAATGTTTGGCGAATGCGCCTGAAGAGCGTTTGTTGAAGGCTTGGGAAGGTTTGGGGTATTATTCTCGAGTTCGTAATATGCAGGCTGCAGCCCAGCAGATTATGACAGACTTTGATGGTCAATTTCCAAACACTTATGAAGGAATTTCCAGCTTGAAAGGAATTGGTCCCTACACTGCAGGCGCCATTTCTAGTATTGCTTTTAACTTGCCTGAGCCAGCTGTAGATGGTAATGTCATGCGAGTTTTGGCGCGTCTATTTGAAGTCAACCACGATATTGGGATTCCAAGTAATCGTAAAATTTTTCAGGTAATGATGGAAATCTTGATTGACCCAGAAAGGCCTGGTGAATTTAATCAAGCTTTGATGGATTTAGGATCTGATATTGAGGCGCCTGTAAATCCCAGACCAGAAGAAAGCCCAGTTAAGGACTTTAGTGCGGCATATCAGAATGGCACAATGGACCGTTATCCAATCAAGGCTCCCAAGAAAAAGCCGGTTCCTATTTATCTTAAAGCTTTGGTGGTCAAAAATACTCAGGGGCAATTTTTACTTGAAAAAAATGAAAGTGAAAAGTTGTTGGCAGGATTTTGGCATTTCCCCTTGATAGAAGTAGATGACTTTTCTCAAGAAGAGCAGTTTGACCTTTTTCATCAGGTTGCAGAAGAAAGTGTGAACTTTGGTCCCAGTCCAGAGGAGAGTTTTCAGCAGGACTATGACTTAGATGTTGATTGGCTTGATGTTTGTTTTGAAACTGTCAAGCATATCTTTAGCCACCGTAAGTGGCATGTTCAAATTGTAGCAGGTCAAGTGACTGACTTTCATAACTTTTCAGATAGGGAAGTTCGCTGGCTTTCACCAGAAGAGTTCAAGGATGTTCCACTTGCCAAACCCCAACAAAAAATCTGGCAGGCTTATGCACAAGCCAACTTAGACAGTAGCAAAGACTAGCTATTGTGTTTTCTTGTTATTTTTTTGATATAATAGTAGAGAAAAAGGTGAACAAATGAAAAAAATATTAATTGTAGATGATGAAAAACCAATCTCGGATATTATCAAGTTTAATATGACCAAGGAAGGTTACGAGGTTGTAACTGCTTTTAATGGTCGTGAAGCGCTAGAGCAATATGAAGCAGAGCAACCAGATATTATTATTTTGGATTTGATGCTTCCAGAAATTGATGGTTTAGAAGTTGCTAAGACTGTTCGCAAGACTAGTAGTGTACCTATTATCATGCTTTCAGCTAAAGATAGTGAATTTGATAAGGTTATCGGTTTAGAGCTTGGGGCTGATGACTATGTGACAAAACCCTTCTCGAATCGTGAATTGCAGGCGCGTGTTAAAGCTCTTCTCCGTCGCACGGACTTGGCTTCTGTAGATAATCAAGAGTCTGATGAAAAGAAAACTCAGCCCTTGCAAATTAGGGACTTAGAGATTGTGCCAGATGCCTACGTGGCTAAAAAATATGGTGAAGAACTAGACTTAACCCACCGTGAATTTGAACTCTTGTACCACTTGGCTTCTCATATCGGTCAAGTGATTACGCGTGAACACTTGCTTGAAACCGTCTGGGGTTATGATTATTTCGGAGACGTTCGAACAGTTGACGTAACTATCAGACGTTTGCGTGAGAAGATTGAAGACACACCAAGTCGTCCTGAGTATATCCTAACACGTCGCGGTGTTGGTTATTATATGAGAAATAATGATTAAACTAATAAAAGACACAGTTTTAACCAGTGATTTTATCTTTATCCTCATTCTACTTGGTTTTATTTTAGTGGTGACCTTGCTTTTACTAGAAAATCGTAGAGATAACATTCGGTTGAAGCAAATTAATCAAAAAGTTAAAGACCTGATTGCAGGAGATTATTCTCAGGTATTGGATATGCAGGGAAGCTCTGAAATCACCAATATTACCAATAATCTCAATGATTTATCAGAAGTAATCCGCTTGACTCAAGAAAATCTGGAACAAGAGAGTAAACGATTACACAGTATCCTCTCTTACATGACGGACGGAGTCCTTGCGACCAATCGTCGTGGCAAGATTACCATGATTAATGACATGGCTAAGAAACAGTTAGGTGTTCAGAAAGAAGATGTTCTAAACAAAAGTATCCTAGAATTGCTTGAGATTGAAGATGAGTATGAACTTCGTGATTTGATTACCCAAGTTCCTGAGCTTATGATTGATTCTCAGGATGCCAATGGTGAATATCTGAGCCTTCGTGTACGTTTTGCCTTGGTTCGTCGAGAGTCTGGTTTTATCTCAGGTTTGGTTGCAGTTTTGCATGATACGACGGAGCAGGAAAAGGAGGAACGCGAACGGAGACTCTTTGTTTCCAACGTTAGTCATGAGCTACGAACGCCTCTGACTAGCGTAAAATCCTATCTTGAAGCCTTGGATGAGGGGGCCTTGTCAGAACCTGTCGCACCAGACTTTATCAAGGTATCTCTAGACGAAACCAACCGTATGATGCGAATGGTGACAGATCTTCTCCATCTTTCACGTATTGACAATGCAACCACTCACCTAGACGTGGAACTGATTAACTTCACTGCCTTTATTACCTTTATCCTTAACCGTTTTGATAAGATGAGGGGACCAGATGAAGAGAAGAAATATGAATTGGTGAGAGATTATCCGATTACCTCTGTCTGGATTGAAATTGATACAGACAAGATGACGCAGGTGATTGATAATATTCTCAACAATGCCATTAAATATTCTCCAGATGGTGGAAAAATCACAGTGACCATGAAGACAACTGATGATCAGATGATTTTATCCATCTCAGACCAAGGCTTGGGTATTCCTAAGCAGGATTTGCCTCGTATCTTTGACCGTTTCTACCGTGTGGATCGTGCTAGAAGTCGTGCCCAAGGTGGAACTGGGCTAGGTCTAGCTATTGCTAAAGAAATTATCAAACAACATAATGGTTTTATTTGGGCCAAGAGTATATATGGTAAGGGATCAACCTTTACCATTGTGCTCCCTTATGATAAGGATGCAGTGAAGGAAGAAGTATGGGAGGATGAAGTAGAAGACTAGAATGAGTGAAACAGGCTTTAAATACAGTATTTTAGCGTCGGGTTCCAGTGGAAATTCCTTTTATCTGGAAACCCAAAAAAAGAAGCTTTTAGTGGATGCAGGCTTGTCTGGTAAAAAAATTACCAGCCTACTTGCTGAAATTAATCGCAAACCAGAAGACCTGGATGCCATATTGATTACGCATGAGCATTCAGACCATATTCATGGAGTAGGTGTTTTGGCTCGAAAGTATGGTATGGATTTGTATGCAAATGAAAAGACCTGGCAGGCTATGGAAAATAGCAAGTATCTCGGCAAGGTTGATTCTTCGCAAAAGCATATCTTTGAAATGGGCAAAACCAAAACCTTCGGAGATATTGATATTGAGAGTTTTGGTGTGAGCCATGATGCGGCCGCACCGCAGTTCTATCGCTTTATGAAGGATGATAAGAGTTTTGTCATGCTGACTGATACAGGTTATGTTAGTGATCGAATGGCAGGAATTGTCGAAAATGCAGATGGATATCTTATCGAGTCCAACCATGATGTAGAGATTTTGCGAGCAGGTTCTTACGCATGGCGACTCAAACAACGAATCCTATCGGATTTGGGTCACCTTTCTAATGAAGATGGTGCTGAAGCTATGATTCGTACCTTAGGAAATCGCACTAAGAAAATCTATCTTGGTCACTTGTCTAAGGAAAACAATATCAAGGAACTAGCTCACATGACCATGGTTAATCAGCTAGCACAAGCTGATCTAGGTGTAGGAGTAGACTTTAAGGTTTATGATACCTCACCGGATACCGCAACACCATTGACAAATATATAAAAAGAAGGCAAATGCCTTCTTTTTATATATTTTACAATCCTGCAAATTCTTTGATTTCTTGTGCTGACATTGAAGAGTCGCAACGGACATTGATTTGTCCATCTGCAACGTGAACAAAGCCTGGTACAGTTGGGATTCCATAGCGTGAGCGGAATGCTTGCAATTCATTGAGTTGACTTGGTTCTTCACTGTTGATGAAGTAAATGTGAGCTTTTGTTTCAGCTACGACACCTGACAATGTACCTGCAAATTTACGGCAGTAAGGGCAAGTTTTACGACCGATGAAGAAGGTTGCAGTTTCTTTCTTATCCAGAGCTTCTTGCGCACGCGCAACTGTAGTGACTTCAAGGTCTTTGATATTATCTAAAAATTGTTCCATGAGATTACCTCGCTTTTATTGATATGTCTAGTATGCCATAAAGTTTCTAAAATTGCTTAGATTTGATACGAAAAAAAGATGAGATTGGCTTGTCTCATCTTTTATAGGATTTTATTTTACAAAAGCATTGATTTCTGCTTCGATGTTAGCAATTTTAGCTTGTGATTCTTCGTTTGTTTCCCCTACAACTGCAATGTAGAACTTGATTTTTGGTTCTGTACCTGAAGGGCGAACGGCAATCCATGAACCGTCAGCAAGTGTGTATTTCAACACATCACTTGGAGGAGTTGTCAAGTTTGTAACAGTGCCGTCTGCAGCAGTAGCAGTTTGTGCCTTGAAGTCTTCTACGACAGTGATAGCTGTTGCATTCCATTCTTTTGGAGCATTGTTACGGAATTTAGCCATAATCGCTTTGATTTGTTCAGCACCATCGACACCTGAAAGGGTAACAGAGATAGTTTTTTCTGCGTAGTAGCCGTATTCTTTGTAGATTTCTTCGATACCGTCAGCAAGTGTCAAACCACGAGAACGGTAGTAGGCAGCAAGTTCAGCAACGACAAGAACAGCTTGGATAGCGTCTTTATCACGTACGAAAGGTTTAATCAAGTAACCGAAGCTTTCTTCAAATCCCATCATGTAAGTGTGATTGTGTTTTTCTTCGAATTCTTGGATTTTTTCAGCGATGAATTTGAAACCTGTCAAAACGTTGAACATGTTTGCGCCGTAGCTTTCCGCAATCTTCGTTACCAAGTCAGTTGATACGATAGATTTACAGAGGGCTGCGTTTTCTGGAAGAGTTCCAGCGTTTTTGTGGGCTTCCAAGATGTATTTAGCCATGATAGCACCGATTTGGTTACCTGAAAGGTTAAGGTAGCTACCATCTTTTTGAAGAACTTCAACACCAACACGGTCAGCATCAGGGTCAGTTGCCACAAGAACATCTGCACCAACTTGACGACCAAGTTCTTCAGCAAGGGCAAAGGCTGCTTGGCTTTCTGGGTTTGGAGATTTTACAGTTGAGAAGTCAGGGTCGGCAGTTGCTTGCGCTTCAACGACTTGAACAGAGTCAAATCCTGCTTGGGCAAGAGCACGACGAGCCAACATTTCACCAGTACCATGAAGTGGTGTGTAGACAATCTTCATGTCTTTACCGAATTCTTCAATCAAGGCTGGGTTGATGTTCACATCTTTGACTTCTTTGAGGTATTCTACGTCAACAGCTTCGCCGATAACTTCAATCAAGCCAGAAGCTTTTTCAGTTTCCACATCAGCAACTTCAACTGCAAATGGGTTTTCGATTGCACGGATATAAGTAGTCAAAGCGTCCGCGTCGTGTGGAGGCATTTGTCCACCGTCTTCACCGTAAACTTTGTAACCGTTAAATGGAGCAGGGTTGTGGCTGGCTGTGACCATGATACCTGCGAAACAGTTGAGGTGACGAACTGCAAATGAGAGTTCTGGAGTTGGACGAAGGCTTTCAAACACGTAAGATTTGATGCCGTGTTTAGCAAGAACTGCCGCAGATTCAAAGGCAAACTCAGGTGAGAAGTGACGGCTATCGTAGGCAATTGCCACACCACGTTCTTTTTCATTTCCACCTTTTGACTCAATCAAACGAGCCAATCCTTCAGTAGCTTGGCGAACAACGTAGATGTTGATGCGGTTTGTACCAGCACCAATCAGGCCACGCATACCTGCAGTACCAAATTCAAGGTTTGTATAGAAGGCATCTTCCTTCGTTTTTTCATCCATATTTTCCAAATCTTGACGAAGGTAGTCAGGAAGCTCCGCAAAATCAACCCATTTCTGGTAATTTTCTTGGTAAGACATTAAAATTCTCCTTTTGTAAATTGTTTTAACCGTTCACATTATAGCACTTTTTAGCGTTTTAGTAAAACCTTAGCATAATTTTCAGAATAGTGGTGTCATATGCTGATTTATCAAGTCTTGAATGCCTTAGGGAAACATGCTATACTGTTTGTATGATTATTTTACAAGCTAATAAAATTGAACGTTCTTTTGCAGGAGAAGTTCTTTTTGATAATATCACCCTGCAAGTTGATGAACGTGATCGGATAGCCCTTGTTGGGAAAAATGGTGCAGGTAAGTCTACTCTTTTGAAGATTTTGGTTGGAGAAGAGGAGCCAACTAGTGGAGAAATCAATAAGAAAAAAGATATTTCTCTGTCTTACTTAGCCCAAGATAGCCGTTTTGAGTCTGAAAATACCATCTACGATGAGATGCTTCATGTCTTTGATGACCTGCGTCGGACGGAGAAACAACTGCGTCAGATGGAGTTGGAGATGGGAGAAAAGTCTGGTGAGGACTTGAATAAGCTGATGTCAGATTACGATCGCTTATCTGAGAATTTTCGCCAAGCAGGTGGCTTTACCTATGAAGCTGATATTCGAGCGATTTTGAATGGATTCAAGTTTGATGAATCTATGTGGCAGATGAAAATTGCCGAGCTTTCTGGTGGTCAAAATACTCGCTTGGCTCTAGCCAAAATGCTACTTGAAAAGCCCAATCTCTTGGTCTTGGACGAGCCAACCAACCACTTGGATATTGAAACCATTGCCTGGCTAGAGAATTACTTGGTAAACTATAGTGGTGCCCTCATTATTGTCAGCCACGACCGTTATTTCTTGGACAAGGTTGCGACAATTACGCTAGATTTGACCAAGCATTCCTTGGATCGCTATGTGGGTAATTACTCTCGTTTTGTCGAATTAAAGGAGCAGAAGCTAGCTACTGAAGCAAAAAACTATGAAAAGCAACAAAAGGAAATCGCTGCTCTGGAAGACTTTGTCAATCGCAATCTAGTCCGAGCTTCAACGACCAAACGTGCCCAATCTCGTCGTAAACAACTGGAAAAAATGGAGCGTTTAGACAAGCCTGAAGCTGGCAAGAAATCAGCCAATATGACCTTCCAGTCTGAAAAAACGTCGGGTAATGTTGTATTGACTGTTGAAAATGTGGCTATTGGCTATGATGGGGAAATATTGTCAGAGCCTATCAACCTAGACCTCCGTAAAATGAATGCTGTTGCCATCGTTGGTCCAAATGGAATCGGTAAGTCAACCTTTATCAAGTCTATTGTGGACCAGATTCCTTTTATCAAAGGTGAAAAGCGCTTTGGTGCCAATGTTGAGGTGGGTTACTATGACCAAACCCAAAGTAAGCTGACACCAAGTAATACTGTATTAGATGAGCTCTGGAATGATTTTAAACTGACACCAGAAGTTGAAATCCGTAACCGTCTAGGTGCCTTCCTTTTCTCTGGTGATGATGTTAAAAAATCAGTCGGCATGCTGTCAGGTGGCGAGAAAGCTCGTTTGCTTTTAGCTAAATTGTCCATGGAAAACAACAACTTCTTGATTCTGGATGAGCCAACCAACCACTTGGATATTGATAGCAAGGAAGTGTTGGAAAATTCCTTGATTGACTTTGATGGAACTCTTCTATTCGTCAGTCACGACCGTTACTTTATCAATCGTGTGGCAACTCATGTACTGGAATTGTCAGAGAATGGCTCGACTCTTTACCTGGGAGATTACGACTACTATGTTGAGAAGAAATCAGAAGTAGAAATGATTCAGGCTGAGGAAGCTTCAACTAGCAATCAAGCAAAAGAATCAAGTTCAGTTAATGACTATCAAGCTCAGAAAGAAAGTCAAAAAGAAGTTCGCAAACTCATGCGACAAATCGAAAGTCTAGAAGCTGAAATTGAAGAGCTAGAAAGTCAAAGCCAAGCCATTTCTGAACAAATGTTGGAAACAAACGATGCCGGCGAACTCATGGAATTGCAGGCTGAGCTGGACAAAATCAGCCATCGTCAGGAAGAAGCTATGCTTGAGTGGGAAGAATTATCAGAACAGGTGTAAAGATGGAACATCTTGGAAAAGTATTTCGTGAATTTCGGACAAGTGGAAATTATTCTTTAAAGGAGGCGGCAGGGGAGTCCTGTTCAACTTCTCAGTTATCTCGCTTTGAGCTTGGGGAGTCTGACCTAGCAGTCTCGCGTTTCTTTGAGATTTTGGATAACATTCATGTAACAATCGAAAATTTCATGGACAAGGCAAGGAATTTTCATAATCATGAACATGTTGCCATGATGGGACAAATTGTGCCTCTTTACTATTCAAATGATATTGCAGGTTTTCAAAAGCTTCAAAGAGAACAACTTGAAAAGGCTAAGAGTTCGATCAATCCTCTTTATTTTGAGCTGAACTGGATTTTGCTACAAGGTCTGATTTGTCAAAGAGATTCGAGTTATCATATGAAGCAGGATGATTTGGATAAGGTAGCAGATTATCTTTTCAAAACAGAAGAATGGACCATGTATGAATTGATTCTTTTCGGGAACCTCTATAGTTTCTACGATGTGGACTATGTCACTCGGATTGGTAGAGAAGTTATGGAGAGGGAGGAATTTTACCAAGAGATTGGTCGCCATAAGAGATTAGTGTTGATTTTGGCCCTCAATTGTTACCAGCATTGTTTAGAGCATCTTTCTTTTGACAATGCAAGCTATTTTGAGACTTATACAGAGAAGATTATTGGTAAAGGTATTAAGCTTTATGAGCGTAATGTTTTTCATTATTTAAAAGGCTTTGCCTTATATCAAAAAGGAAAGTGTAAAGAAGGTTGTAGCCAAATGCAAGAGGCCATGCATATTTTTGATGTGCTAGGTCTTCCAGAGCAAGTAGCCTACTATCAGGAACACTACGAGAAATTTGTCAAAGATTAATTTTCCCAAATATGGGAAAAATGAGAAACTCCTCCAAGTTTTGATACAATAGTTTCAAAATTTGAGAGGAGTTTTTATGAATCGATACGCAGTACAGTTGATTAGTCGAGGAGCTATAAACAAGATAGGAAATATGCTCTATGATTATGGAAATAGTGTCTGGTTGGCTTCCATGGGAACTATCGGACAGACAGTTTTAGGAATGTATCAGATTTCTGAGCTCGTCACATCCATTCTCGTGAATCCCTTTGGCGGAGTTATTTCAGACCGTTTTTCTCGTCGTAGGATTTTAATGGTGACAGACCTTGTTTGTGGGATTCTTTGTCTGGCTATTTCTTTTATAAGGAATGACAGCTGGATGATTGGAGCTTTGATTTTTGCCAATATTGTTCAGGCTATTGCTTTTGCCTTTTCTCGTACAGCTAATAAAGCCATTATAACTGAGGTTGTTGAGAAAGATGAGATTGTGATCTATAACTCTCGCTTAGAGCTGGTTTTGCAGGTTGTAGGTGTTAGCTCTCCTGTTCTTTCCTTCCTTGTTTTACAATTTGCAAGTCTCCACATGACGCTACTGCTAGACTCGCTGACTTTTTTCATTGCTTTTATTCTAGTGGCTTTCCTTCCAAAAGAGGAAGCAAAAGTTCAAGAGAAAAAGGCTTTTACTGGGAGAGATATTTTTGTAGATATCAAGGATGGGTTACACTATATCTGGCATCAGCAAGAAATTTTCTTCCTTTTGCTAGTAGCTTCCAGCGTTAATTTCTTTTTTGCCGCTTTTGAATTTCTCCTCCCCTTTTCGAATCAGCTTTACGGGTCAGAAGGAGCGTATGCAAGTATTTTAACTATGGGGGCTATTGGTTCCATCATTGGGGCTCTTCTAGCTAGTAAAATTAAAGCTAATGTTTATAATCTTTTGATTTTACTATCTTTGACAGGTGTCGGAGTTTTTATAATGGGATTACCACTTCCAAATTTGCTTTCCTTTTCTGGAAATTTAGTTTGTGAATTGTTTATGACGATTTTTAATATTCACTTTTTTACTCGAGTACAAACCAAGGTTGAGAGCGAATTTCTTGGGAGAGTACTAAGTACAATTTTTACCTTAGCTATTCTATTTATGCCTATTGCAAAAGGATTTATGACAGTCCTGCCAAGTGTACATCTCTCTTCTTTCCTGATAATTGGAAGTGGTGTTATCATCTTGTCTTGTATATCGTTTATTTATGTTCGAACTCATTTTGAAAAAGAGACATAAGTTTGCTTGGACTTCAAAAATAATTCCAATCTAAGTGTTTTTTCCGCCCTTCTCGTTTGTGAGGAGGGCTTAGTTTATGGTAAAATGGTTTTATGAATAAAAGAATGAATGAGTTGGTCGCCTTGCTCAATCGCTATGCGACTGAGTACTATACCAGTGATAATCCGTCGGTTTCAGACAATGAGTATGATCGCCTTTACCGAGAGTTGGTTGAGTTAGAAGCTGCCTATCCAGATCAAGTGCTAGCAGACAGTCCGACCCATCGTGTTGGGGGCAAGGTTTTAGATGGTTTTGAAAAATATAGTCATCAGTATCCTCTTTACAGTTTGCAGGATGCTTTTTCACGTGAGGAGCTTGAAGCTTTTGACGCGCGTGTTCGTAAGGAAGTGGCTCATCCAACCTATATTTGTGAGCTGAAAATCGATGGCTTGTCTATCTCGCTGACTTATGAAAAGGGGATTTTGGTTGCTGGGGCAACACGTGGAGATGGTTCTATTGGGGAGAATATCACAGAAAATCTCAAGCGTGTCAAGGACATTCCTTTGACCTTGCCAGAAGAACTAGATATCACAGTTCGTGGGGAATGTTATATGCCACGCGCTTCTTTTGACCAGGTCAACCAAGCTCGTCAAGAAAATGGAGAGCCTGAATTTGCCAATCCTCGTAATGCGGCGGCAGGAACCTTGCGTCAGTTGGATACAGCAGTAGTTGCCAAGCGCAATCTTGCTACCTTTCTCTATCAAGAAGCTAGCCCTTCAACTCGTGATAGCCAAGAAAAGGTGTTGAAGAACCTTGAACAACTCGGTTTTGTGGTTAATCCTAAGCGAATCTTAGCTGAAAGCATGGATGAGATATGGAATTTCATCCAAGAAGTAGGACAAGAACGGGACAATCTGCCTTACGATATTGATGGAGTGGTAATCAAGGTCAACGACCTAGCAGGTCAAGAAGAACTCGGTTTTACCGTCAAGGCTCCAAAGTGGGCAGTAGCCTATAAGTTCCCAGCTGAAGAAAAAGAAGCTCAACTACTCTCAGTTGATTGGACAGTTGGCCGTACTGGTGTTGTAACCCCAACTGCAAATCTAACACCAGTTCAGCTTGCTGGTACGACTGTTAGTCGTGCGACCCTGCACAATGTAGATTATATTGCTGAAAAAGATATCCGCAAAGACGATACAGTTATCGTCTATAAGGCTGGAGACATCATCCCTGCCGTTTTACGTGTGGTAGAGTCCAAACGGGTTTCTGAAGAAAAACTAGATATCCCAACAAACTGTCCAAGTTGTGATTCGGACTTGTTGCACTTTGAAGATGAAGTGGCCCTTCGTTGTATCAATCCGCGTTGCCCTGCCCAAATCATGGAAGGTTTGATCCACTTTGCATCGCGAGATGCCATGAATATCACAGGACTTGGTCCATCAGTAGTTGAGAAGCTATTTGCTGCCAATCTGGTCAAGGACGTTGCGGATATTTACCGCTTGAAAGAAGAAGATTTTCTCCTTTTAGAAGGGGTCAAGGAAAAGTCCGCTTCTAAACTGTATCAGGCTATCCAAGCATCTAAGGAAAATTCTGCCGAGAAGCTCTTGTTTGGTTTGGGAATTCGCCATGTCGGAAGCAAGGCTAGTCAGCTGTTACTTCAACATTTTCACTCGATTGAAAATCTGGCTCAGGCAGATCCAGAGGAAGTGGCCAGTATTGAAAGTTTGGGTGTTGTGATTGCCAAGAGTCTCCAGACTTATTTTGCGACAGAAGGCTCTGAAATTCTCCTAAGAGAATTGAAAGAAGCTGGGGTCAATCTGGATTATAAAGGTCAGACTGTAGTGGCAGATGCGGCCTTGTCAGGTTTGACCGTTGTATTGACTGGAAAATTGGAACGTCTCAAGCGCTCAGAAGCTAAAAGTAAACTCGAAAGTCTGGGTGCTAAAGTGACAGGCAGCGTTTCTAAAAAGACAGACCTCGTCATTGCAGGAGCAGATGCTGGAAGCAAACTGCAAAAAGCACAAGAACTTGGTATCGAAGTTCGAGATGAAGCTTGGCTAGAAAGTTTGTAGTAATCGTTTAGAATCAGAGTTTAGACAGTATAACTAGTTTGTTAATCGGGACAAAATCGATCAAGAATTTATTAGTGAACTAGAAATAAATTAAGAAGTAAAAAGGAAAAATAAAAAATGTTTAATTACCCTATGCGCATTCATTACCATCGTAAGAATGGAGAATACGACACTTGCTCTTTTGTGAAAAGTCAGGATCAACGGATCGATTTGTTAACCTATAAAGAAGATTATTTTGGTGCTTTATTTAGTTTTGAACACCCAAGTGCTCATGCCTTAGAAAGCTTGAATTTTGTGGTTCATACAGGCCAAACCAGTAAAGAATATGCTATCCGTTTTAATCACTATCCTCTTTTAACAGAGGTTTGGATTTTGGAAGGGGATGATAGGATTTATTATTCTGAAAATCCTGCTATTGCCAGTCCTTTCTATAAGAATCAAAATCCTTTTGCCTTTGACAAGGCTATCAATAGTGCTAGTTTCGACCACCACTGGGGCTACCAAGGTGTATTGGGTTGCCGTGTAGAGGATAATCAGGCACATTTCGTCCTCTGGGCTCCGACAGCGACAGAAGTGCAGGTAGTTGTTTATGAATCAGCTGCTAATGATGCACCAGTTTGGAAAACTTTTGAGATGGAGAGAGGAAATAGCTACTCTTATAATCATAAGGACAATACAATCGGTGTCTGGAGTTTGGATATTGAGGAAGATTTGACTGGTAAGGCTTATCAGTATCAAGTCCAATTTCCTCACCACCAAACACTGACACGCGATCCTTACACCATCGCGACCAGTCCTGATGGCAAACGTTCAGCTATCCTGAGCCATGAAGAAAAGCAAGTTGAAAACTTTGAGGTCAAGCACGGTTCTGAGGCTACTTGGCGTTTGACAAATCCATGTAAGGCAGTCATCTGTGAAATGCACATTCGTGATTTGACCAAATCTCCGACCTCAGGTGTAGATGAACATCTTCGAGGAACTTTCTTGGGTGCTGCTCAGACTGGAACGGTTAATCAGTACGGTCAGTCAACCGCTTTTGATTACATCAAGAAGCTGGGTTATAATTATGTTCAGTTGCAACCAATTGCAGATCGTCACAAAGAATATGATGCGGATGGGAATGTAACCTACAACTGGGGTTATGACCCACAAAACTATAATGCACCAGAAACGAGCCTTTCAACTGATCCAGAGGATCCTGCTCAGGTTATTCGTGATTTGAAGATCATGGTTCAAGCCTATCACGATGCTGGCATTGGTGTCATTATGGATGTGGTCTATAACCATACCTTCTCAGTTGTTGATGCACCTTTCCAAACAACTGTCCCTGATTACTACTATCGTATGAATCCAGATGGCACCTTCCAGAATGGAACGGGTGTTGGGAATGAAACAGCCAGTGAACACGAAATGTTCCGCAAGTATATGATTGATTCTCTTCTATACTGGGTGCAGGAATACAATATTGACGGCTTCCGTTTTGATTTGATGGGGATTCATGATGTCAAAACCATGCAGATGATTCGTCAGAGCTTGGATGAAATTGACCCTAACATTATCCTTTATGGAGAAGGTTGGGATATGGGAACAGGTCTTGCACCTTATGATAAGGCCAAGAAAGACAATGCCTACCAGATGCCAAATATTGGTTTCTTTAATGACAATCAGCGTGATGCTGTCAAAGGTGGAGAAGTTTATGGTGCTATCAAGTCAGGTTTTGTCAGCGGTGCTGCTACAGAGCCAATTCTTGCCAAAGCAATTCTAGGCAGTCGTGAATTAGGAACCTATACACATCCAAATCAAGTGCTTAACTATGTAGAGGCCCATGACAATTACAATCTTCACGATTTGTTGGCAACCCTACATCCAGACCAAAGTTCAGAACAAATCATGCGCAAGGTTGAGACAGCCACAGCTATGAACCTACTCATGCAAGGGATGGCCTTTATGGAAATCGGTCAAGAATTTGGTCGTACCAAACTGGTTGCGACTGGTGAAAATGGTGAGCTGACCCATGATGATAGAGAACGTGCTATGAATAGCTATAATGCTCCAGACAGTGTGAATCAAGTGAACTGGGACTTGATTAATGAGCGTCAAGATAGTATTGCGTTTATCCGTCAGATGATTCGATTGAAGACAGAAAGCAGTGCCTTTTCTTACCCAACTTATGATGAGATTTACCATCATGTTTTTGTTCATTCAGCCAACGAACATAGTGGTTGGATTGCCTATGAGATTCAAGGGGAAGAACACCTATTGGTGGTCTTTAATGCTAAAGGGCAAGACTTCCAGTTTGAAAATGCTGGAAATCTAGAATTATTGGTGACCAATAGCCATTTAAGTGATAAAGACATGGTTGGTGGCGTCAGTGCCAGCGTCTTTAAAGTTTTGTAGAATAGATTTACAATTTAAATTCATTTGTGGTGCTTTATCTGTTAGTAAAATCAGGAGATTCGTTTCCTGATTTATTTTTTTACTTAAAATTATATTTTTGTTAGCTAAATAACGAACTTTATGATAGTATTATAAAAAAACAATTCGTTTTCAAAGCGTTTCTGAAAATTTCTTGATTTACAAGTGAACACATCAGTGAATTTGTTGAAGACTTTCAAAAGATTTTTTTGCAAATTCCGTAATTTACTTGAATCTTCCCTAAAAAGGTAGTATAATAAATCTATAGAAAACGCTTACAGAATTAGGAGGGTGTATGGATAAGAATAATGCTTTAAAAACCTTTATGACAGGTGAAAATTTTCACCTCCAGCACTATCTGGGAGCTCATAGGGAAGAAAAAAATGGAGAGTATGGCTATACTTTTCGTGTGTGGGCGCCTAATGCTCAGGCTGTTCACTTGGTAGGGGATTTCACCAATTGGGTTGAAAATCAAATTCCGATGGAACGGAATGAATTTGGAGTCTGGGAAGTCTTTACCAGTCTTGCTCAAGAAGGCCAAATTTATAAGTACCATATCACACGTTCAAATGGTCATCAGCTGATGAAGATTGACCCTTTGGCTGTACGATATGAGGCACGACCTGGGACTGGTGCTATTTTAACAGATATTCCAGAAAAGAAATGGAAGGATGGCCTCTGGCTAGCCCGTAGAAAACGCTTGAGCTTTGAAGAGCGTCCTGTCAATATTTATGAGGCTCATGCTGGCTCTTGGAAGAGAAATCCGGATGGCAGCCCCTATAGTTTTGCTCAATTGAAAGATGAACTCATTCCTTACTTGGTTGAGATGAATTATACTCACATTGAGTTTATGCCCCTGATGTCTCACCCACTAGGTTTGAGTTGGGGCTATCAGCTTATGGGTTACTTTGCTCTAGAGCATGCCTATGGTCGTCCTGAAGAGTTTCAAGATTTTGTTGAGGAATGTCACTTAAACAATATAGGTGTTATTGTAGACTGGGTACCTGGTCACTTTACTATCAATGATGATGCCTTGGCCTATTATGATGGAACACCGACTTTTGAATACCAAGACCATAATAAGGCTCATAACTACGGTTGGGGAGCACTCAATTTTGACCTTGGAAAGAATGAAGTCCAGTCTTTCTTGATTTCTAGTATTAAGTTTTGGATTGATTTTTATCATTTAGATGGTATTCGCGTGGATGCGGTTAGCAACATGCTCTATCTTGACTACGATGATGCTCCATGGACACCTAATAAAGATGGTGGCAATCTCAACTATGAAGGTTATTATTTCCTTCAACGCTTGAATGATGTGATTAAACTAGTTCATCCAGACGTTATGATGATAGCTGAGGAAAGTTCATCAGCTACTCAGATTACTGACACTAAGGATTCAGATGGTCTAGGATTTGACTATAAATGGAATATGGGTTGGATGAATGACATCCTCCGATTCTACGAAGAAGATCCGATTTATCGTAAATATGACTTTAACCTGGTGACTTTCAGCTTTATGTATGTCTTCAAGGAGAACTATCTCTTACCATTCTCACACGATGAAGTGGTTCATGGCAAGAAGAGTATGATGCACAAGATGTGGGGAGATCGTTATAATCAATTCGCAGGCTTGCGTAATCTCTACACTTACCAAATTTGTCACCCTGGTAAGAAATTGCTCTTCATGGGTAGTGAATATGGGCAATTCCTAGAATGGAAATCTGAAGAACAGTTGGAGTGGTCTAACCTAGAAGATCCAATGAATGCTAAGATGAAGTATTTCACTTCTCAGCTAAACCAGTTTTACAAAGACCACCGCTGTCTGTGGGAAATTGATACTAGTTATGATGGCATTGAAATCATCGATGCGGATAATAGAGACCAGAGTGTTCTTTCCTTCATCCGTAAAGGAAAGAAGGATGATATGTTAGTCTGTATCTTTAATATGGCACCTGTTGAACGAAAAGATTTTACAATCGGACTTCCTGTTGCAGGGATTTACGAAGAAGTCTGGAATACTGAGTTAGAGGAGTGGGGAGGCGTTTGGAAAGAACATAATCAAACTGTGCAAACGCAAGAAGGACTATGGAAAGATTATGAGCAGACCTTGACCTTTACCCTACCAGCTATGGGAGCAAGTATTTGGAAAATCAAACGTCGCTTGAAACCTACTAAAACCGTCACAAGTAAAAATCAAAAAGGAGTAGAAAATGAAGAATGAAATGTTAGCTTTGATTCTTGCTGGTGGGCAAGGAACTCGTCTCGGTAAACTCACTCAAAGCATTGCAAAACCAGCTGTGCAATTTGGTGGGCGCTACCGTATCATTGACTTTGCTCTTTCAAACTGTGCCAACTCAGGCATCAACAATGTTGGAGTCATTACACAGTACCAACCTCTTGCTCTCAATAACCATATTGGGAATGGTTCAAGCTGGGGACTAGACGGTATCAATTCTGGTGTCTCTATTCTTCAACCTTATTCTGCAAGTGAAGGAAATCGTTGGTTCGAAGGGACTAGTCATGCTATTTACCAAAATATCGACTATATCGACAGTGTCAATCCTGAGTATGTCTTGATTCTGTCTGGGGACCATATCTACAAAATGGATTATGATGATATGCTCCAGTCTCACAAGGATAATAATGCCAGTTTGACAGTCGCAGTTCTTGATGTTCCTCTGAAAGAAGCTAGCCGCTTTGGTATTATGAACACAGATGCCAACAATCGCATTGTTGAATTTGAAGAAAAACCAGCTCAACCTAAATCTACCAAAGCTTCTATGGGTATTTACATCTTTGATTGGCAACGCCTTCGTAATATGTTAGTCGCTGCTGAAAAGAGCAATGTAGATATGTCAGACTTTGGTAAAAATGTCATTCCAAATTACCTTGAGTCAGGTGAAAGTGTTTATGCCTACGAATTTAATGGTTACTGGAAAGACGTTGGTACGATTGAGTCTCTTTGGGAAGCTAACATGGAATATATTTCACCAGAAAATGCCTTGGATAGCCGTAACCGTCAATGGAAGATTTACTCAAGAAACTTAATTTCACCACCAAACTTCCTTGGGGCAAATGCTCACGTGGAAGATTCCTTGGTTGTTGATGGCTGTTTCGTAGATGGAACTGTTAAACATTCTATCCTCTCAACAGGTGCGCAAGTTCGCGAAGGGGCAGAAGTAGTAGATTCAGTTATCATGAGTGGTGCAATTGTTGGTCAGGGAGCTAAAATCAAACGTGCCATTATTGGTGAAGGTGCAGTTATTTCTGATGGTGTCGAAATTGATGGAACAGAAGAAGTACAAGTTGTAGGATATGATGAAGTAGTGGGGGTAGCAACAGATGAAGATTGATAAATATTCTGCCATTTTAGGAAACACAGTTGGTTTTCATGATATGTCAACACTGACAGACCACCGTCCAGTAGCTAGTTTGCCATTTGGTGGTAAATATCGTTTGATCGACTTCCCGCTCTCAAGTCTTGCTAATGCTGGTGTGCGTAGTATTTTCGGTATTTTCCAACAAGACAATATCAGTTCAGTCTTTGACCATATCCGTTCAGGGCGTGAGTGGGGATTGTCAACTCTTCTTAGCCACTACTATCTAGGTATTTACAATACCCGTGTGGAAAGTAGTACAGTTGGAAAAGAATACTACCAGCAGCTTCTTACTTATTTGAAACGTTCTGGATCAAACCAAACAGTTTCACTTAACTGTGATGTTTTGATTAATATCGATTTGAACCAAGTATTCCACCTACATAACGCAACTAAAGGGCCAATCACTGTAGTTTATAAAAAATTGCCTAAAAAAGATATTTCAGAAGTAAATGCAATCTTGGAAATGGATGAAACAGACCATGTCCGTTCTCATAAACTCTTTGATAGCAAATCAACAGATGAAGTTTACAATATGTCCACAGATATCTTTGTCGTTGATACACCGTGGTTGATTGAACGTTTAGAAGAAGAAGCTAAAAAAGATCATCCAGAGAAATTGCGCTATGTTTTACGAGATTTGGCTGCAAAAGAAGGGGCTTTTGCCTACGAATACACAGGTTATCTGGCAAATATTCATTCTGTAGAGTCTTATTACCAAGCTAATAAAGATATGCTTGAATCTCAAAAATTCTACTCTCTCTTTACTCCAAACCAAAAGATTTACACAAAGGTAAAAAACGAAGAGCCAACTTATTATGCTAATACATCTAAGGTAAGCACTTCTCAGTTTGCCTCTGGTAGTATCATTGAAGGTCAAGTGGCTAATTCTGTTTTATCACGTAATATTCATGTCCATAAGGATAGCTTGGTTAAAGATAGCATCTTATTCCCTCGTGTTGTTATTGGAGAAGGTGCTCAGGTAGAATATGCTATCTTGGACAAGGGCGTTGAAGTTGCGGATGGAGTTGTGATCCGTGGAACTGCAGAACATCCAGTCGTCATTAAGAAAGGTAGCAAAGTAACAGAGGATATTCATTCATGAAAATTTTATTTGTAGCAGCTGAGGGTGCGCCCTTTTCAAAAACAGGTGGTTTGGGAGACGTCATTGGCGCTCTTCCTAAATCACTGGTAAAAGCGGGACATGAAGTTGCAGTGATTTTACCCTACTATGACATGGTAGAGGCTAAATTTGGAAATCAGATTGAAGATGTTCTTCATTTTGAGGTGAGTGTTGGTTGGCGCAGACAGTATTGTGGAATTAAGAAAACCGTCTTAAACGGTGTAACCTTCTACTTTATTGACAACCAATACTATTTCTTCCGTGGTCATGTTTACGGTGATTTTGACGACGGAGAACGCTTTGCCTTTTTCCAACTGGCTGCCATTGAGGCTATGGAAAGGATTGACTTTATTCCTGATCTTCTCCATGTTCATGACTACCATACAGCTATGATTCCTTTCTTGTTGAAAGAAAAATACCGTTGGATTCAAGCCTATGAGGACATTAAAACAGTTTTAACCATTCATAACTTGGAATTCCAAGGACAATTTTCAGAAGGAATGTTATGGGATTTGTTTGGAGTTGGCTTTGAGCGTTATGCTGATGGCACCCTTCGATGGAACAACTGTCTGAACTGGATGAAGGCAGGTATTCTCTATGCGGATCGTGTTTCAACCGTTTCGCCTAGCTATGCCCATGAAATTATGACTAGTCAGTTTGGATGTAACTTGGATCAGATTCTTCGAATGGAATCTGGCAAGGTCTCTGGTATCGTGAACGGGATTGATGCTGACCTGTATAATCCTCAGACGGATGCCCTTTTAGACTATCATTTTAATCAGGAAGATTTGTCTGGTAAAGCCCAGAATAAGGCAAAATTGCAAGAAAGAGTTGGCTTACCCGTTAGGGCTGATGTTCCACTTGTGGGAATTGTTTCTCGTTTGACACGTCAAAAAGGCTTTGATGTGGTGGTGGAAAGTCTGCACCATATCTTGCAAAATGATGTTCAGATTGTTCTTTTGGGAACTGGTGATCCAGCCTTTGAAGGAGCTTTCTCATGGTTTGCTCAAATATATCCAGACAAGCTATCAGCAAATATTACTTTTGATGTCAAACTAGCTCAAGAAATCTACGCTGCTTGTGATCTCTTCCTCATGCCAAGTCGTTTTGAACCATGTGGCTTGTCTCAAATGATGGCTATGCGTTACGGAACCTTGCCATTGGTCCATGAAGTTGGTGGTTTGCGAGATACCGTTAAAGCCTTTAATCCAATCGAAGGAAGCGGTACTGGCTTTAGCTTTGACAATTTATCTCCTTACTGGTTAAATTGGACTTTCCAAACAGCTTTGGACTTGTATAGAAACCATCCTGATGTTTGGAGAAATCTACAAAAACAAGCTATGGAGTGTGATTTCTCATGGGATACAGCCTGCAGGTCATACCTTGATTTGTACCATAGTTTAGTTAATTAATAGATAAAATCGTATGATGACTTCATACGATTTTTGGGCTGTTTAGAGAGGAGAACTGATGCTTCAAGTAAAAGGATTGTGTGTTATGGATGTTGATGGAACCATAATCCTAGAAGAAGTGATTGATCTTTTGGGTAGAGAGGCAGGTCGTGAGGAGGAAATTTCTCAGATTACAAGTCGGGCAATGAGAGGAGAGTTAGACTTTGACAGCAGTTTAAGAAAAAGAGTTTCCTTATTGGAAGGTCTTCCTGTTTCTGTATTTGAGAAAGTTTTCAACTCCATTCATCTCTCGCCAAATGCCCAGAAATTTATCTCTATTCTCCAAAAGAATGGAATCCTAGTCGGTCTGGTGTCCGGTGGTTTTACACCAATAGTTGAGAGATTAGCAAAATTCCTTAGTATTTCCTATTTCTCTGCCAACCAACTTGAAGTCAAAGATGGTCTTTTAACAGGAAAATTAGTTGGACAAATTATCAATCCCGAGATCAAAAAAGAGACTCTGGAAAAATGGAGAGAGGAACTAAAACTTCCTCAAGAAAGAACTGTTGCAATCGGTGACGGGGCTAATGACTTATTAATGTTGAAGTCAGCAGGACTGGGAATTGCTTTTTGTGCCAAAGAAGTGCTTAAAAAAGAAATATCGAATCATGTTGATAAGAGAGATTTTTTAGAAGTTCTTCCTTTGATTGAGTATTTAGAATGAGGGAAAATATGAAGATTGTAATTGCACCAGATTCATTTAAGGAGAGCTTGACAGCTGAAGAGGTAGCTGAAGCAATAAAAAGAGGCTTCCAACAATCGATACCAGATGTAGAATGTCTCCTCTGCCCTGTTGGTGATGGGGGAGAAGGTACAGTAGATTCCATTCGACATTCTCTTGACCTTGAAGAAAAATGGATCAAAGTGACAGGACCTTTTGGACAAAAAGAAGCCATGCGCTATTTTCAAAAAAGTCAACTGGCACTATTTGAAGTTGCCGACTTGGTTGGCCTTGAAAAAATTCCGCTAGAGAAACGAAATCCACTTCAAATCCAAACTTGTGGTATTGGAGAGTTGATTCGTCATCTCATTGCTAAAGGGATTACAGAAATCTATATCGGCGTTGGTGGCACGGCCAGTAATGACGGAGGAATTGGGATCGCTGCTGGTTTAGGTTATCAATTTTATGATAGGAATGGAAATGTCTTGCCTGCATGCGGTCAGTCCTTATTAAACTTAGCTTCTATCTCAACAGAAAATCTCTATAAAATTCCTGAAGGTGTTCAAATTCGTATTTTAGCAGATGTCACGAGTCCCTTGTGTGGTTATCAAGGTGCGACTTACACTTTTGGCAAACAAAAAGGTTTACATCCTACTATGTTTGCAGTCGTAGATCAGGCAATCCAAGATTTTTATGAAAAAGTCTCCCCTGCAACATTGGAAATTAAAGGAGCAGGAGCTGGGGGAGGCCTTGCTGGCGGTTTGTGTGCCTTTGCTCAGGCAAATATCGTGTCTGGAATTGATACCTGCCTGGACTTAATCAACTTTGATAAGAAAATTTCACATGCTGACTTGGTTGTTGTAGGAGAAGGAAGGCTAGATCGTCAAAGCCTAGCAGGTAAAGCGCCGATAGGCGTAGCAAAAAGAACCCCTGTCGGAGTTCCTGTCATTGCTATTTGTGGTAGTCTTGCTGAAGATTTACCTTCCCTACCATTTGAAAATATCCAAGCTGCCTTTTCTATTTTAGAGAAAAGCGAACCTTTAGAAGATAGTTTGAAAAATGCCAGTCTCTATCTGGAACGCACGGCAGCCAATATCGGGAACTTATTAAATATGCGCAAGATTTAGCCAAACCATTTTTTCCATAAGGATGCTTTGGATGGTTCTTCCTCTTTAACTTCCCAAAGTTTTGCAAAAGCAAGTCGAAGGTCCTTTTCTTCTACTTGTACTGGTGCATTGGTGTGGATAATCAGGCCAAAAGGAGAAGAAGTATGCTCTTCAGATATAATGGTAGCTTGACTATCAGTTTCTTTAGCTTCTTTTAAGTAGAAAACTTGCTTGTCAAATTCGATATTTGGTGAAATCTTCACAAATAGTGGCTCTGCTTTTTCCTGAAGGTTTTCTAAAATAGATAAAAAGCCTTTTTCTAGCTGAGGGCTATTTGCTGTGTCAATATCTGCATATCCAAGAACTCTTTCCTCAAAAGTGCCAAGATAGCGTCTTTGCTCATCTGGATTTAATTTTGGGCCACCATGAGCTTTTTCAAGTAATTGTTTTGATAAATCTGTCATAAAAACAGTATATCATAAAAGTTAGAATAAAACAGACAAAAGAAAGCGATTACTTTATAAAGTTAAGGAAAATTTGCACAAAGATAACGTTTTTTCTTGAAAAAGGAGGGCTTTTAAGGTATTATAGAGGTGTAAAAAATTTAACTCATAAGGAGAGTAAAAAATGTCAATTATTACTGATGTTTACGCTCGCGAAGTCCTAGACTCACGCGGTAACCCAACACTTGAAGTAGAAGTTTACACTGAATCAGGTGCTTTCGGACGTGGTATGGTTCCATCAGGAGCTTCTACTGGTGAACACGAAGCAGTTGAACTTCGCGACGGTGACAAATCTCGTTACGGTGGTCTTGGTACACAAAAAGCTGTTGACAACGTAAACAACATCATTGCTGAAGCAATCATCGGCTACGATGTACGTGATCAACAAGCTATCGACCGTGCTATGATCGCTCTTGACGGTACTCCTAACAAAGGTAAATTGGGTGCAAACGCAATCCTTGGTGTGTCTATCGCTGTTGCTCGTGCTGCTGCTGACTACCTTGAAATCCCACTTTACAGCTACCTTGGTGGATTCAACACTAAAGTTCTTCCAACTCCAATGATGAACATCATCAACGGTGGTTCTCACTCTGACGCTCCAATCGCTTTCCAAGAGTTCATGATCTTGCCAGTTGGTGCGCCAACATTTAAAGAAGCTCTTCGTTACGGTGCTGAAATCTTCCACGCTCTTAAGAAAATCCTTAAATCACGTGGTTTGGAAACTGCCGTAGGTGACGAAGGTGGATTCGCTCCTCGTTTCGAAGGAACTGAAGACGGTGTTGAAACTATCCTTGCTGCGATCGAAGCTGCTGGATATGTTCCAGGTAAAGACGTATTTATCGGATTTGACTGTGCTTCATCAGAATTCTACGATAAAGAACGTAAAGTTTACGACTACACTAAATTTGAAGGTGAAGGCGCTGCTGTTCGTACATCTGCAGAACAAATCGACTACCTTGAAGAATTGGTTAACAAATATCCAATCATCACTATCGAAGATGGTATGGATGAAAACGACTGGGATGGTTGGAAAGCTCTTACTGAACGTCTTGGTAAGAAAGTACAACTTGTTGGTGACGACTTCTTCGTAACAAACACTGACTACCTTGCACGTGGTATCCAAGAAGGTGCTGCTAACTCAATCCTTATCAAAGTTAACCAAATCGGTACTCTTACTGAAACTTTTGAAGCTATCGAAATGGCTAAAGAAGCTGGTTACACTGCAGTTGTATCACACCGTTCAGGTGAAACTGAAGATTCAACAATCGCTGACATCGCAGTTGCAACTAACGCAGGACAAATCAAGACTGGTTCACTTTCACGTACAGACCGTATCGCTAAATACAACCAATTGCTTCGCATCGAAGACCAACTTGGTGAAGTAGCTGAATACCGTGGATTGAAATCATTCTACAACCTTAAAAAATAAAATAGTTCAGTGAACTATTTTATCCCGAACCATGAAATTCAAAAGTTCGGCCGTTGATTTGACAACGTTTCTAGCCCCTCGGATTTTATCCGAAGGGCTATTTTTGTATTTAGGGGGCAAAACATTTCAAGACAGCTCATTTACTAATAAATACGATTCAGCTAATATAATTGAAAATGATGGAAAAAAGGGTGAATTTATGATATACTTTAACGTAGGACCTTTTTAGAAATTTTGAAAGAGTATAAAAAATTTAAAATGAGAAAAATTGTTATCAATGGTGGCTTGCCTCTGCAAGGTGAGATTACCATTAGTGGCGCAAAAAATAGTGTAGTAGCTTTGATTCCAGCTATTATTTTGGCAGATGATGTGGTGACTTTGGATTGTGTTCCAGATATTTCCGATGTTGCTAGTCTTGTCGAAATTATGGAGTTAATGGGGGCTACTGTTAAGCGTTATGACGATGTGTTAGAGATTGATCCAAGAGGTGTTCAAAATATTCCAATGCCTTATGGGAAAATCAATAGTCTTCGTGCATCTTATTATTTTTATGGAAGTCTTTTAGGTCGCTTTGGTGAAGCTACTGTTGGTTTACCTGGTGGATGTGATTTGGGACCTCGCCCTATTGACTTACACCTTAAGGCTTTTGAAGCTATGGGAGCAACTGTTAGCTACGAGGGAGATAACATGAAGTTATCTGCCAAAGATACAGGACTTCACGGCGCAAGTATCTACATGGATACGGTTAGTGTGGGTGCGACGATCAATACGATGATTGCTGCGGTTAAAGCAAATGGTCGTACTATTATTGAAAATGCAGCCCGTGAACCTGAGATTATTGACGTTGCTACTCTATTGAATAATATGGGTGCCCATATCCGTGGTGCTGGAACCAATATCATCATTATTGATGGTGTTGACAGATTACATGGAACGCGTCATCAGGTGATTCCAGACCGTATTGAAGCAGGAACATATATTTCTTTAGCTGCTGCAGTTGGTAAGGGAATTCGTATTAATAATGTTCTTTATGAACACTTAGAGGGATTCATCGCTAAGTTGGAAGAAATGGGAGTGAGAATGACTGTATCTGAAGACAGTATTTTTGTCGAAGAACAGTCTAATTTGAAAGCAATCAATATTAAGACAGCTCCTTACCCAGGCTTTGCTACTGACTTACAACAACCAATTACTCCTCTCTTGTTAACAGCAGAGGGGCGTGGTACCATTATTGATACCATTTATGAAAAACGAGTAAATCATGTTTATGAACTAGCAAAGATGGATGCAGATATTACGACTACAAATGACCATATCTTATATACCGGTGGACGTAGTTTACGTGGAGCAAATGTAAAAGCTACTGACCTTAGAGCTGGGGCCGCACTTGTCATTGCTGGTTTGATGGCTGAAGGTAAAACTGAAATTACAAA
Source organism: Streptococcus mitis (assembly GCF_000960025.1). GTDB lineage: Bacteria > Bacillota > Bacilli > Lactobacillales > Streptococcaceae > Streptococcus > Streptococcus mitis_DH. The sequence continues at coordinate 782,089 of NZ_JYGQ01000001.1, read as the reverse complement.
TATTGAGTTCATCTTACGTGGTTATTCAGATATTATTGAAAAATTACGTAATCTAGGAGCGGATATTACACTTGTTGAAGAATAAACCGTAGAGGTGTTTATGAATATTTGGACCAAATTAGCAATGTTTTCTTTTTTTGAAACGGATCGCTTGTATTTGCGTCCTTTCTTTTTTAGTGATAGTCAGGACTTCCATGAGATAGCTTCAAATCCAGAAAATTTACAATTCATTTTTCCAAGTCAAGCTAGTTTGGAAGAGAGTCAATATGCACTGGCCAATTATTTTATGAAGGCTCCTTTAGGTGTATGGGCTATTTGTGACAAGAAAACTGAAAAAATGATTGGTTCAATTAAGTTTGAAAAGCTAGATGAAATTAAAAAAGAAGCAGAACTTGGTTATTTTTTGAGAAAAGATGTTTGGTCTCAAGGTTTTATGACAGAAGTTGCTAAAAAACTTTGTCAGCTTTCTTTTGAGGAATTTGGTTTAAAACAATTATCCATCATTACTCACCTTGAAAATGAAGCAAGCCAAAAAGTTGCTCTTAAGTCTGGATTTCGATTGTTCCGTCAGTTTAAAGGAAGTGATCGCTACACAAGAAAAATGCGGGATTATCTTGAGTTTCGCTTTGTAAAGGGAGAAATTAATGAGTAAACACCAAGAAATTCTAAGTTATTTGGAAGAATTACCGGTTGGTAAAAGGGTCAGTGTTCGAAGCATTTCCAACCATCTAGGAGTCAGTGATGGAACGGCCTATCGGGCCATAAAAGAAGCTGAAAACCGTGGAATTGTAGAGACTCGCCCAAGAAGTGGTACTATCCGTGTTAAATCTCAGAAAGTTGCTATAGAGAGATTAACTTTTGCTGAAATTGCTGAAGTGACCTCTTCTGAGGTTCTGGCTGGACAAGAAGGTTTAGAGAGAGAATTTAGTAAGTTTTCAATCGGTGCCATGACTGAGCAAAATATTTTATCTTACCTTCATGATGGGGGACTCTTGATTGTTGGCGACCGGACTCGTATTCAATTATTAGCGCTGGAAAATGAAAATGCAGTTCTGGTTACAGGTGGATTTCAGGTTCATGATGATGTGCTTAAACTGGCCAATCAAAAAGGGATTCCTGTTCTGAGAAGCAAGAATGATACTTTTACCATTGCGACCATGATCAATAAAGCCCTGTCAAATGTACAAATCAAGACTGATATTCTGACAGTTGAGAAACTTTATCGCCCAAGTCATGAGTATGGTTTTCTGAGGGAAACAGACACAGTCAAAGATTATTTGGACTTGGTTCGTAAGAATCGTAGCAGCCGTTTCCCTGTTATTAATCAACATCAGGTCGTTGTTGGGGTTGTTACTATGAGAGATGCTGGTGATAAGTCACCAAGTACTACAATTGATAAGGTCATGTCTCGTAGTCTATTTTTGGTTGGATTATCGACAAATATTGCCAATGTGAGTCAACGGATGATTGCAGAAGACTTTGAAATGGTACCGGTTGTTCGGAATAATCAAACCTTGCTTGGAGTTGTAACACGACGAGATGTCATGGAGAAGATGAGTCGTTCCCAAGTTTCTGCTCTACCGACTTTTTCTGAGCAGATTGGTCAAAAACTTTCTTATCACCATGATGAAGTAGTGATTACAGTGGAACCCTTTATGCTTGAGAAAAACGGAGTTTTGGCTAATGGTGTATTGGCAGAAATTCTGACCCACATGACCCAAGATTTAGTTGTTAATAGTGGTCGTAATCTTATTATTGAGCAGATGCTGATCTACTTTTTGCAGGCTGTTCAGATTGATGATACACTACGCATTCAAGCACGCATTATCCATCATACTAGACGATCAGCTATTATTGACTACGATATTTATCATGGTCATCAGATTGTTTCAAAAGCTAATATAACCGTTAAAATTAATTAGAAACTAGGAGAAAAAATGATAACATTAAAATCAGCTCGTGAAATCGAAGCTATGGATAAGGCCGGTGATTTTTTAGCAAGTATCCATATTGGCTTGCGTGATTTGATTAAGCCTGGCGTAGATATGTGGGAAGTTGAAGAGTATGTCCGACGTCGTTGCAAGGAAGAAAATTTCCTTCCACTTCAGATTGGGGTTGATGGTACCATGATGGACTATCCTTATGCTACCTGTTGCTCTCTTAATGATGAAGTGGCTCATGCTTTCCCTCGTCACTATATCTTGAAAGATGGTGATTTGCTCAAAGTTGATATGGTTTTGGGAGGTCCAATTGCGAAATCTGACCTGAATGTCTCAAAATTAAACTTCAACAATGTTGAACAAATGAAAAAATACACTCAGAGCTATTCTGGTGGCCTAGCAGACTCTTGTTGGGCTTATGCTGTTGGTACACCGTCCGAAGAAGTGAAAAATCTGATGGATGTAACTAAAGAAGCCATGTATAAGGGGATTGAGCAAGCTGTTGTTGGGAACCGTATTGGTGATATTGGTGCAGCCATTCAAGAATACGCTGAAAGTCGTGGTTACGGTGTAGTGCGTGATTTGGTTGGTCATGGTGTTGGCCCAACTATGCATGAAGAACCAATGGTTCCTAACTATGGTATTGCAGGTCGTGGGCTTCGTCTCCGTGAAGGAATGGTCTTGACTATTGAACCAATGATCAATACAGGTGACTGGGAAATCGATACAGATATGAAGACCGGTTGGGCGCATAAGACCATTGACGGTGGCCTATCTTGTCAATATGAACACCAATTCGTGATTACGAAAGATGGTCCTGTTATCTTGACTAGTCAAGGTGAAGAAGGAACTTATTAATAGAAAGTGGAAATACTGCTGGAAATTCATTTTGTTAGAAAACCCATTAAATCTTTTCATAAAAAACGCATTGTATCAAGTTTTAAGCAGCTGATATGATGTGTTTTTCTGATTGTAAAAACATAATTCTTCTAAAATTGTACACTTCAGGTTAAAAAAACGACATTTCAGATTTTCTGTTCCAGAAATAGCTATCACTATGATATAATTATTTTATGATTATTACTATTCCTATAAAAAATCAAAAAGATATTGGCACACCATCCGATTCGGTCGTTGTTCTCGGCTATTTTGATGGTATACATAAGGGACATCAAGAACTATTTCGTGTTGCCAATAAGGCTGCGAGAAAGGATTTATTGCCTATCGTAGTTATGACGTTTAATGAATCTCCAAAGATTGCTTTAGAGCCTTATCATCCGGATTTGTTTTTGCATATTTTGAACCCTGCTGAACGTGAGAGAAAATTAAAGCGTGAAGGTGTAGAAGAATTGTATCTCCTTGATTTTAGTAGCAAATTTGCTAGTCTCACAGCAGAAGAATTTTTTGCGACTTATATCAAGGCTATGAATGCCAAAATTATTGTTGCAGGTTTTGATTATACATTTGGTTCTGACAAAAAAACGGCAGAAGATTTAAAGAATTACTTTGATGGAGAAGTTATCATTGTCCCACCTGTAGAAGATGAGAAAGGAAAGATTAGTTCAACTCGTATCCGTCAAGCTATTTTATATGGCAATGTGAAAGAAGCAGGAGAACTTTTGGGGGCACCGCTTCCATCCAGAGGTATGGTGGTTCATGGTAACGCTCGTGGTCGTACGATTGGTTATCCAACAGCTAATTTGGTACTTTTAGACCGTACTTATATGCCAGCAGATGGTGTTTATGTTGTTGATGTTGAGATTCAAAGACAGAAGTATCGCGCTATGGCTAGTGTTGGAAAAAATGTGACCTTTGATGGAGAAGAAGCACGTTTTGAAGTCAATATTTTTGATTTTAATCAAGATATTTATGGGGAAACCGTCATGGTTTATTGGCTTGATCGTATTCGAGATATGACCAAATTTGACTCAGTTGACCAATTAGTGGATCAGTTAAAGGCTGATGAAGAAGTAGCTCGAAATTGGTCTTAAGAGTTTGGGTAATTAAAAAAGAGGTTGTCTGTAACCCAAAAGATAGATGATGTAGTCTAACTTTTGAGGTCACTACAAGACCTCTTTTTATTCTTTTTCAAAGGTAAATCCTTCTCCAAGGATTTCGTGAGCTTCTGTAATAGTTATAAAGGCTTGAGGATCAATTCGATGAATCATTTCCTTCATTTTCACAATTTCATTTCTTCCGACAATACAGTAAATGATTTTTAAATCTTCTTGACTATAATAACCTTGACCTGAGATGAAAGTAACGCCTCTACCTAGGTCATCATTAATCGCCTTAGCAAGTTGGTCAGGACGTTTGGTAATAATCATAAATCCTTTACCTGCGTAGCCACCTTCGCCAATCAAATCAATGACACGCGAAACGATAAAATCAAATAAGAGCGTGTAGGAAACCAATCTCAAGTCCTTGAAGATTAGGAGAATGAGCATGAGAATACAAAAATCTAAGATAAAGAGCAGTTTTCCCATTGATATATGAGTGTACTTGTTGAGAATACGAGCTACAATATCAGTACCACCAGTTGTACCTCCAGCATTAAAGATAATTCCAAGACCAATTCCCAATAGAATCCCAGCTATAAGGGCAGTGATTAGTAAATCACCTTGAAGATCAATATGAAGGGGAATACGTTCAAAAAAGGCCAACCAGGCGGACAAGGATAAGGTTCCTAGTAAACTAGAATAGAGGGACTTTGCTCCAAAAATCTTCCAAGCTAGGATGAAAAGGGGAATATTAATCAGCAGGTTCATGAGAGAAACAGGGATTTTAAAAAGATAAAAGGTGATGAGGGTAATACCTGTCGCCCCTCCCTCAAAGAGATGATGAGGAACTACAAAATAAGTTAGACCAAAAGCATAGATAGCAGCACCTAGTAAAATGGTTAAAATGGGATAAATTTTTTTAATCATAGGGACCTCTTTTCTTATAAGTAGATTATATCAAATTTTTAAGGAAAATTTGAATGACTCCATTAGGATTTTTAATCTTTTTTTGATATAATTAAAAGTAAGAAAACCAATCTGAATCCTAAAATAGAAAGATTGATACTATGACAAAAATTAAGATTGTAACCGATTCATCTGTTACTATTGAACCTGAACTAGTAAAACAATTAGATATCACTGTTGTTCCGTTATCTGTAATGATTGATAATGTTGTCTATTCTGATGCGGATTTGAAAGAAGAAGGTAAATTTCTTCAGTTGATGCAAGAAAGTAAGAATCTTCCAAAAACAAGTCAGCCACCTGTAGGTGTCTTTGCTGAAGTTTTTGAAGACCTATGCAAAGATGGTAGCCAGATTCTTGCTATTCATATGTCTCACGCCCTTTCTGGCACTGTAGAAGCGGCACGTCAAGGTGCTAGCTTATCTACTGCCGATGTAACAGTTATTGATAGTTCCTTCACTGACCAAGCCTTGAAATTCCAAGTTGTTGAGGCTGCAAAATTAGCGCAAGAAGGTAAAGAGTTGGAGGAAATCTTATCTCATGTAGAAGAGGTTAAAAACCACACAGAACTCTATATTGGCGTTTCGACTTTGGAAAACCTTGTTAAAGGTGGACGAATTGGGCGTGTAACTGGATTGTTGAGCTCACTTCTCAATATACGTGTTGTCATGCAGATGAAGGACCATGAATTGCAGCCAATAGTTAAAGGTCGTGGAGCTAAAACTTTTAAAAAATGGTTGGATGAACTGATAACATCGCTCTCTGAACGTTCTGTAGCAGAGATTGGAATTTCATATTCTGGTAGTGCTGATTGGGCAAAAGAGATGAAAGAAAGCTTACAAGCTTATGTTGAAAAGCCTATTTCAGTTTTGGAAACGGGCTCTATTATTCAAACTCACACGGGTGAGAATGCTTGGGCTGTTTTAGTACGTTACAACTCCTAAAAAAATAAATAAAATGGGAAGAAATAGCGTTTTTAACTTGACCTAAAAGGGATTTTAGGATATGATTATATTTGTTAATTAGAAATAAAATTGGAGGAATCATTAACATGGCAAACAAACAAGATTTGATCGCTAAAGTAGCAGAAGCTACAGAATTGACTAAGAAAGACTCAGCAGCAGCAGTTGAAGCTGTATTCGCAGCAGTAACTGAGTACCTTGCAGCTGGTGAAAAAGTTCAATTGATTGGTTTTGGTAACTTTGAAGTTCGTGAGCGTGCTGCACGTAAAGGTCGCAACCCACAAACTGGTAAAGAAATCAAAATTGCAGCTTCTAAAGTTCCAGCATTCAAAGCTGGTAAAGCTCTTAAAGACGCTGTTAAATAATCAACCTTCCAAAAGCCTATTGTATCAAGCTTTCTAGCTTGGGCAGTAGGCTTTTTTTGTGTATAGGAGGCAAAAAAGGGCCAGAATCTGAATGAACTAGTACCGGAAAATATTTCAAGTACAGACTAATTCAAATTGCGTAGCAGAAATCATACAAATGAAATTGATTATAGTAAAATAGGATTAGAATTATTAAGAAAGTTGGTTTTTTATTGGAAACGATAGTATTTTCAATCTCCGTTTTTTTAGCAGGGATCTTGTCCTTCTTTTCCCCTTGCATTTTTCCTCTGTTACCTGTTTATACTGGAATTTTGCTGGATGATCAGGAAAGTGCAAAAAGTTTTTCTTTGTTTGGGAGAAAAGTTGCGTGGTCCGGCTTGATTCGAACGCTTTGCTTTATCGTAGGCATTTCACTCATTTTCTTTATTCTAGGATTTGGTGCTGGTTACTTTGGGAATATTCTCTATGCCAATTGGTTTCGCTATACCATGGGAACAATTATTATCATTTTAGGTCTTCACCAGATGGAAATTTTTCATTTTAAGAAATTAGAGGTTCAAAAAAGCTTTACTTTTAAGAAATCAGAAGCCAATCGTTATTGGTCGGCCTTTTTACTCGGTATTACCTTTAGCTTTGGTTGGACGCCTTGTATTGGTCCTGTTTTGAGTTCTGTTTTAGCGCTTGCGGCTTCTGGAGGAAATGGCGCTTGGCAAGGTGCAATCTATACCTTGATTTACACTCTGGGGATGGCAATTCCTTTCTTGCTTTTGGCTCTAGCTTCAGGTGTAGTAATGCCTTATTTTAGTAAAATTAAACGTCATATGATGCTACTGAAGAAAATTGGTGGTTTCCTCATTATTTTAATGGGAATTTTGTTACTATTAGGACAAGTAAATGTTCTAGCTGGAATTTTTGAATAAAGGAGAAAAAGATGAAAAAAGTAATGTTTGCTGCCTTAAGCCTCTTGTCATTAGTCGTATTGATAGCCTGTGGTGAGGAAGAGACTAAAAAGACTCAAGCTCCACAACAATCCCCAAAACAACAGCAACAAACGACTGTACAACAAATTGCTGTTGGAAAAGATGCGCCAGACTTCACCTTACAATCTATGGATGGTAAAGAAGTTAAGTTATCTGATTATAAGGGGAAAAAAGTCTACTTGAAGTTTTGGGCTTCATGGTGTGGTCCATGTAAGAAAAGTATGCCTGAGTTGATGGAATTAGCGGCGAAACCAGATCGTGATTTTGAAATTCTTAGTGTCATTGCACCAGGAATTCAAGGTGAAAAAACTGTCGAGCAATTCCCACAATGGTTCCAAGATCAAGGTTATAAGGATATCCCAGTTCTTTATGACACAAAAGCAACCACATTCCAAGCTTATCAAATTCGAAGCATTCCTACAGAATACCTGATTGACAGTCAAGGAAAGATTGGGAAGATTCAATTTGGTGTTATCAGCAATGCGGATGCAGAAGCAGCCTTTAAAGAAATGAACTAGAATAGATAAAAATCTGATTACAAGAGAGTAGTCAGATTTTTTTAGGAAAACATTTTATAAATATTCACAAATATCCTATATTTATGGTAAAATAGAATCATCATTTTATTTTGGAGTCAAAGATGAATATATTTAGAACAAAGAATGTTAGTTTGGATAAAACAGAGATGCACAGGCATTTGAAGTTATGGGATTTGATTTTGCTGGGTATCGGAGCCATGGTAGGGACAGGCGTCTTTACAATTACTGGTACTGCAGCTGCAACACTTGCTGGTCCAGCCCTAGTGATTTCAATTGTCATTTCTGCCTTATGTGTGGGATTATCAGCTCTCTTTTTTGCAGAATTTGCTTCACGAGTACCTGCTACAGGTGGTGCCTACAGTTATCTCTATGCTATTTTAGGAGAATTCCCAGCCTGGTTGGCAGGTTGGTTAACCATGATGGAGTTCATGACAGCCATATCAGGCGTGGCTTCGGGGTGGGCAGCTTATTTTAAAGGGTTGCTCTCTCAATACGGGATAGCCCTTCCTCAGGCTTTAAATGGTACCTTTAATCCTCAAGCAGGGACATTTGTTGATTTATTGCCTATTCTTGTCTTGGTTCTAGTTACTTCGCTTGTTTTACTAAATGCCAAGGCAGCCTTACGCTTTAATTCTATTCTAGTGATTTTGAAATTTTCCGCTTTAGCTCTCTTTGTTTTAGTAGGAATTTGGCATATTAAACTTGATAATTGGAGCAATTTTGCTCCCTATGGTTTTGGACAAATCTATGGTGCCAGTACTGGTATTATGGCTGGTGCGTCCTTGATGTTCTTTGGTTTTTTGGGCTTTGAATCCATCTCTATGGCTGTAGATGAAGTCAAGACTCCTCAAAAAAATATTCCTAGAGGGATTGTCTTATCGCTTTCTATCGTAACCATTCTTTATGCCTTGGTGACTCTTGTTTTGACTGGTGTGGTTCACTATAGTCATCTAAATGTCGACGATGCCGTTGCCTTTGCCCTTCGTAGCGTTGGGATTAGTTGGGCAGCTAATTATGTGTCATTAGTGGCTATCTTGACCTTGATTACGGTTTGTATCTCGATGACCTATGCCCTCTCGCGTATGATTTACAGTTTAGCGCGTGACGGCTTGATGCCTGCTACCTTTAAAGAACTGACCAAAACAAGCAAGGTACCCAAAAATGCTACTATCTTGACAGGTCTAGCTTCAGCAGTAGCAGCAGGAATGTTCCCTCTTGCTAGTATCGCAGCCTTCTTAAATATTTGTACCTTGGCCTACTTGATCATGCTGGCTTATGGTCTGATTCGCTTACGGAAAGAAAAAGGAATGCCCAAAGCAGGAGAATTTAAAACACCACTGGTACCCTTATTACCAATTTTATCAATCATCATTTGTCTATCCTTTATGTTGCAGTATAATATGGAAACTTGGATTGCTTTCCTAGTTGCATTGTTAGTAGGAAGTATCATTTACTTTACTTATGGCTATAAGCATTCTACCATAGAAGAATAATACTCTTAGAAAATCTCTTCAAACCACGTCAGCTTCGCCTTGCCGTATATATGTGACTGACTTCGTCAGTCTTATCTACAACCTCAAAACAGTGTTTTGAGCAACCTACGGCTAGCTTCCTAATTTGCTCTTTGATTTTCATTGAGTATATAAAGTGAGAATCTGTTGAGTTATTGAAACTCAGCAGATTTTTATATGTGAAAGAAATTTCAATTTTTTTCTAAAAATAGCTTGACAGATTAAATTTTTAGGAGTAGAATGTTTACCAGTTAATTAAATAGTTAAGGAGTTATCTATGAAGAAAAAAAGTTTATTTTTAGTATTGTTAAGTATCTTTCTTTTGTGTTTAGGTGCTTGTGGTCAAAAGGAAAGCCAGTTAGGTAAAGGGATGAAAATTGTAACTAGTTTTTATCCTATCTATGCTATGGTCAAGGAAGTATCTGGTGACTTGAATGATGTTAGGATGATTCAGTCAAGTAGTGGGATTCACTCCTTTGAACCTTCTGCAAATGATATCGCAGCCATCTATGATGCAGATGTCTTTGTTTACCATTCGCATACGCTTGAATCTTGGGCAGGAAGTCTGGATCCCAATCTAAAAAAATCTAAAGTGAAGGTTTTAGAGGCTTCAGAGGGAATGACTTTAGACCGTGTCCCAGGGCTAGAAGATGTGGAAGCAGGGGATGGAGTTGATGAAAAAACGCTCTATGATCCTCATACTTGGCTAGATCCTGAAAAAGCTGGAGAAGAAGCCCAAATTATTGCTGATAAACTTTCAGAGGTGGATAGTGAGCATAAAGAAACTTATCAAAAAAATGCGCAAGCCTTTATCAAAAAAGCTCAAGAATTAACTCAGAAATTCCAGCCTAAATTTGAAAAAGCGAGTCAGAAGACATTTGTAACACAACATACAGCCTTTTCTTATCTAGCTAAGAGATTTGGACTCAATCAACTTGGAATCGCTGGTATCTCTCCTGAACAGGAACCAAGTCCAAGACAACTAACAGAAATTCAGGAATTTGTTAAAACCTATAAGGTTAAAACGATTTTTACAGAAAGTAACGCTTCTTCAAAAGTAGCTGAAACTCTTGTCAAATCAACAGGTGTGGGGCTTAAAACTCTGAATCCTTTAGAGGCAGACCCACAAAATGACAAGACTTATCTCGAAAATCTTGAAGAAAATATGAGTGTTTTAGCAGAAGAATTGAAATGAGGAAAGAATGAAAATCAATAAAAAATATGTAGCGGGTTCAGTGGCAGTTCTTGCCCTAAGTGTTTGTTCCTATGAACTTGGTCGTTACCAAGCTGGTCAAGTTAAGAAAGATTCTAATCGAGTAGCTTATATAGATGGTGATCAGGCTGGTCAAAAGGCAGAGAACTTGACACCAGATGAAGTTAGTAAGAGAGAGGGAATTAACGCCGAACAAATTGTTATCAAGATTACGGATCAAGGTTATGTGACCTCTCATGGAGATCATTATCATTACTATAATGGCAAGGTTCCTTATGACGCTATCATCAGTGAAGAACTGCTGATGAAAGATCCGAATTATCAGTTGAAGGATTCAGACATTGTCAATGAAATCAAGGGTGGTTATGTGATTAAGGTAGACGGGAAATACTATGTTTACCTCAAGGATGCCGCCCATGCGGACAATATTCGGACAAAAGAAGAGATTAAACGTCAGAAGCAGGAACATAGTAGTAATCATGGAGGCAGTTCTAACGATCAAGCAGTAGTTGCTGCCAGAGCTCAGGGACGCTATACAACGGATGATGGGTATATCTTCAATGCATCTGATATCATTGAGGATACGGGTGATGCCTATATCGTTCCTCATGGCAATCACTTCCACTATATTCCGAAGAGTGATTTGTCTGCCAGTGAATTAGCTGCTGCCCAAGCCTTCTTATCTGGAAAAGGCGGTCAATTAAGTACGGTTGAATATCGTTCTAGCAGGGGAGAAACAAGATCTAGTGTGAGAACGAGTCAATCTGAGACACCTCAAAATCCTGCTACAGCTCTGGAGAGCCCAAATGAGGATTTAGCTAGTCTTCTTCAAGAATTGTACGCTTTGCCACTTAGCCAACGTCATGTGGAGTCTGATGGATTAGTATTTGACCCAGCACAGATTACAAAACGTACTGCCAATGGGGTCGCAGTTCCTCACGGAGATCATTTCCATTTCATTCCTTACTCACAAATGTCTGCTTTGGAAGAAAAATTGGCTCGAAATCTACCAATTGGAGGTCAGCCAATTCAAAGTCATGCTGATAATACGAAGCCAAGTAGCCCTGAGAAAACAAGTTCAACACCAAGTTCAACCATTAAACCAAACTTTAATCTCAATACGCCGGCACCGAATCGAGGAACTGGAGGTGCCTATACAACGGATGATGGATATGTCTTTAGTCCGACAGACGTGATTGAAGATACAGGTGACGCTTTTGTTGTACCGCACGGCAATCATTTCCACTATATTCCGAAGAGTGATTTGTCAGCAGGAGAATTGGCTGCAGCCCAAGCCTATTGGAATGGGAAGCAGGGCTCACATTCTGCCACAAGTTCAAGTAAACCAAGTAGTGATAATGCTAAACCAGCCCAACCAAGTTTGACAGAGACTCCAAACCTGACTGTCACCCCAACATATCATCAAAATCAAGGTAAAGATATCCCAACACTTTTAAGTGAATTGTATGCCAAACCTTTGTCAGAACGTCATGTTGAATCAGATGGCTTAGTCTTTGATCCGGCACAAATCATCAAACGTACAGCTAATGGTGTCGCAGTGCCTCACGGAGACCATTATCACTTTATCCCTTATTCACAAATGTCACCGCTGGAAGAAAAATTGGCTCGTATGATAGCTGTCAAGGGACAAAATGGCAGTGTCTTGCCAAGCGTCACTCCACTGAAGCCAGCGCCTACTACCAAACCTCAAGCGTCAGCGGAAAATAAACCGACTGAATTTGATGTCAACCAGGTTGTTAGAAAAGTTGGAGACGGATATATTATAGAGGATAAGGGCGTTAGTCGTTATGTTCTTGCTAAAGATTTGGCCAAGGATAAGATTGATGCTATTGAAAATCTCTTGTCTAAGAAAATTCAAGAAACACACGATCTAGTTGCTAAGAAAGAAAATGTCGCTCCTCGTGATCAAGAATTTTATGATAAAGCATATAATTTATTGGCCGAGGCTCATAAAGTCTTGTCTGAAAATAAGGGGCGTACTTCTGATTTTCAAGCTTTAGACAAATTAGCAGAACGCTTGAATGATGAATCTTCTAATAAAGGAAAATTGGTAGATGATTTATTAGCATTCTTAGCACCAATTACTCATCCAGAGCGACTTGGTAAATCAAATGCTCAAATTGCTTATACAGACGATGAAATTAAATTAGCGAAATTAGCAGGCAAGTACACAACAGAAGATGGCTATATCTTTGACACTCGTGATATTACCAGTGATGAGGGAGATGCTTATGTAACTCCACATATGACTCATAGTCATTGGATTAAGAAAGATAGTTTGTCTGAAGCTGAAAGAACGGCAGCTCAGGCTTATGCTAAAGAGAAAGGTTTGACGCCTCCTTCAACAGATAATCAGGGTTCAGGAAATACTGATGCTAAAGGAGTAGAAGCAATCTATAATAAAGTGAAAGCAGCTAAGAAGGTTCCACTTGATCATATTCCTTACAATCTACAACATACTGTTGAAGTTAAAAATGGTAGCTTAATTATACCTCATTACGACCATTACCATAACATTAAATTTGGTTGGTTTGACGAAGGACTCTATGAAGCACCTAAGGGTTATAGCCTTGAGGATCTCTTTGCGACTGTAAAATATTATGTTGAACATCCTGAAGAACGTCCTCACTCAGATAATGGTTGGGGAAATGCCAGCGACCATGTTCGTAAAAATAAGGCAGACCAAGACGGTAAACATAATGAAAATAAGGAACATGATGAAGTAAGTGAGCCAACTCGCCCTGAATCTGATGAAAAAGAGAATCACGCTGCTTTAAATCCTTCAGTAGATAATCTTTATAAACCGAGCACTGATGAAGACGAGACAGAAGAAGTATCTAAAGATACAACAGACGAAGCTGAAGTACCTCAAGTAGAAACCGAAAAAGTAGAAACCAAACTCAAAGAAGTAGAAGCTCTACTTGCTAAAGTAACGGATGCTAGTTTGAAAGACAATGTGACAGAGAGCCTATCTGGTTTACGGAATAATTTGAGTCTCCAAACCATGGATAATAATGGCATTATGGCAGAAGCAGAAAAATTGCTTGCTTTGTTAAAAGGTAGTGAGTCAGTTACGACGAAACCAGCAGTATAAACTTTATACTATAAATCAAAATGATGTAAGAGTCAGTAGCAATACTGGCTTTTATTTTTTAAAATGATATAAAAATCTTGACAGATAAACTTAAAAAAGGTAAACTATTTACTGGTTAATTAATCGGTTAAATAACCGGTTTAGAAAAACTGTTTAACCGAGAAAAAGAAGTTAAAAAAAGCTTCATCATTTATTGAAATGAGGAATTTATGAAATTCAGTAAAAAATATATAGCAGCTGGATCAGCTGTTATCGTATCCTTAAGTCTTTGCGCATATGCACTGAACCAGCATCGCTCGCAGGAAAATAAAGACAATAATCGTGTTTCTTATGTGGATGGTAGCCAGTCAAGTCAGAAAAGTGAAAACTTGACACCAGATCAGGTTAGCCAGAAAGAAGGAATTCAGGCTGAGCAAATTGTCATCAAAATTACAGATCAGGGCTATGTAATGTCACACGGTGATCACTATCATTACTATAATGGGAAAGTTCCTTATGATGCCCTTTTTAGTGAAGAACTTTTGATGAAGGACCCACACTATCAACTTAAAGATGCTGATATTGTCAATGAAGTCAAGGGTGGTTATATCATCAAGGTTGATGGAAAATATTATGTCTATCTGAAAGATGTAGCTCATGCTGATAATGTTCGAACTAAGGATGAAATCAATCGTCAAAAACAAGAACACGTCAAAGATAATGAGAAGGTCAGCTCTGATGTTGCTGTAGCAAGGTCTCAGGGACGCTATACGACAGATGATGGTTATGTCTTTAATCCAGCTGATATTATCGAAGATACGGGTGATGCTTATATCGTTCCTCATGGAGGTCACTATCACTATATTCCAAAAAGTGATTTGTCTGCTAGTGAGTTAGCTGCTGCTAAAGCTCATTTAGCTGGGAAAAATACGCAACCAAGTCAGCTAAGCTATTCTTCAACAGCTAGTGAGAATAATACTCAATCTACAGTGCAGGGATTAACTAGCAAGCCAGAAAGCAAAGTTGAAAATCTCCAAAGTCTATTGAAAGAACTCTACGATTCACCTAGCGACAAACGTTACAGTGAATCAGATGGTCTGGTCTTTGACCCTGCTAAGATTATCAGTCGTACACCAAATGGAGTTGCGATTCCGCATGGTGACCATTATCACTTTATTCCTTACAGCAAGCTCTCTCCTTTAGAAGAAAAGATTGCTAGAATGGTGCCTATCGGTGGAACTGGTTCTACAGTTTCTACAAATGAAAAGCCTCATGAAGTAGCGTCTAGTCTAGCAAGTCTTCCAAGTAATCCATCTATATTGAATAATGCTTCTTCAACGTTAAATAAGGAAATTCCTTCAACATCTGATGGTTATATCTTTAATCCTAAAGATATTGTCGAAGAAACTGCTACAGCTTATATTGTAAGACATGGTGATCATTTCCATTACATTCCTAAGTCGAATCAAATTGGTCAACCGATTCTTCCAAACAATGGTCTAACAACACCTTCGCCATCTCTTCCAGTCAATCCTGGTGTTTCACATGAGGAACATGAAGAAGATGGGCACGGCTTTGATGCCAATCGTATTATTGCTGAAGATGAAGCGGGATTTATCATGAGTCACGGCGACCATAATCATTACTTCTTCAAGAAGGATTTGACTGCTGATCAAATCAAGGCGGCGCAAGACCACTTGAAAGGGACAAATACAGCAACACCAAATCCAGCTCATGATGACGATCACGATGAAGATCATCATGGACACCATCATGATGAAGACCATGATCACGGTTTTAACGCTAATCGTGTCATCAGTGAGGATGAACAAGGCTTTGTCATGAGTCATGGTGACCACAATCATTACTTCTTCAAGAAGGATTTGACTGCTGATCAAATTAAGGCAGCGCAAGACCACTTGCAAGGGGCAAATCCAGCAAAACCAAATCCAGCTCATGATGACGATCACGATGAAGATCATCATGGACACCATCATGGACACCATCATGATGAAGAGCATGATCATGGTTTTGATGCCGATCGTGTCATCAGTGAGGATGAGCAAGGTTTTGTCATGAGTCACGGCGATCACAATCATTATTTCTTCAAGAAAGATTTGACAGCAGAGCAAATTAAGGGTGCACAAGACCATTTGAAAACACATCATGATTCAGAGCCTGTAAAACCTCTTGCTAAAACGGTAGAGTCTTTCTCAAGAGATGCTAGCGATGAAGAAAAGATTGCTTATATTTCTAAGACCTACGGTGTTCCACTTGAAGCGATTAGAATTTCAAATGGCTTCTTTGTCTTTGGAAATCCAGACCAAGCCTACGATCCAACTCATATCCACCCATATGCTGTTCGTAAGGAACATGTTCGTTTGCCACTCCAAACTGGCAATCCAGAACTTGATTTCCTAAACGAACTCTACACGACTGCTTTGAGAGATGGCGTGTCTCCGTATAGCTTACAGGTAGAAAATGGTAGTTTTGTGATTCCTCATGGCGACCACAATCACTACATCAAGGTTCAAACTAAGGGATATGAAGTGGCTTTGAAAAACAAGATTCCAGCCCTACAATCCAATTATCAACCTGGAGCTTTTGATGAGAAGGCAGTCTTGGAAAAAGTGGATCAACTTCTAGCTGATAGCAGAAGTATCTACAAAGACAAGCCTATCGAACAAAGACAGATTGAGTTAGCTTTAGGTCAGTTTACTGAAAACATGAAGAAACTGGCAACTAACTCTACAGCAGGTTATCTTGCAACCCTTGATCTCTTTGATAAGCAATATATCCATATTGATGAAAGTGTCAAACCTACTGAAACAAGCGCTCTAGATAAGAAATACCAAGCCTTGATTGATAAAATCAATACACTGGATACAGACTCTTATGGACTTCCTAAGAAAGACCTTCTTGTTCGACTTCAAGAAGCTAAATTGGCAAAAGATGAGGCTGGTTTAGCAGCGGTTGAATCACAACTTCAAGCTCTTCAAGACTTTAATGACCGAACAGGTGTTACAACAGTGGAATACATCAAGTATTTCTACGAACACGTAAATGACGGTCGTTTAAATGATGAACTTCGGAACAAAGTAGCTCAGTTGACTTGGACCTTGTATCAATCTCAATCTTTCCTTAAGGCAGCAGAATTGAACAGACTATTCCCAAGCATCTATCAGGCAAAACAAGAAGTGGAAGAAGCTTTGAAAGCTCAACCAACTACTGCTAAATCGACTCAGACAGTTCTAGATACTGAAAAAGTTGATAACCAAACTGCCAAGACAGCTATTTATGGCTTCTTGAAAGAATTGTACGGAGACTTTATGCCTGAAGAACATGTCAATCATGTTAGCAAGGAAGAAGTAGAAAGCCTCTTGAGCAAGGCAAATCAACTCTTAGAACAAATCCAAGAAGAAGGAATCAGACAATCCTTGGCAGAAGAAGTAGAAAATCTCAAAGCTGCCACAAACAAGGCTGATGCGGACTTGGATGAAGTAAACAGTCAGGTAAAAGATGTCTTGACTCGTATCGCTAGCGCCCTTCAACAAGAAAAGGAAAATGCTGAGCAAGATCCTCAGACACTTGTACTCTATCAAAAACTTTACGATATCCTCATGTCACTTCACGCTTACTTAGAAAACAATAAGGGTTCTGATGCAGACTTTGATAAAGTAGATGCATTACTAGATCAACTTTCTGCTAAGAGTAAAGATAAAGATGCTTTACTTGAATTGACAAAAGCTATTCTGGTCTTGAATCAAGAAATCAAGTCAAAATCAAGCGTAAGTGAAGAAGCAACTCCAGCGACAAATGCTGAGTCAAATGGTGCTAAGACAAGTCCCGAAACTGAAACATCAGCAACTGCAGAATCAAATAGTGAAACTGCAAGCGACGAAAACAAACAAAGTAACACAACAGATTCTAAACCTGCCGAACCAGCTTCAGAAAAGGAAACAACAGAATCTACAACAAGTACTGGAAATCAA
This sequence comes from Streptococcus mitis, assembly GCF_000960025.1. Classification (GTDB taxonomy): domain Bacteria; phylum Bacillota; class Bacilli; order Lactobacillales; family Streptococcaceae; genus Streptococcus; species Streptococcus mitis_DH. Next base: position 764,530 of record NZ_JYGQ01000001.1, on the reverse strand, counting down.
GAAAAACCAGCAGAATAAAAAGAAAGGCGAAGTAGCTAAGCTACCTCGTCTTTTTAGTCTTTATAAGCTACGATACCAATGATGGTATCAACTGCACGTTCCATAGTCTGAAGGCTGACGTATTCAAAACGTCCATGCATATTTTCTCCTCCCGCAAAGATATTAGGAGTTGGGATTCCCATAAAGGAAATCTTAGAGCCGTCTGTCCCTCCACGAATTGGTTCGATAATAGGAGTGATACCTAAATCTTCCATAACAGATTTAGCAATGGTAATTGGAGTCATATCTTTTTCAATGACTTCTTTCATATTGTAGTACTGGTCTGTCAAGTTTAGAGTGACACGGTCGCTACCAAGTTCTTGATTCATCTTATCAGTGATAGACTGCATAGCTGCTTTACGCGCTTCAAAGGCATCTTTTTCAAAATCACGAATGATGTAGCTTGCACGCGCCTCCTCAACGTTTCCAGCAACATCCATAAGATGATAGAAACCTTGGTATCCATCAGTTAACTCAGGTCGGTCATTCTCTGGAAGTTGATTATGAAAATCAATTGCTAGCTGAAGAGCGTTGACCATCTGACCTTTGGCAGTACCAGGGTGAACATTGCGCCCTTGGAAATGCAATTCAGCTCCAGCTGCTGAGAATGTCTCGTACTGAAGCTCACCTAGTGGCCCACCATCAACTGTGTAGGCAAAATCAACATCAAAATCTTCTGCATCAAATTTATTAGCACCAACACCGATTTCCTCATCTGGACCAAAACCAACACGAATCTCACAGTGTTTGATTTCAGGATGAGTAGTCAGATATTCAATAGCTGTCATAATTTCAGCAATACCTGACTTGTCATCAGCTCCTAGTAAGGTTGTTCCATCTGTTGTGATGAGTGTTTGTCCTGGATATTTTTCAAGACTCTTAAAGTCTGCTGGATCGAGTTTGAAACCAGAATTTCCAAGTTCAATCAAACCACCATCGTAGTTTTCAATCACCTGAGGATTAACTCCTTCGGCATTAAAATCAGCAGTATCCATGTGAGAGATGAAGCCAATTTTTCGTGTTAAAGACGGATCGTTGGCTGGCAAAGTTCCAATAGCAAAACCATTTGGTAGATAATAAACATTTTGTAATCCAACACGTTTCATTTCAGGAATTAGGACATTTGTCGCAAAGTCAACCTGACTCTGTGTACTTGGAGTAGTAGTAGAGTGTTCATCAGAGCGCGTGTTGACCTTAACATAGGTTAAGAAACGGTCCAAGAGATTGGGATAAGTCATAAAAAACTCCTTTTGAATTCATTTTTTCCATTGTATCATAGAAAGAAGAGAAAAACAAAAGACAGAAGTTAGGGAAATTCGCTATGTTGGCGTTTACTTATCAGTGGATTCATGATAAAATAAATTTGATAAAAATATCACAAGGAAGCAGTTATGAAAAAAGCAATTTTAATGATGACCTTTGGTTCGCCAGAAGAGATTACCTTTGAAGGTGTAGCTGATTTTTTCACAAATATTCGTCGCGGAGTGAGACCTCAAGACCACGAGATTCAAACACTCTATGATAATTATGTACTAATTGGAGGCACACCTCTGCAAAAAATTACCCGAGAAGAGGTTGCTTTGGTAGAAGCTAGGCTGGGGAATGAGTATAGTGTTTATTTTGCTAATAAGTTTTCTAGACCCTTTATTCCAGATGTGATAAGTCAGATGGAAGCAGACGGAACCGAGCAGTGTATTTGCTTGATTTTGGAGCCTCATTATTCGTTCTACTCTGTCATGGGATACGAGAAATTTTTAGAAAGCAAACAAATTAAATTTTTAGTTATCAAGGACTGGTATCAAGAAGAAGCGCTCTTAAACTATTGGGCAGATGAAATTGCTAAGATTTTAAAAGAAGAAGTAAAGCAGGATAGCTTTAAAGTCATCTTTTCAGCCCACAGTGTGCCCATTTTTGCCTTGGATTTTGGAGATCCTTATATCGATCAAATTTTTGAAAATAGCAAGCTAGTCGCTGAAAAACTAGGTTTGAGTTCTGAGCAATATACTAACACTTGGCAAAGTGAAAGTGATATCGGAATTCCATGGATTAAACCTGATGTCTTGGAGTATCTCAGAGAACAGAAAGAACATCCAGACCATTATATTTTTGTTCCTATCAGTTTTATCAGTGAGCACATTGAAGTCTTGTTTGACAACGATGTGGAATGTTATGACTTGTGTCAGGAATTGGGGGTGAACTATCATCGTCCACCAATGCCAAATACGGATTCACGTTTGATTGATGCCTTGGTTAATGCAGTCAGAGCTAATGAGGACAAAGAATTTAAGGAATTTCTCCCAGAAGAAGAAACCTTTGATGAGTTAGTTCCTTCGGATGAAACTAAAAATATCTTGGCCGAATCTCAAGATTTACAAATGCCGGAATTTGTGAAAAAACTGATTGAGAAAAAAGGTCGGGAAAATGTTAAGATGCCTTATCTTATTAAGAAAATGCTTGAAAAAGCAGGTAAGTTACCAAAAGAGTAAAGAAAAAAGGATTTAGCTTTGTGCTAGATCCTTTTAATTGATTATTTTTTCTCAAGAAGGGCTTTGATTTCTTGAAGTACTTCCAACTCAGTTGGACCAGCTGGAGCTTCCTCAGCAGCTTCTTTCTTAGTAAGACTTTGAGCTTTTTCAATACCTTTGATTACAAAGAAGAGAACAGTACCGATAACTAGGAAGTTGATAACAGCGCTCAAGAATTTACCATATGTAACACCATTCCAAGCAAGCTCAGCAATGTTTTGTACTTTCGCAGCTTCCAAGGCTGGATTCAAAATAAGTGGAGTGATGATATCGTTAACAAGTGATGTAACGATTGCACCAAAAGCAGTGGCAATGATCACACCGACAGCAAGGTCAACAACATTACCACGAAGCAAGAATGCTTTAAGATCTTTTAACATTTTCATAATTTCCTTTCAAAAAATTTTTACACTTAATTATATATTAATTAAGAAATTCTTGCAAGCTATATGTTTAAAATTTTTCTTATTTTTTAAAAATAAATACCTTACTAAAAATGTAATTGAGGATAATTATTGAGAATTGTGCAATAACTGTTTCAACACTATTAACCTTATTAATATTATAATTTACAAATTGCCCGATAATATTAGGAAACTGAGTTACAAAGAGAAAAGTTAAAAACAAGTCTAAAAGAAAAGTAGAAAGACGTGCCAGAGTAAATTTCACTAAACGGTTTGGCCAATTCTGCCTATCTTGTTTAAATACGATTGTATCATTTGTAATAAATGCAAACAGGATACCGATACTATTTGCTAGTCCAGTAGCAAGGAGTTCTCTATGAGTTAGTTGATAAATGACTAATCTAGATAGAATGGAAACAAGAGTAGTAGCTATACCAAAAAAAAGATAGGCTAAGAGCTCATTCACGAAGAGACTTTGAATGCGTTTTTTCATGCTTTTAGTATAGCATAAAGCAGGCTATTGTGCTATACTAGTAAGGTTGATTCAAGCAACCCTTGGTGCTTAGCTTCTTTCACCAAGCATATTATACGCGGGAAACCGCCAAAGGAGAAAAAATGAAAAAATTAACTATTCGTGATGTTGCAGATATTGCAATCGTTGCTGCTATCTATGTCGTTTTGACTGTTACACCGCCCCTAAATGCCATTAGTTATGGTGCTTATCAGTTCCGTATTTCAGAAATGATGAACTTTATGGCTTTTTACAATCCTAAGTACATCATCGGAGTTACTATCGGTTGTATGATTGCTAATTTCTTTAGCTTCGGACTGCTAGATGTCTTTGTTGGTGGTGGATCAACCCTAGTATTCCTTAGTCTAGGTGTTTGGCTTTTTGCAAAATACAGCAAAGATTACCTCTTTAATGGATTAATTAGAAAAGATCATTTCTTCTTTTCAATCCTCTTTTCAATTTCCATGTTTACTATCGCTGCAGAGTTAAATATTGTAGCAGAATTACCATTTTTCCTTACTTGGTTTACAACAGGGATTGGTGAATTTGCTTCATTAATTATTGGTGCGATTATCATTGGTAAAATTGGTCGTCGAATTGATTTAAGCAAATAGAAGAAGATAAGCTAGGTAGCTCTTACCTGGCTTTTTCTTATGGAAAATTTCTAAGGAAACTTGACAAGATTTTCTAACTATAGTATACTTTCTAAGTAAGCTGATTTAGCTCAGTTGGCAGAGCGCATCCATGGTAAGGATGAGGTCGCCGGTTCAATCCCGGCAATTAGCATGATATTTACAGGGAAACTCTTGAGCACAAGAGTTTTTTCTTATGCTCAAGAGAAAAAATTCTGACTTTTGTATAATAAAAGTCATCCTGCAAAAATTTCTTATTGACAAAACCACTTATTTCTAGTAATATAATAGACGCGATGAGTCGATAGGTAGTCTTCGGACTACTATTGAGCATAAGGAGGTCATAACGCAGGAGCGGACCTTGATGAGTTGTGTGAACCTGCTCATCACATGAAGATGCCTCTCAGTCCCTAGTCTAGCGACTGGGGATTTTTATTTTCTAAAAAATGATGAAAAAGCTTTGCAATTCATGGAAAAAGTAGTATAATACATCTATTATAGAAATTTTTAGAAAATTCCAAAAGAGGTTATTTATGGGATATACAGTTGCTGTAGTCGGCGCGACAGGTGCTGTCGGAGCTCAGATGATAAAAATGTTGGAAGAATCAACACTTCCAATCGATAAAATTCGTTTACTTGCTTCTGCACGTTCAGCAGGCAAGACTTTGAAGTTTAAAGATCAAGATATTACGATTGAAGAAACAACTGAAACAGCTTTTGAAGGAGTTGATATTGCTCTCTTTTCAGCAGGTGGTTCTACATCAGCTAAATATGCACCATACGCAGTTAAAGCTGGTGCGGTAGTAGTAGATAATACATCTTACTTCCGTCAAAATCCAGATGTTCCTTTGGTTGTTCCAGAGGTCAATGCTCATGCACTTGATGCCCACAACGGGATTATTGCCTGCCCTAACTGTTCAACAATCCAAATGATGGTAGCTCTTGAGCCAGTTCGCCAAAAATGGGGCTTGGACCGTATCATTGTTTCAACTTATCAAGCAGTTTCAGGTGCTGGTATGGGAGCAATTCTTGAAACACAACGTGAACTTCGTGAAGTCTTGAATGATGGTGTGAAACCACGTGATTTGCATGCGGAAATCTTGCCTTCAGGTGGGGACAAGAAACATTATCCTATCGCCTTCAATGCTCTTCCACAAATCGATGTCTTCACTGACAATGATTACACTTACGAAGAGATGAAGATGACTAAGGAGACTAAGAAAATTATGGAAGATGACAGCATTGCAGTATCTACAACATGTGTCCGTATTCCAGTCTTGTCAGCTCACTCTGAGTCTGTTTACATCGAAACAAAAGAAGTGGCTCCAATCGAAGAAGTAAAAGCAGCTATCGCAGCCTTCCCAGGTGCTGTTCTTGAGGATGATGTAGCTCATCAAATTTATCCTCAAGCTATCAATGCAGTGGGTTCACGTGATACCTTTGTTGGTCGTATCCGTAAAGACTTGGATGCTGAAAAAGGAATCCACATGTGGGTTGTTTCAGACAACCTGCTCAAAGGTGCTGCTTGGAACTCAGTTCAGATTGCAGAAACTCTTCACGAACGTGGATTGGTTCGTCCAACAGCTGAATTGAAATTTGAATTAAAATAGTCATATAATTTAGGAGTTCAGATGAACTCCTTCTTTGAAATAGAGAGGTGTTTTCATGTCTTATCAAGATTTAAAAGAGTGTAAAATCATCACAGCCTTTATTACTCCCTTCCACGAGGATGGTTCCATCAACTTTGACGCTATTCCAGCCTTGATTGAGCATCTGTTGACGCATCATACAGACGGAATTCTCCTTGCAGGGACGACAGCTGAGAGTCCAACTTTGACTCACGATGAGGAATTGGAGCTATTTGCAGCTGTACAGAAGGTTGTCAATGGACGCGTTCCTTTGATTGCGGGTGTGGGTACCAATGATACGCGTGACTCTATTGAGTTTGTCAAAGAAGTAGCGGAATTTGGCGGTTTTGCTGCTGGGCTTGCTATTGTACCTTACTACAACAAACCTTCGCAAGAAGGAATGTACCAGCACTTTAAAGCCATTGCAGATGCTTCTGACCTACCAATTATTATCTATAACATTCCAGGTCGTGTGGTTGTCGAATTAACTCCCGAAACCATGCTTCGCTTGGCTGACCATCCAAATATTATTGGTGTCAAAGAATGTACTAGCTTGGCTAATATGGCTTACTTGATTGAGCACAAGCCTGAAGAATTCTTGATTTATACGGGTGAGGATGGAGATGCTTTCCATGCCATGAACCTTGGTGCGGATGGGGTTATTTCTGTTGCCTCTCATACAAATGGGGATGAAATGCACGAGATGTTCACTGCCATTTCAGAAAGCGATATGAAGAAAGCCGCAGCTATTCAGCGCAAGTTCATTCCTAAGGTCAATGCCCTCTTCTCTTATCCAAGCCCTGCTCCAGTTAAGGCCGTTCTCAACTATATGGGATTTGAAGCTGGACCCACTCGTCTACCTCTTGTTCCAGCACCAGAAGAAGATGCCAAACGCATTATCAAGGTTGTCGTAGATGGCGACTACGAAGCAACTAAGGCAACTGTAACAGGGGTTTTAAGACCAGATTACTAATAAAGACAATAAAATCCATGACCGCAATAACGATCATGGATTTCTTATTTTCCTAAACAGAATTGGCTAAAGAGTTGGGTGATAAGTTCATCAGGAGCCGCATCCCCAGTGATTTCACCGAGAATTTCCCAAGTACGAGTTAAGTCAACTTGAAGCAAGTCAACTGGCATCCCCAGTTTAAGACCTTCATTAACAGCTTGTAGGCTTTCAACTGCTTTTTCAATCAGGGAAATGTGACGGGCATTTGACAAGTAAGTAGCATCTTGTTCAACCAAACCAGCGTTTTCAAAGAAGAGGTTGTTAATTCTCTCTTCAATCTTATCAATGTTTTGATTTTTAAGGACTGAAATACGGATGACATCTTCTGGAAGTTCTGAAGTTTCAATTGCTTCAGGCAGGTCGGTTTTGTTAAGAAGAATAATGCGATTAGTCTCCCGACTGATTTCTAGGAGTTGGCGGTCTTGGGCGGTTAGTGGTTCACTGGCATTTAGCACCAGTAGAACCAAGTCAGCTTCCTTAAGAGCTTTTTTCGAACGCTCAACACCGATTTGTTCAACGATATCATCTGTTTCACGAATACCAGCTGTGTCAATCAATTTTAGAGGAACACCGTTGATGTTGACGTATTCTTCGATGACATCACGTGTCGTACCAGCAATATCTGTAACGATAGCCTTGTCCTCACGCAAGAGGTTGTTGAGAAGGCTTGATTTCCCAACGTTAGGACGGCCGATGATAGCCGTTGAAATTCCTTCACGAAGGATTTTACCGCGACGGGCTGTCCTAAGGAGATTAGTTAGCAATTGCTCAAACTCCCTAGTCTTCTCTCGGACAACAGCAGTAGTAGCTTCCTCAACATCGTCATACTCAGGATAGTCGATATTGACCTCAACTTGGGCAAGTGTATTGAGGATTTCTTGGCGGGTATTATTGATAAGATCAGAAAGGGAACCATCTAATTGTTTGACCGCAATGTTCATGGCCTTGTCTGTCTTAGCACGGATGATATCCATAACAGCTTCAGCCTGAGTCAAGTCAACACGTCCATTTAGGAAGGCACGTTTAGTAAATTCACCAGGTTCAGCCATGCGAGCCCCTTCACGAATAGCTAGCTGGAGAATCTCATTGGTCACCGCAATCCCACCGTGGGTGTTAATCTCGATAATATCCTCACGAGTGAAGGTCTTTGGAGATTTCATGGCTCCCACCATGACCTCGTCCATGACTTTTTCTGTCTGAGGGTCAACGATGTGACCGTAGTTAAGTGTATGGCTAGCAACCTGACTCAAGTCTTTTCCTTTAAAAATCTTTTGCGCAATAGCAAAACTTTCTGTTCCGCTCAGGCGGACAATACCAATAGCCCCTTCACCTAGTGGAGTAGAGATAGCAGCGATGGTATCAAATTCACGTGTAATCATAATATTTCCTTTAATTAATAGCTCTTTTCTTGGAAATTTTTCCAAGTATCCTTTCAAATTGTAACAAATTTAGGTTATTTCTTCAATGGATGCTACTTGGAGATTGAAAAAGCCTAAGCAATTCTGCTTAAGCTAGATTATTTGGTGCGCATTTTACCTTGAGGGAAGTAGGTTCCTTCTGGCATGTCGTTGATGATGACATGAACAGCAGATTGAGGTGCTCCAGTGTTACGGACAACAGCTTCCGTTACTTCCTTAGCAAGAGCTTTCTTTTGCTCGAGCGTGCGTCCTTCAAATAAATCGATGCGTACAAATGGCATAATAGCTTCCTCCACTAGTTTTTGATTTCTTCTATTTTACCACATTTTGCCGTTTAAAGCTTAAGAAAATTATGATATACTAGAATGTAGCAAAAATTTAGAAATGGACGTGAAGCAAGAAACATGGCACAGTTGTATTATCGTTATGGGACCATGAACTCTGGTAAGACTATTGAGATTCTCAAGGTGGCCTATAACTATGAGGAGCAAGGAAAAGGTGTTGTCATTATGACCTCAGCTCTTGATACTCGTGACGGTGTTGGCTATGTGTCGAGTCGGATTGGTATGAAACGTCCTGCCATTGCGATTGAGGAGTCAACGGATATCTTTGGATTTATCCGAGATTTACCGGAGAAACCATACTGTGTTTTGGTCGATGAAGCCCAGTTTCTCAAACGTCATCATGTTTATGACCTAGCTCGTGTTGTTGATGAGTTAGATATACCCGTCATGGCTTTTGGTTTGAAGAATGACTTTCGCAATGAGTTGTTCGAAGGTTCAAAATACCTCTTGCTCTTAGCAGACAAGATTGAAGAAATCAAGACCATCTGTCAGTATTGTAAGAAAAAGGCGACTATGGTGTTGCGAACTCAAGATGGTGTGCCAGTCTATGATGGCGAACAAATTCAGATCGGTGGAAATGAAACCTATATCTCAGTTTGCCGTAAACATTATTTTGCCCCTGAAATCAATAAGGAGAATGAAGAAAAATGAACATCTATGATCAACTACAAGCTGTAGAAGACCGTTATGAAGAATTAGGAGAGTTGCTCAGTGACCCAGATGTGGTTTCGGACACCAAGCGTTTCATGGATCTCTCAAAAGAAGAGGCTTCTACTCGTGATACGGTAACAGCTTACCGTGAGTATAAACAAGTCCTTCAAAACATCGTTGATGCTGAAGAGATGATTAAGGAATCAGGCGGAGATGCGGACCTGGAAGAAATGGCCAAGCAAGAGCTCAAAGATGCCAAGGCTGAAAAAGAAGAATACGAAGAAAAACTGAAAATCTTGCTTCTTCCAAAGGATCCAAACGATGACAAGAACATCATCCTTGAAATCCGTGGAGCGGCTGGTGGTGACGAAGCGGCACTTTTCGCCGGAGACCTTCTAACTATGTACCAAAAGTATGCGGAAGCTCAAGGCTGGCGTTTTGAAGTCATGGAAGCTTCTATGAACGGTGTCGGTGGTTTCAAAGAAGTCGTTGCCATGGTTTCAGGTCAGTCTGTTTACTCTAAGCTTAAGTACGAATCAGGTGCCCACCGTGTGCAACGTGTCCCTGTGACAGAAAGCCAAGGCCGTGTACATACTTCGACAGCGACAGTTCTTGTCATGCCTGAAGTCGAAGAAGTAGAATACGATATTGATCCAAAAGACCTTCGTGTTGACATCTACCACGCATCTGGTGCTGGTGGACAGAACGTCAATAAGGTTGCGACTGCTGTTCGTATCGTTCACTTGCCAACCAATATCAAGGTTGAGATGCAGGAAGAACGTACCCAGCAGAAGAACCGTGAGAAGGCCATGAAAATCATTCGTGCCCGTGTTGCTGACCACTTCGCACAAATTGCACAAGATGAACAAGATGCTGAGCGTAAGTCGACTATTGGTACTGGTGACCGTTCAGAACGGATTCGTACTTATAACTTCCCACAAAACCGTGTCACAGATCACCGTATCGGCTTAACTCTCCAAAAACTAGATACCATTTTGTCTGGTAAATTGGACGAAGTTGTGGATGCCTTGGTGCTCTATGACCAAACACAAAAATTAGAAGAATTAAACAAATAATGAAATTAGCTCAATTATTTTCAGATTTTGAAGAAGAGTTGATAAGACAAGGAGAGGAAGCTGAAAGCCTCTCTTTTGTCTATCGTAGCCTGAAAAATCTCTCTTTTACTGACTTTGTCTTTGCCCTCCAGCAGGAAGTGACAAAAGAGGAAGAATTATTTGTAGAAGAGATTTACCAGCAGTTAGTAGCTCATAAACCGGCACAGTACATCATTGGACAGGCAGATTTTTATGGAATGCAGTTAAAAGTTGATGAGCGAGTATTGATTCCCCGTCCAGAAACAGAGGAGTTGGTGGAGCTTATCCTGGCTGAAAATTCTGAGACGAATCTTTCAGTTCTGGATATTGGAACAGGTAGTGGAGCTATTGCTCTAGCCTTATCAAAAAATAGACCAGCTTGGTCAGTGACAGCAGCAGATATTTCCCAAGAGGCTCTTAACCTTGCGTCCGAGAATGCTAAAAATCAAAAACTTAATATATTTTTCAAAAAATCTGATTGTTTTGCAGAAATTTCTGAAAAATATGATATAATTGTATCCAATCCACCCTATATCTCTCGTGAAGATGAGTCAGAGGTTGGCTTGAATGTCTTGCATTCGGAACCTCATCTAGCTCTTTTTGCAGACGAGGATGGCCTAGCTATTTACCGTAGAATTGCGGAAGATGCAAAAGACTATCTCAAAGATGGTGGTAAGATTTACCTTGAAATTGGATACAAGCAAGGTCAAAGTGTTCCTGAACTTTTTAGAAAGCATCTTCCTGAAAAACGAGTACGAACACTCAAGGACCAGTTTGGTCAAGATAGGATGGTTGTCGTTGATGATGGACAAGATTAGACAAGAATTGGAAAATGGTGGAGCGGTCGTTCTACCTACTGAGACGGTTTACGGTCTCTTTGCCAAGGCTCTAGACGAAAAAGCAGTTGACCATGTTTACCAGCTCAAACGTCGTCCAAGAGACAAGGCGCTTAACCTCAATATCGCCTCTCTAGAGGACATCTTGCACTTTTCTAAGAATCAGCCAACTTATCTTCAAAAACTTGTAGAGACCTTTTTACCAGGTCCCTTAACCATTATTCTCGAAGCTAATGACCGAGTTCCCTATTGGGTCAATTCTGGTCTTGCAACTGTTGGATTTCGGATGCCGAGTCATCCCATTACCCTTGATTTGATTCGAGAGACAGGTCCCTTGATTGGGCCGTCTGCTAATATCTCAGGTCATGCAAGTGGAGTGACCTTTGCTCAAATTCTAGAGGATTTTGACCAAGAGGTTTTGGGGCTAGAAGACGATACTTTTCTAACTGGACAGGATTCAACTATTTTGGACTTGTCTGGAGACAAGGTGAAAATCTTACGCCAAGGGGCGATTAAGCGAGAAGATATCCTTGCTCGGTTGCCAGAGATTTCTTTTGAGGAGGCATGAGATGCTAAGAAATTTAAGAGAAACTGATGTGAAAGCTATATGTAACATTAACCAAGAAGCTTTGGGCTATTCTTTTAGTCTAGAGGAGACAGCTAGTCAACTAACTAGATTATCTCAAGATGAACATCATTTCCTACTTGGTTATGAGGATGAAGACAGTCATGTCTTACTTGGCTATGTCCACGCTGAGGTTTACGAATCCCTCTATTCCAAAGCAGGATTTAATATCTTAGCCTTAGCAGTTTCACCTCAATCACAAGGTCAAGGTATTGGTAAAAGCTTATTGCAAGGGTTGGAAGAAGAAGCAAAAAGACGTGGTTATGGGTTTATCCGCTTAAACTCTGCCGATCATCGTCTGGGTGCTCATGCATTTTATGAAAAAGTTGGTTATACTTGTGATAAAGTGCAGAAACGGTTTATTCGCATCTTTTAGTTTATTTTCTTGTTGTAAAACAAACTAAAGGACCAGTCACACTATAAAGGAGAAGACCTATGATTTTTGATAAAGACGATTTTAAAGCATATGATGCTGATCTCTGGAATGCTATTGCCAAAGAAGAAGAACGCCAGCAAAACAACATTGAGTTGATTGCTTCGGAAAACGTAGTTTCCAAGGCTGTTATGGCAGCTCAAGGGTCTATCTTGACGAATAAATACGCCGAAGGCTACCCAGGACGCCGTTATTATGGTGGAACAGATGTAGTAGACGTTGTAGAATCTCTAGCTATTGAACGCGCAAAAGAAATTTTCGGTGCAAAATTTGCTAATGTCCAACCTCACTCAGGAAGCCAAGCCAACTGTGCGGCTTATATGGCCTTGATTGAGCCAGGTGATACCGTTATGGGGATGGATTTGGCAGCAGGTGGACACTTGACTCACGGGGCTCCTGTTAGCTTCTCTGGTCAAACCTACAACTTTGTTTCTTATAGTGTGGATTCTGAAACGGAATTCTTAGATTTTGATGCTATCTTGAAGCAAGCCCAAGAAGTCAAACCAAAACTGATTGTAGCAGGTGCTTCAGCCTATTCTCAAATTATCGACTTTTCAAAATTCCGTGAAATCGCTGATGCTGTTGGTGCGAAGCTCATGGTAGATATGGCTCACATTGCTGGTTTGGTTGCTGCTGGTCTTCACCCAAGTCCAGTGCCATACGCTCATATCACTACAACAACGACCCACAAAACCCTTCGTGGACCTCGTGGTGGTTTGATCTTGACAAATGATGAGGACCTAGCTAAGAAAATCAACTCAGCTATTTTCCCAGGGATTCAAGGTGGTCCTTTGGAGCATGTTGTTGCAGCTAAGGCAGTTTCCTTCAAAGAAGTTTTGGATCCAGCCTTCAAGGAATATGCTGCCAATGTTATCAAGAACAGCAAGACTATGGCGGATGTCTTCTTGCAAGACCCTGATTTCCGTATCATTTCTGGCGGAACTGAAAACCACCTCTTCCTAGTGGATGTGACTAAGGTTGTAGAAAACGGAAAAGTTGCTCAAAACTTGCTGGATGAAGTCAATATTACCCTAAATAAAAACTCAATCCCTTACGAAAGCTTATCACCATTCAAGACAAGTGGGATTCGTATCGGAGCAGCAGCTATTACTGCACGTGGATTTGGTGAAGAAGAAAGTCGCAAAGTGGCTGAACTTATCATTAAAACCCTTAAGAATGCAGAAAATGAAGCTGTCTTAGAAGAAGTGAGAAGTGCAGTTAAAGAATTAACAGATGCCTTCCCATTATACGAGGACTAAAACTTTTATGGACATTTATATTAAGAAAGCTATTATTCATCAGTTCAGTCCGGATGATACCGAGCTGTTCCTAGCGGATAAGTTTCTCAATATCACTCCAAAAATCGAAGAATACCTGCGCAAGAAAATTGAACGTGTGTATTCAGATGAAGCTAAGACTGGGATTTTCGAGGAAGAAAATCCCTTCTTCAATCACATCACAGACGATTTGTTGGAGACATCAGTAACACTGGCTAATCTCTGGAAAGAGGAGTTCAGCATTTCAGAAAATCTCAAGACCAATGACTTGATTTTTGTGCAATTTTCTAAAGAAGGTGTAGAACATTTTGCTTTCTTGCGAATTGCCCTACGGGAGACCTTGACCCACCTCGGAGGAGAAGTTGATAATCCAATCAAGTTGACTCAGAATAACCTGCCTGGATTTGGAACGGGTGCCGACGAAGCCTTGGTGGTCAATCTTCAGAGTCGCAAGTACCATCTGATTGAAAAACGAATCAAGTACAATGGGACTTTCTTGAACTATTTTTCAGATAATCTTCTTGCTGTCGCTCCTAAGATTTCTCCTAAGAAATCTATCAAAGAACTAGAAAAAACGGCCCAGAGAATTGCTGAATCTTTTAACACAGATGATTTTCAATTTCAATCCAAGGTCAAATCAGCGATTTTTAACAATCTGGAAGAAAGCAATGAATTATCACCTGAAAAATTGGCCAATGACCTTTTTGATAATAATCTGACGGCTCGTTTGAGCTTTATTGATCAAGTCAAAGAAGTCGTACCAGAGCCTGTTCAATTTGATGAAATTGATGCCAGTCGTCAGCTTAAAAAATTTGAAAACCAAAAACTTTCCTTGTCAAATGGAATTGAGCTCATCGTTCCCAATAACGTCTATCAAGACGCTGAGTCTGTTGAATTTATCCAAAACGACAATGGAACCTATTCTATCTTAATCAAAAATATCGAGGATATCCAAAGTAAATAATGTTTAAACGAATTCGAAGAGTGCTTGTACTAGCAGTCTTCCTTTTTGCTGGCTATAAAGCTTACCGCGTTCACCAAGATGTCAAGCAAGTCATGACCTATCAACCCATGGTGCGAGAAATCTTGAGTGAAAAAGACACCCCAGCAAACGAAGAGCTTGTGCTCGCTATGATTTATACTGAGACAAAAGGAAAAGAAGGCGATGTTATGCAGTCTAGTGAGTCTGCAAGTGGTTCCACCAACACCATCAATGATAATGCCTCTAGCATTCGGCAAGGCGTTCAAACTCTGACAGACAATCTCTATTTGGCTCAGAAGAAAGGTGTTGATGTCTGGACAGCTGTTCAAGCCTATAATTTTGGACCTGCCTATATCGATTTTATCGCCCAAAATGGCAAGGAAAACACCTTAGCTCTGGCCAAACAGTACTCTCGTGAGACTGTTGCCCCTTTGCTTGGTAATACCACTGGAAAGACTTATAGTTATATTCACCCCATTTCCATTTTTCACGGTGCCGAACTCTATGTAAATGGAGGAAACTATTATTATTCTAGACAGGTGCAACTCAACCTTTACATCATCAAATGTTTCACTCTCTTTTCGACATCTGGCTAGCCCAGGTGTTTTTGTTATAAGTTTTCTTTAAGATAGATATATTACTCTAGAAAGGTAAAGGAGGAAATTCCCTATGAGAAAGAAACTCTTTCTGACTAGTGCTGCGGTCTTGTGGGCAGTAACAGCTATGAATAGCGTCCATGCAGCAACAGATGTTCAAAAAGTTATCGATGAAACCTACGTCCAACCTGAATATGTCCTAGGTTCATCATTGTCTGAAGATCAAAAAAATCAAACCCTTAAAAAACTAGGCTACAATGCCTCAACAGACACCAAAGAACTCAAGACCATGACACCTGATGTCTATTCTAAAATCATGAATGTAGCAAATGACTCTAGTTTACAGTTGTATTCATCAGCCAAGATTCAAAAGCTAGGTGACAAGTCGCCACTTGAGGTCAAGATTGAAACACCAGAAAACATCACTAAGGTGACGCAGGATATGTACCGCAATGCGGCCGTAACTTTGGGTGTGGAACACGCCAAAATCACTGTAGCAGCACCTATTCCCGTTACAGGAGAAAGTGCTTTAGCAGGGATTTACTATTCGCTGGAAGCTAATGGAGCCAAGGTGCCACAAGCCAACAAAGAGTTGGCTCAAGAAGAGTTGAAGGCTTTGTCCGATATCAATGCTGAAAACAAGGACAAAACTGGCTATGATGCTAATAAATTAAACGTTGCCCTCGCTGATATCAAGTCAGGACTCGCCAAAGCTAAAGAAAGCAAGGGAAATCTGACGGAGGAAGATGTCCGTAAAATCGTTGAAGATACCTTAAAAAATTACAAACTTGATCAGGTTATAACAGGAAACCAGATCAATATCATCATCAATTTTGCTTTAAATCTCTCAAAAAGTGATATCCTCAGCAATGCAGACTTCACTAAAACCCTGAATGACCTTAAACAAAGTATTGTTTCACAAGCTGGTGACAGTTTTAAAAATATTAACCTTAACTTTGATGCTGATAAGGCGCTAGAGGACGGCGGCAATTTCCTAAGCTCCCTCTGGCAAGCCATTGTCAACTTCTTCAAGAGTTTTGGTTCTTAAGAAATTTCATGGTATAATAGATGGTAACCGTAACGTTACCGTCTTTTTTGTCGGCCAATAGAAAGAGAAGAGAATGTTAAAGAAAAATAGTATTGTAGAAGTTGAAATTGTTGACTTGACCCATGAAGGTGCAGGAGTGGCCAAGGTGGATGGTTTGGTATTCTTTGTAGAGAATGCTTTACCAAGTGAAAAAATCCTTATGCGTGTCCTTAAAGTAAACAAAAGGATTGGTTTTGGGAAAGTGGAAGAATACCTTGTCCAGTCACCACACCGTAATCAAGATCTAGATTTGGATTACCTGCGTTCAGGAATAGCTGATTTAGGTCACCTTTCTTATCCAGAACAGCTCAAGTTTAAAACTAAGCAAGTCAAGGACAGTCTATACAAGATTGCTGGAATTGCAGATGTAGAGGTTGCTGAAACTTTAGGTATGGAAAATCCAGTCAAGTACCGCAACAAGGCGCAGGTGCCTGTTCGTCGTGTTAATGGTGTCTTGGAAACAGGATTTTTCCGTAAGAATTCCCATGACCTCATGCCTCTAGAAGATTTCTTTATCCAAGATCCTGTGATTGATGAGGTAGTAGTAGCTCTACGTGACTTGCTCCGTCGTTATGACCTGAAACCTTATGATGAAAAGGAGCAGTCTGGCTTGATTCGAAATCTTGTGGTGCGTCGTGGGCACTATTCAGGGCAAATCATGGTCATTTTGGTAACAACTCGTCCCAAAGTTTTTCGTGTGGAGCAATTGATTGAACAGCTAATCAAGCAGTTCCCAGAGATTGTGTCTGTTATGCAAAATATCAACGACCAGAACACCAATGCTATTTTTGGTAAGGAATGGAAGACTCTTTATGGTCAAGACTATATTACTGATCGGATGTTGGGCAATGATTTCCAAATCGCTGGTCCAGCCTTCTATCAGGTCAATACAGAAATGGCTGAGAAACTCTATCAAACGGCTATTGACTTTGCTGAATTAAAAGAAGATGATGTGGTCATTGATGCCTATTCTGGTATCGGGACGATTGGTCTTTCTGTTGCGAAACATGTCAAGGAAGTCTATGGTGTCGAAGTGATTCCAGAAGCGGTTGAGAATAGCAAGAAGAATGCTCAATTCAACAATATTTCAAACGCCCACTATGTCTGTGACACAGCTGAAAATGCCATGAAGAATTGGACCAAAGATGGAATTCAACCAAGTCTTATCCTAGTGGACCCACCAAGAAAAGGACTCACAGAAAGCTTTATCAAAGCAAGCGCTCAAACAGGAGCTAACCGCATCGCCTATATCTCATGCAATGTCGCAACCATGGCGCGTGATATCAAACTCTACCGAGAATTGGGCTATGAGTTGAAGAAAGTCCAGCCAGTGGATCTTTTTCCTCAGACGCATCATGTGGAGGCAGTAGCGTTGATGTCAAGGGAGGATAAATAAAGGCTGAAAAGTGGCGTATTTTCGTTTTTTTGTAAGGTTGTTATCATCAGAGAAGCCTTACGGGAAGCTCGGTTTTCTTATATGGAAATATATCTACTAATCGAATTTGCCGAGGCTCAAAAATAAGTGGTACGGTTTAGGCTGTGGATTAGATGTCAGGAGTTGTGATAGTGATTTGGATAACAAGGCTGACCGTAGTTCAAGCCACTCTATATTAAGAGGTAGCCTCGGCAGTGGAATAGATGACAACAAAATTTTAAAAATGTTCACCCAAAACATATAAATAGTGATATAATAAATAGTTATAAAGGAAGGAGGTAGAGACAATGAGCTATAAAGTTTTAGATGTATGTCGTCATGTGATTAATTATAGCAATGAGCACGACTACGGAATCTCAAATTTAAAACTTCAGAAGGTACTTTATTTTATTCAGGCTTATTTTCTGACAAAAAAGAAAGACCACACTCCTTGTTTTGATGAGAAAATTGAAGCATGGGATTTTGGACCAGTTGTGCCAGAAGCATACCATGAATATAAACAGTATGGAAGCGGAGATATTCCTACGATAGAATCTTTTATTATGTTTGATGAAGATGATGTTTGGAATTCTAAAAGAGTTGGGTTTGAGGACACAGCAATTTCGGATGATGATAAATCTCTTATTGATAAAGTCGTAGATAAATTTGCAGATTATTCAGCGACAGACCTTGTGTCATTGACGCACAGACAATCGCCATGGATCGACGCATACACTCCGTATCAGAATAACGAGATAACAATCAAGACAATAAGGGAGTATTTTAATGGCTGATGCTAATTTGGATGTATTGCTCCGAACGACAGATAATACAATAATATCGCTGGAGCAGTCAAAAAAATTTACATACACCAAAAGAAAAATTAACAGTATTTGTGAAGCATTATCTCTTAAGACTCAAAATTACGAGCCACAAAAAACAGTCGAAAATATAGAATCATATATTTCATCAAGCAACAAGTTAGACAGAATCCTTTATTCGGAGATAAGTAATTATGTCTATTCATTGGAAATGTCAGAACGAGGGATTTTTGCTACAAATTTAGAAAAGTTGTTGCTTTATTCACTTGATGATAAAAATGATGTAAATGATGACTGTAAGAAGATGATTGTAAAGATTTACGACCATTTTCAGCTGGCATTACATCAGATTGAAAACGTTAATAATATTTTTGCTAATAGTATTGAAGAGGCAAAAGAGAACCTACAAAAGCAAATAAAAGGTGTTGAAAAAGAATATATCTCCATACTTGGGATATTCGCCGCAATTGTATTGGCATTTGTTGGAGGAATAACATTTTCAACATCCGTTCTGCAGAATATTTCTGTGGTAAGCGTATTTAGACTACTGCTGGTAGTTGATTTCTTGGCATTTGTTCTTATTAATGTAATATATATTTTGGTAAAATTTATTTTTACAATTAACGAGAAGGATGCAAAGCTCTTTAATATTAAGGCGTTGAATATTGCATGTTTAGCTATTGCTATAATTATTGTGATTTCATGGATACTCAATGCAAACCAGATTCGAGACTTTATTTCTCAGTTTTTACCTTGGAGTAAATCATAACCATTCGTCTATGTACTGACCCCAAAAAGTTAGAAAAATAATAATTGAAAGGATTCAGTTCTGTATTGTACAGGGCTAAGTCCTTTTAGTTTTACCTTAATTCGTTTATTGTTGTAGTAATCAATATAGTCTACAATAGCTTCTTCAAGGTCTTCTAAAGACCTAAAATTCTTCTCATAACCATAAAACATCTCCGATTTCAGAATGCCAAAGAAGGACTCCATCATACCGTTGTCTGGGCTGTTACCTTTACGTGACATGGATGCTTGAATTCCCTTACTCTCTAGGAACCGATGATAAGAATCGTGTTGGTATTGCCAACCTTGGTCACTATGGAGAATCGTATTCTCGTAGTGCTTCTCTGTGAAGGCCTGTTCCAACATCGTTTTTACTTGTTCTAAATTAGAAGAACAAGAAAGATTAAAAGCAATAATTTCGCTGTTAAAGCCATCTAAAACAGGCGATAAATACAATTTCTGCGTGCTATTTGGAATGGCAAACTCTGTCATATCCGTATAACACTTTTTACTTGGTCTAGATGCTTCAAACTGGCGTTAAATGAGATTCTCTGCTTTCTTGCCAATCTCTCCTTGGTAAGAGGAATACTTCCGTTTCCGGCGAATTCGAGCACTTAAACCAAGGATTTTCATCATACGTTGGACCTTCTTATGATTCATCACAAAGCCACGATTTCTTAGTTCTAAGTGGATCCGACGATAGCCATATTTGTCCTTATGCTCACAATAAATGGCCTGAATTACAGCTTCAAGTTCCTGATTCTTATCCGTTTGCCCTAGATATTTTAAGTGGCAATAGTAGGTCGAACGGGCAAGCTTAATAATCTTTAGAAGAATATCTAAAGAAAACTCTGTTACAAATCCTTGAACAATTTCCGTTTTTCTTTTTCCTCCTTCAAGTAAGACCTTATCAATCATTTCTTTTTTTAGTTCTGGATAATAATAACAATTCTTACCTTTCTTGACGGTTTTTATCCCATA
Source organism: Streptococcus mitis (assembly GCF_000960025.1). Taxonomy (GTDB): domain Bacteria; phylum Bacillota; class Bacilli; order Lactobacillales; family Streptococcaceae; genus Streptococcus; species Streptococcus mitis_DH. Next base: position 744,434 of record NZ_JYGQ01000001.1, on the reverse strand, counting down.
ACGGTCAATTAATTTCATCATGTATCTTAACCCAGAAACATCTAAATCAAATCTTTTTGAAAGCTGCTTGAATCTTTGACCTAGCTTTCTAAGTTCATAGATTTGAACTATATACTCATAACTCAATTTCATAATAAAACACCCCAAAAGTTAGATTTTTTCTGTCTAACTTTTGTGTTGCAGTTTTTTAATTACATCATGGTATAATTAAGAAAACAAAATATAGAGGATTATTTTATGAGTAAAGAATTAGTTTTTCAAAGTGTTGAATCATTACAACAAGTTGTGAATGTAATTAATGAAGCAGCAGCAGCTCTTAATGATAAAACACGTACAATAAGAGAGAGTCCAATCCCGGAAGTGTTAGCTGGTGCTTTGGGAGCAGGTATTGGTGGAATAGGTTCTTTTGCAGCTCTTTATGGTTTAGGTACTGTAGGGTTATCAGCTGCTGGTATTACTTCTGGCCTTGCTGCTATTGGAAGCGTTGTTGGTGGTGGTATGGCAGCGGGAGTATTTGTAATGGCTGCTCCAGTCGTTGTATTAGCCGGAGGCGGTATACTATTAGCTTCTAATCTAAAAAATAAACAACTTAAACAGGAAAAAGAACGATTATATAAAGAAGCATTGCAAAAACATGAAGCTATTATACAAGCTTTGAAAAATGAGGTAGATGCTGATAAGGAACGTCTAGATTATTTACAGAGTTTAAATATTCTCCTAACTCAAGCAATTAAAGACTTGAAAAATGATTTAGGTGTCTAACAATGAGTAAATTCATTTATTCTGATGAAGAACAAAAATTCAATAATATTTTAACTCATCAAACCAAAGAGTTAGATTTAATAAACAGACCCGATATGTCTATTGCAGAAGAACGTATAGAGGAAAGTGAAAAATTATTGAGAGAGCTAGGCTATACTTTGACTGATTTACCAATAATAGATACCAAAACTAAAAAACAAACTATCGTTGTACCTAAATGGGAAGACTTAGTAATAAAAGCGGAGTGCGAAGTTGGTTCAATGAATGAACTAGATGCACTCTTCACAAATGAAGAATTGGAACTTAATCAGAAAGTTATTCAATCATTGCAGGATGATTTTAACAACATTCATAAACTTGATAAAATTGATATATCGATTTGTGCAGGAGCTGGTATATTAGCAGCGATTGTTGATATTCTTTTAATTGGAATACCTGAGAAAACTCCGAATGGTTTAAAAGGTGGCCCTTTATCTAATTATGTAAGAGACTGGTTTAATCAACGATTTCCTGAAGAAGAAATGGAAAAGTTGGCAAATTCAAAGGTCAGTAAAGTCCCTTTTGATGCTCAAGATAATCGTCATACTAAAGTAAATGTTAATGGACTGTCTGCATATTATCATAGATTGTTATCTCTTGGACATGACCCCCTTCTTGGTTTAGTAATTGGTGTATCTGATATTCTAAATGGTAAGATGACTACTATTGATAAAACTGGGAAAATAGTATCTCAATTTATGGATAATTACACAGATAGAAAAGAAAGTGATATTTTTGCAGCAATAGCAAAGCAGATAATTCATTTTAAATCTGATATTACGACATCAATGGGATTACCTGCACCATTGATGGGATTATTTAATTTGCTTCAGTTTGGAAAAATTGGTGACGAGAATCAAACAATAGCAGAAATAGTACAAGGAATGTATTACGAAGGCTATGATTTCATTCATTTTAGTAGTATGGCTATTTCCACAATGATTATTGAAGTTATAATCAGAATTGGATACGCCCTTAAGAAAATCAACGAAGGACATTCAATAAAAAATTCTATTCCTTTTTCGTTGGATAGAGAGAAACATCCCAAATTACATACGATGCTATTTATTGGACATTCTATAGCCACATCTGCTAATGCAGGGAAAATCTACTTTACAAAAAATCCTATGACAATAAATTACGCACAATGGATTACTTTTGCAAAATATTCATATTCTCATTTAAAGTGGGTGCTTATTGAGAAATCCGAATTGAGAGCTTCATATGTTTCGGATAAGATTTATAAGGAAACTCAGGAAGTTTATGAAAAAGTAAATCTTACCTTTAATAACTTCAGTAATGATAGGTTAGTTATATTTGATTAAATTAATAAACTTAGATAAAAGGAAAACAATGAAAAAAAGTCTATACAATATATTGTCAATGATTCCAATATATGGAACATTTTTAAAATTTTCAAGTAAAGGTGAAATGAGATTATGTAGCCCACTGTATCAAGATTTTTTAGATGAAGGAGTTAATCCAAATGATATATTCTTACTTCTTGAAAAAAAATATCCTGGTGAGGTAGTTACGAGAGATCGTTTCTACGAAGGTTATAGAGAAATTCTGGACTCTTTGAACAAAGAGTAATAAGGAAAAGATTTTCTGTTATAGATATAATATTAGTGAAGTTGTAGAATTCATAGCAGAATGGCGTTGTTTTGTTTTAGATGGTCGCGTATTAGATGTTCGACCCTATACAGGTGATTATCATGCACAATTTGATCCTAGTGTAATTGATGATGCTATAGCATGTTGGAAAGATGCACCAATAGCTTATGGACTAGATATCGGTGTTACTCGCGATGGCAGAACACTTGTTGTTGAAGTAAATGATGGTTATGCATTGGGAAATTATGGACTATCTCCTTTAAACTCAATCAATTTTCATAAAGCTAGATGGAAAGAAATGGTAAAACCTTATTTTGAAAAAAATGATGTTTTTACTATGCCTGAAAATGGAAATATAAGTTTCTAAAAGGAACAGAAGTAAATCTGTGTTTAACTGCAACGAGTAAGTTGCAGTTTTTTATTTTGAATAATGATATAATAGGATAAGAAAATAATAAAAACGCTATATATTTGAAAATTGTTTAGAAAGTATGAAAACAATTGACATGATTATTAAATCATCAACTTGAATTATAAAAAAAGGAGTACTAACATGCCGAAATATACCGACGAAGATATTAGAAAATTAAATAAAATCACATTAAAAATTGCTGGTGATTATTTAGGTATAAGTTCACAAGCAGTTGCGATAGGTCTTAGAAATAATCTTCTTCCAATTGGTTTTGCTATTCATAACGAAGAAAGAGATAGACGTTTCACTGAGAGTTGGTCATATCATATTATTGCTGAAAGAATGATTTCATACAATTACGGTAAGCTATCAGAGATCCGTGTTGAAAATATTGAAGCTAGTTTAGATAAAATTATAGAGGAATTTAACGGTTTAAAACAAGATTTACTTTTTATATTAAGCGAAAATGCAGAAGTGAAGAATTAGAGGTTTTTGAATTTGCGTTTTCGCTTGGTAAATATAAAAACGGTGATGTAAAATATAAGGGTAAAGGTGTTTCAAATGAAGATGATAAAGACCTTTTCTAGAGAAAAACTCTATGAAGAAATCTGGGAAATAAGTGCAAAACAAGTTTCATTGAAATATGATTTAAGCTATTCAGACTTACTTAAGAAATGCAAAGAATTTGAAATCCCAATTCCCAATGGTAGTTATTGGTATCGTAAGAATACTGGACAAGACTTAAGTGAACTTATCGTTCCATTACCACAAAATGACGTAAATGAAGTTAATATTGATAGAAAAAGCCTAAAGAACAATAGAATAAAACCTGCTAAACATAAAGAGGAGAGTTCGGAAGATAAAAATAAAGATACTGTTAAACTTGATACAACTAGTATAAGAAGTTCGTTATCATTTTTAGAGGACGATAAAATAGAGCGTATTATTGAAGCAGTTTCAAACCTAAACCAGGCTCCAAATAAGAGATTACATAAATCTGTAGCTAATCTAAGAGATAAAATTACAGAGTGGAATAAGAGGGAAAAAACAGCTTCTTATCCTTACTTTGATTCTAGGCACAGATATAATGATTTAAAAGAACCTAAATTTGTAAAAAGTATTTCACTAAATTTTCTTCCACGTTTATATCGCTTTTTAGATACTCTAGTTAGTGTAATTGAAAGAATCGGTGATAATGTAACTTCAAATTGGGATATTCAAATTGATAAGGATATTGTTCGTTTTGAAGTTATAGAATCAACAGACAAAGTAAGTCATGAATTAACAAAAGAAGAAGCTAAAGAACTAGCAGAGTACAATGATGGCGTTAAGTTTAATGGATATGCTTATAAACCAAGAATAAAGAAGTATGACTATATACCAAATGGAAAATTTCGATTTAAGATAATAGATGGTAAATACATTAAAGATACTAATGAATTCTCGATTGAACAATCAATCCCAGAAATAATTGTTTTAATTTACCAAGAGTATTATAAAGTTAAGAACTTACGCCTTGAACGTGAAGAGAAAGCAAGACTATACGAAGAGGAACAAGAGCGAAAAAGAAAATTACAAAATAGAATCGAAGAAGAGAAGAAGCGGACAATGTCTCTTCTGAATATGCTAGAAGATTTTCAAACAGCAAATGATTTAAGATTGATGGCTGATAAACTGGAGATATCAGGGAAACTTAGTAAAGACGAAATTGATTGGATTAGATCCAAAGCTGACTGGATAGACCCAATAGTTTCTTCAACAGACGAATTACTAGGAATTAGAAATCATGAAAATTCTAGAGAACAAAAAGAACAATATCTGAGTGAGAAAAGGTACTATTGGTAAATTTGTTTTTATAGAGCATAGTGTTATTGGAGTAAATGATTAACTATTGTAGTAATAAATCATTTTACACATTTATTTGAAATAAGCATTTGGTACAAGACAGTATATACTTTCGTTCTATAATATATAAGTTTACTAGCACCACATGTTGAGGCGGTATCACTGCTTGTTCAAACTGATTTAACAAGTATTTATCTAGTGAAAGCCCTACAGTAAGGAGTTTAAATATGAAATTCCATGAATTTGGTGATAAGAATTTGCCTTCTATCTTGCTGATACATGGCGGTGGCAGTTCTTGGTGGAATTATCTTCGTCAAGCACGGATCTTGTCGGTGGAGTATCGTGTCATTCTACCCACCTTGAATGGCCACGGCGAAGAATATCAACTTGATTATGTTTCTACTGAAGATTCTGCTTTGAAGATTCTAGACTATATCAAAGCAAACTGTGGTGGGAAATTGTTTGCGATTGGTGGTGTTTCACTTGGTGGTCAAATTGCCATGGAGCTTTTGTCTTTAGACAGTGAAATTGCTGAGAAGGCCATAATAGATGGAAGCCTCTGTATTCCTCAACCAAGTTTAGCTAAAATCAGCATCTTTCTAGTGTCTCTATTTGGTAAACTGATGTTCAATAAATTCTCTTGTAAACTTCAGATAAGCATGATGAACAAACTCTATCCTAAACTGGCTTATCCAGAGGAAATAAAAGCTTATTATTTGGAAGATTTGCCAAGGACGCCTGTCAAAACATTGGTGACAATTTACAAAAACTATATGGGATGTTACAAGCTGAAAGATATGATTTCTGCTAGCAAGGCTCAGGTTTTGTATATCTATGGTGAAAAAGAATTGAACTGTGTGAAAGAATCAGCGAAATTATTTCATCAGCTACATTCAAATACAATTTGGTATGAAGCAAAGGGGTATAACCACGGTTATTTATCAGCTTACCTGCCTTATGAGTGGATTGATTTGGTGGTGCCATTTTTAAAGAGTGATTCATTAGAAATGTGTAACGAATCTGAAATGTCATAAGGAGGAAACGGATGCTAGGAGCAATTATTGGAGATGTTGTAGGTTCAGTTTACGAATGGAACAATATCAAAACGAAGTACCTTTCCTTTATTTTGGAAAGACTGCTTTTTTACAGATAATACGGTAAGTCCGAAGCTGAGTGTGTAAGTTTGTTAGTGAAACGCAGTTCAACGTCAAAACAATGAAACTAAAACTCCATTATTTTGATATGACAACCTAAATTGGTTCTAAGGAGGTGTTATATTGATAGAAAGCAGACCTGAGTTTGATAAAATCGTATCATTCGATGAGTTTAATAAATATTATTGGTATCGTGATGAACTTTCACAACTATGTAAGTCATTAGGATTAGAATATGGAGGTACCAAACAAGAACTCAATCATATTATTGAGCAGTACTTTAAGGGTAATTTGATTAAAAAATCATCAATAAAAAGGAAAAAGAAACGAGTAGAAGTCGTTACCTTAAGTACGCCCTTACTTGAATGTGGATTCTCCTTTAATACACACTTTAGAGAATATTTCTCAACTTTAACAGATGTTTCGCCCTTTAAATTTACTGCTGATATGGCTACAGCTTGGAGAAAAGTAAAAAGAGAAAATGATTTGAGTTTTACAATCCAAGATATGCTAAAAGTTTATTATGGAAATTCAGATTATGCCAAGTATGATCATTCGGTTTGTCAATGGAACCAATTTCTAAAGGATTTCTGTGCAGACGAAAATAGTCGTAACTACTCAAACAAGTTAAAAGTAGCTTCTATTCTTTGGAAAGAAGTTAGAAATTCAAAAGCTGAAAAAATTTATTCAAAGAATCTTTTGACTGAATATGCTGATAAAATAAAGAGTATGGGAAATAGAAAAATCAGTCTAAACCAATAGTTCACAAGGAGGAGTCTGATGCTCGGAGCAATTATTGGAGATATTGTAGGTTCTGTTTACGAATGGAACAATATCAAAACGAAGGACTTTCCTTTATTTTGTAAGGACTGCTTTTTTACAGATGACACGGTTATGACCTGTGCTGTTGCAGAAGCGATTATGAATGGTGGACAAAAAGACGACTTCATTGACGCGATGAAGAAATATGGCAGAATGTATCCGAATGCTGATTACGGTGCTCGGTTTAATGCATGGCTAAACAGTGATAACCGTGAGCCTTATAATAGCTTTGGGAATGGTTCGGCTATGCGTGTTTCTCCATGCGCTTGGTCTATGGACTGTGGTTTTTATGCTAGAACCGGAATATGGCCATCATCTAGAGAACTTGCGAGTCTTTCTGCAGAGGTAACTCATAATCATCCAGAAGGTGTCAAAGGTGCTATGGCTACAGCTGATGCTATCTTTCTGTGTCGTTTTTACTTTGGTGGTTATTGTAGAGAATACGAGCAACCAATTAATGACAATCCTACAGAGTGTAAAAGACGGATTAAGGATTATATAGAGAAAGAATACAGCTACAATCTATCTCAAACTTTAGATGAGATTCGCCCTAACTATCGTTTTAACGAAACATGTCAGGAAACTGTCCCTCAAGCCATTATCGCCTTTCTTGAGAGTAGAGACTTCGAAGATGCGATAAGAAATGCCATCTCACTTGGTGGCGACAGTGATACACTCGCAGCAATAACTGGTAGCATTGCAGAGGCAGGTTATGGTATTCCTGATTGGATCAAGGATAAGACCTACTCTTACTTGGATGACCACTTAAAGGATGTAGTTATACGATGGGAAAATAGAATAAAAGTCTATTAATCTCCAGTACGTCAGATTTTTCTTTTCTATATTTTCATTGTATAATAGGGATACATTTAGTTTCATATAATGAAATATAAAGATTTCTAACGAAGATTAAGGAGAAAATTAATGAAAAAAGCAATGGTAATTATCAACCCTACCTCTGGTGGCGAGAAGGCTTTGGATTACAAAGATAAGCTGGAAAATAAAGCAAAAGAATACTTTGAGCACGTAGAAACCAAAATTACCGAAAAAGCGCTGGATGCAACACATTTTGCTGAGGAAGCGTCTCGTGAGCAGTACGATGCAGTGGTTGTTTTTGGTGGAGATGGGACTGTCAACGAAGTCATTTCGGGTATTGCTGAGAGAGACTACATTCCTAAGTTAGGGATTATCCCTGGTGGGACGGGTAACCTCATTACGAAACTGTTGGAAATCAATCAAGACATTGATGGAGCGATTGATGAACTGGATTTCAACTTAACCAATAAGATTGATATCGGAAAAGCAAATGACAATTATTTTGGTTATATTTTTAGTATCGGTTCTCTACCTGAGGCGATTCACAATGTTGAAATCGAGGACAAGACAAAATTCGGTATTTTAGCCTATGCTGTAAATACCATGAAGTCTGTCATGACGGATCAGGTCTTTAACATTAAGGTTGAGACAGAAAATGGAAATTATGTTGGTGAAGCTAGCCATGTGTTGGTTCTCTTGACAAATTACTTCGCTGATAAGAAAATTTTTGAAGAGAACAAAGACGGCTATGCCAACATTTTGATTCTGAAAGATGCGTCTCTGTTCTCTAAATTATCCGTTATTCCTGATTTACTAAAAGGGGATGTTGTCGGTAATGATAATATTGAGTATATCAGAGCGCGTAATATTAAGATCTCTTCAGATAGCGAATTGGAGTCAGATGTTGATGGCGATAAATCGGATAACCTACCTGTAGAAATCAAAGTTCTAGCTCAACGAGTAGAAGTATTTTCAAAACCGAAAGAGTAGAAGGTAAAAATTAGTTTATTATTCACAACGAAATTAAATTCTATACCAACGATTGGAGGAGGAATGAATTCTCTATTTGATGAATTTCGAACAATTTGTTCTCATTTAAACCAAATCGGAATCACACCGACTCTCATGGGGTCCTTGGGTTTTGAATACCGTTCAAATGAAGAATGGAGGCCGTCTGACATTGACATTCATGTGCCTGGTGATCCTAGAGGTTGGGAAGCACCCGATCATCTCAGAATTTATGAGTGGGACAAGATAATGAAAGTGATGAAACACTTAGATTATGCCTTAATAGATATTCATGAGCATGAATTCCAAAAAGATGGTCTGAGTGTTGAGTATGGAAGTATCGATTCTTTACCTGATTTTGCAGGAGTTTCGGAATCGGATATAGAGCTGATTCATCTCGAAAACATCATTTTTCGCATTCCAAATCTAGAACAGTTTTTAAGTATTTACAAGGCTTCTTCCCAAGATTCTTATCGAAATGAGCACAATAACAATAAGGATTTTAAAAAAATTGAGTGGCTGGAAAGACATTTGTAAATCATCATTTGGAAAGTAGCAAGTTGTAAGACTGGCTGCTTTTTTATTTATAGAATCAAACCATTCGAAACTATGGACAAACCTTGCAAATAAAATACGAAAGTAGTATACTAGATTAACAATTGTGAAAACGTTTGCGTCGCAAATGCAATCAAGTAAATTAGGAGACAAATTGATGGAATTAAGTACTATTTACCATAGGCCTGAGTCGGAGTTCGCCTATCTTTATAAGGATAAGAAACTCCACATTCGTATTCGAACTAAGAAAGGGGATATTGAAAGCATCAACTTGCATTATGGCGACCCTTTTATCTTTATGGAGGAATTTTATCAGGATATAAAAGAAATGGCCAAGATAACCTCTGACGCCTTATTTGACTATTGGCAGGTTGAAGTGTCCGTTGACTTTGCACGTATCCAGTATCTCTTTGAACTCACGGATACAGAGGGACAGACCATTTTGTACGGCGATAGAGGCTGCGTTGAAAATTCTCTAGAAAATCTTCATGCTATTGGAAATGGATTTAAGTTGCCTTATCTTCATGAGATTGATGCCTGCCAGATTCCTGATTGGGTTTCAGATACGGTTTGGTATCAGATATTTCCTGAGAGATTTGCCAATGGAAATACTCGATTAAACCCAGAAGGGATTTTAGACTGGGATTCATCTGTCACACCAAAGAGTGATGATTTCTTTGGTGGTGATTTACAGGGGATTATTGACCATCTGGATTACTTGCAAGACTTGGGCATTACTGGACTGTATCTTTGTCCTATCTTTGAATCTACGAGCAATCATAAGTACAATACGACAGATTACTTTGAAATTGACCGTCATTTTGGAGACAAGGAGACCTTTCGGGAGATGGTCGAGCAAGCGCATCAGCGAGGTATGAAAATCATGCTGGATGCTGTATTTAATCATATTGGTTCGCAATCTCCTCAATGGCAAGATGTTGTCAAAAATGGTGAACAGTCTGCTTATAAGGATTGGTTCCATATACAACAATTCCCAGTGACAACTGAAAAGCTAGCCAATAGGAGAGAGTTACCCTATCATGCTTTTGGTTTTGAGGACTATATGCCTAAGCTAAATACGGCCAATCCAGAGGTCAAGGACTATCTTTTAAAGGTTGCGACTTATTGGATTGAAGAGTTTGATATTGATGCTTGGCGTTTGGATGTTGCTAATGAGATTGACCATCAGTTTTGGAGGGATTTTCGCAAGGCAGTTTTAGCTAAAAAGCCCGATCTTTATATTTTAGGAGAAGTATGGCATACGGCTCAGCCTTGGCTAAATGGAGATGAGTTCCATGCGGTCATGAATTATCCTTTATCTGATAGTATCAAAGAGTATTTCTTACGAGGAATTAAGAAGACAGACCAATTCATCGATGAAATCAATGGCCAGTCTATGTATTACAAGCAGCAGATTTCAGAAGTGATGTTTAATCTTCTAGATTCGCATGATACAGAACGTATTTTATGGACGGCAAATGAAGACGTTCAACTTGTCAAATCAGCCCTAGCCTTTCTCTTTTTACAAAAGGGAACACCCTGTATCTATTACGGAACAGAGTTAGCCTTAACTGGCGGTCCAGACCCAGATTGTCGTCGTTGTATGCCTTGGGAACGCGTATCAAGTGACAATGATATGCTTAACTTCATGAAGAAGCTGATTAATATTAGAAAACAAGCGTCAGCAACCATTCAGCATGGTAAGTATGATCTTCAAGAAATCAAACCAGATCTAGTAGCCCTGGAATGGACATACGAAGGACAGGTTCTCAAAGCTATCTTCAACCAATCAACAGAAGATTATATTGTAGAGAAAGAAGTGGAAGCAGGAGCACTAGCGAACAATTGCCAAGAATTGGAAAATCAGCTTGTGATTTATCCAAATGGGTTTGTGATTTTTCATTAAAGAGCAATTAAGAGTAACAGGAAAGTTGTAGTATAGAGAGCATTTTACAAACAGACTATTTGTCGTCTTGCTACAAATGATATATAATTTAACTTAAAGAAAAAAGGAGGACTAATCGAATGGAATTAAAAGATTTTACAGAAAAAGAACAGGAAATGATTAAGAAGGGGCTTACGACGTCTAAGATTAGTGACAAGGAAACTGCTGAGAAGATTCTTGCTCTAGTACCACAAGACTTGATTAAGCGAATCCCATTTTTCGTCAGAAAACATGCTACAACACGTACGATTAAACGTATTTCAATTGAACACCCTGAACTCTACGCTGCAGCTCAAACAAGTGGTGAAATTCCAGAAAAAGAACGCGAAGAATTGCGTCAAATTATCACGACTATCTTTGAGCAAAAGATGAATAAGCATAGTATTAAGTAGAGAATGAAAAAATATTTTATTGGCGGTCTGGGAAGCAATATCTATCATAGCAAGGATTTTCTTCAAGAACTAGATTCGCAGGTTTATTTTCTAAGTCCATATGAAAAGCATCTTCGAGATGAAACAGAATTGAAATTATGGTTTAAAAATGAGATTGTAGAGGAAGAATCTATCTGTCTGATAGGTCATTCTCTTGGAGGAGATTTGGCGCGTTATCTTGCATCGGAATTTTATGAAGTGAAAAAACTAATTCTTTTGGATGGTGGCTATCTAGATATAGATAAGATTTTACCTTTAGATACAGAGTTAGAGGAAGCTAAAAACTATATCGAATCTCAAGTCGTTTCAGACTTAAATCTTCTTATTTTTAAAGAAAAATCCGAAGCAAAGCATTGGTCAGAAAATATGGAGGAAGCTGTAAGACAGTCCTATTACTGGAATTCTGAGTATAATAGATATGAGTTATCTATAAATTATGAAAATATAGAAGCGATACTCAGCCTACGGAGGAAAATACAAGCTTTTAAGAGAGAAGTGGGAGATACCTTGTTTATCAGTCCTTGCTATTCTAATGAAGCTACGTGGAGAGAGGAAGCCTTAAAAGAATTGCCAGATTATTTTGATACTATTTTTCTAGAGAACTTAGGCCATGAGCTTTATACTGAAGCACCTAAAGAAATCGCTAGTCTGATTAATGAGTGGCTCGCTTATTCTCAATGAGCTACTTATGTTATAAGATTTAAATCTACAAATCATTAATACTCAAATAACAAAAAACGAACAGGCTCTTTTTCTGTCATTCAGAAGAGAACTTGTTCGTTTTGTTTTTAATGGATTTAGTTTGCTTTTTAAAACACGCGATACACATAGGGATTCTCTGGTTTATCGACTTTTGTAAAGCTTTTGATTTCCAATGTTGGGAGGTTTTGTTTGAGTTCTTTATGATAGTGATTGACCAGTTTTCCTTTGGCTGTAATCCAAGTGTTGTCCCCATACTGACGGGTATTTCCCTTAGTTAGCAATCCATAGACACCAGAATCTGCGATACAATGGATAATGCCGAAGCGGAATAGAAATTGGCTATTGGCATGACTGGGGTCGTTATAGACAAATCCTGTGAACTGGACTGTCTTGCCCTCAAACTCATCTGGATAGTCGTAGATAGCCTCCATGACTTCCATATAGTTTTCGTTGGTGATCTGAATACTATCTTGGGACAAGTATTTATCTGCCGCCGTTCGCATCTCCTTTTCATAGGCAGATTTTGAAAAATAAGAACTGGTATCTGGTTTCAAATATTGGCTTGTCGTTCCTTCACTTGTCTGAATGGCTTGATCCGTGCCTTCTGATAAGGGGAAGTGATAGCCTTTGGCAGAAACGGTCTGAGAATCCAAGCTAACAGTTGGAAAAGTTAGGCCGACGACAATCGGAATGGACAAAAGAGCAATACTCGTCACCTTCGCCAATCGGCTGTTCAGATGACTATGGGTTTTGACTTGCTTCATCCAGATATACAATTGAACAATTGCCAAAATAAAGGAAAGTACCATGGAAATATAGGCCAGATAGGAATAGTGCATGTTGATGTACTGGTTTAATTTGCCTGACAGATGGAGATAAATGGTCAGTTCAAAATAGCCAGCTAGAACTAAAAATCGAATCATAGGATGACTCCAATCAAGAGAGAATACACTAAGACGACAAGAGTCACAATCGTTATGAAGTGACTGATAAATCGTGCTTTCAAGTAATTTTTCATCATGAGAATATTTTTGATATCCAGCATTGGGCCAATCACCAGAAAGGCCAGAACTGGTGCTAAGCCGAAACTCGAGAGAAGAGAAGCACCGATAAAGGCATCCGCCTCACTGCAGAGAGAGAGAAGAAAGGCCAAAAGCATCAAGAGCAGGATGGCAAAAAGAGGGGTCGCACTGATAGAGGTCAGAATCCGTGTCGGTACATAGACCTGTATAACAGAGGCAAAGAGACAGCCAAATACCAAATAACGGCCCGTATCAAAAAATTCATCAATGGCTTGCACAAAGACCTGAAAAACTTTTTTTACAGGACTCAAATGAGAAAAATCATGCTCATGGCAGGCCAAACGATTTTCTTTTTGAATCGGTTCTTGCCATAAAAATCCTAGAAAAATCCCAAGTATCACAGCCACTACAATGGAACCTAGAGCTCGTAACAGAGCGACATGGAAGGAGTTGCCAAAGGCAGAATAAGTCGCAAAGAGAACAATGGGATTGATAACAGGTGCTGTCACAAGAAAGGGAACGACTGTGTAACTGGGAACCTTTTTTTCCAGAAAACGATTGATAATGGGGACGATTCCACACTCACAAGAGGGGAAAAGTATCCCGACGAAGGTGCCAAAAAAGATTCTCCCCCAACGATTTCGAGGGAGAAAATGATAAACCTTGTCAGGTGTGATATAAACCTCAATCAACCCTGAGACAATACTTCCTATCAGCACGAAAGGGAGGGCTTCAATAATAATGGAGAGGAAAATAGCTCCAGTCTGAAGCACGCTAGATGGGAGTTGTTGGAAAGCAGTCATCTAGTTTTTCTTTTCTGCTTTGGATTTTTTCTCTTTGTCATCAGGGAAAGTGACTTGTTTCAAATCAGGGAGTTTAGCAAACTCTTCAAACATCTTGTCCAAGTCGTCTCGTTTTGTAAATTTTACAGCCATAGGTGTACCTCGATTCTAAATTCTACCTCTATTATACTATTATTTTGAGGAAAAGGGAAAAGTTAAAATTGAGTATCTAATGAATAATAGAGCGTGATATATCCTAATATACACTATGATTGTGATATAATAATTGTGGAATAACGGAGGAAATGATGGAACATAAAAAGATCGGTCAGGTGACTGACGAAGTAAAAGAAATTTTTAATATTGTTCTTGAAGCTAGTGATATTAAAGTTAACAAAGAAGGTTTAAGAAGTCATATGTTGAAACGGCATCATAATGATGTGATTCATCATATCGAAGACCTGGAACTCATACTAAGGAACCCAGATTTCGTTGGGATCAATCCACGAGAGAAAGATGCTAGTTTTGAATATGTTAAAAGATTTGATGATAATGTTCTTGTTGCCATCAAGTTACATAAAAGTGGAGATTTCTTTTATGTTCCGACAATGTATCGTTTACAAGATTACAAGTTACAAAGTCGTATTAAGTCTGGTAGATTGAGAAAACTTGACAAAAAAAGTAGATAGTGCTAGAATAATATTAACGAAAGACATTTGAGGGCAGAAAGGTTCCTGCCGCACCTTGAAAAAGGTATCTGAGATGCTGGGTACACCGACCAGCCAAGTGTTCGTTATTTCAAAGGAGGGAGCTTAAATGCTCCTTTTTTGTTTAAAAATTTCAAAAAAGATTACACTCACCGCAGGCTCAGGCTTGCGGTTTTTTATTTCTCAAAAACACGCATTTTGGACGATTATAAACAGAAGTCTAAATCCTATTCTTCAAAAAAACGTTTTCTTGAAGAATAGAGTGGGAGAATAGTGGCGCATTATTGTCAAAAATAAAAACAGTGAAATTAATCACTAGTCCTTTTGTAAACTATTAGAATTAAATTGCAACCTTCTCAATGAATAGAATATTGAAATGAAGTAAATTTATTTCCCAACTTATGTTTTTAAATACTGTAAGAGCTAATTTGAAACGTATAGCTTGTGGTATAATAGATTCATGGATAAAAAATATGAAAAAATCTCCCAGGATTTGGGAGTGACGCTAAAGCAAATTGATACCGTTCTAAGTTTGACAGCTGAAGGGGCGACTATTCCCTTTATCGCGCGTTATCGCAAGGACATGACTGGTAGTCTGGATGAGGTGGCAATTAAGGCCATTATTGACTTGGATAAAAGTCTGACCAATCTCAACGACCGTAAGGAAGCTGTTTTAGCTAAGATTCAAGAGCAAGGCAAGCTGACCAAGGAGTTGGAAGAAGCTATCTTAGCTGCCGAAAAATTAGCAGACGTAGAAGAGCTCTATCTTCCATACAAGGAAAAGCGTCGGACCAAGGCAACCATTGCTCGTGAAGCCGGACTCTTCCCACTTGCTCGCTTGATTTTGCAGAATGTAGCTGATTTAGAAAAAGAGGCTGAAAAGTTTGTCTGTGAAGGATTTGCGACTGGTAAGGAAGCCTTGTCTGGTGCAGTTGATATCTTGGTCGAAGCCTTGTCGGAAGATGTGACCTTGCGTTCCATGACTTATCAGGAGGTACTGAGACACTCTAAACTCACTTCTCAAGTCAAGGATGAAAGTCTTGATGAAAAGCAGGTTTTTCAGATTTATTATGATTTTTCAGAGACGGTTGGAAATATGCAAGGCTATCGTACCTTAGCCCTCAATCGTGGGGAGAAGCTAGGTGTCTTGAAGGTCGGATTTGAACATGCAACGGACCGTATTCTTGCCTTCTTTGCTGCTCGTTTCAAGGTCAAAAATACCTATATAGATGAAGTTGTTCAACAGTCAGTTAAGAAAAAAGTCTTGCCTGCTATCGAGCGTCGTATTCGGACAGAACTAACTGAGAAAGCAGAAGAAGGAGCTATCCAACTCTTTTCTGACAATCTGCGCAATCTCCTCTTGGTTGCTCCGCTGAAAGGGCGCGTGGTTCTTGGATTTGACCCTGCCTTTCGTACAGGTGCCAAGCTAGCTGTCGTGGATGCAACAGGAAAAATGCTGACAACTCAGGTCATTTATCCTGTCAAACCAGCATCGGCTCGTCAAATCGAAGAATCCAAGAAAGATCTGGCAGACTTGATTGGTCAATACGATGTAGAGATTATTGCCATCGGTAATGGAACGGCCAGTCGTGAAAGTGAAGCTTTTGTGGCGGAAGTTCTTAAAGATTTTCCTGAGGTTAGTTATGTCATTGTAAATGAAAGTGGTGCTTCTGTCTATTCTGCTAGCGAACTTGCTCGTCAGGAGTTTCCAGACTTGACCGTTGAAAAACGCTCTGCCATTTCTATCGCCCGTCGTTTGCAAGATCCTCTTGCGGAATTGGTCAAAATCGATCCTAAGTCAATTGGTGTCGGTCAATACCAACACGATGTCAGCCAGAAGAAATTGTCTGAAAGTCTGGATTTTGTCGTGGATACCGTGGTGAACCAAGTCGGTGTTAATATTAATACGGCCAGCCCAGCTCTTCTTTCACACGTAGCTGGACTCAATAAAACCATTTCTGAAAATATCGTCAAATACCGTGAGGAAGAGGGAAAAATCACTTCACGCGCCCAAATCAAGAAAGTTCCTCGTCTGGGTGCTAAGGCTTTTGAACAGGCAGCTGGTTTCCTTCGTATCCCTGAAAGTAGCAACATCCTTGATAATACAGGAGTTCACCCAGAAAATTACGTTGCCGTTAAGGAACTCTTCAAACGTTTAGATATTAAAGACCTAAACGAAGAAGCCCAAGGCAAACTCAAGTCGCTTTCAGTCAAGGAAATGGCGCAAGAGCTAGACCTTGGACCAGAAACTCTTAAAGATATCATTGCAGACCTTCTCAAACCAGGTCGAGATTTCCGTGATTCCTTTGATGCACCTGTGCTTCGCCAAGATGTCCTAGACATCAAAGACTTAGTGGTTGGCCAGAAGCTAGAGGGTGTGGTGCGTAATGTAGTTGACTTTGGTGCCTTCGTTGACATTGGAATTCACGAAGACGGCTTGATTCACATTTCCCATATGAGTCGCAAATTTATCAAACATCCTAGCCAAGTAGTGTCAGTCGGAGATTTGGTAACGGTTTGGGTTAAGAAAATCGATACTGAACGTGAAAAAGTCAATCTGTCGCTCCTCGCTCCAAATGAAACTGACTGATTACGTTAAGCAGGTTTCACTAGAAGACTTCGGCAAACCTTTTATCCATCATGTTCAGTGGAATAGGCGTCTACGTTCGACAGGTGGGCGATTTTTCCCCAAAGATGGGCATTTGGATTTTAATCCCAAGGTTTATCAGGAACTCGGTCTGGATGTTTTTAGGAAAATTGTCCGCCATGAACTCTGTCATTATCACCTCTATTTTCAAGGGAAGGGCTATCAACACAAGGATCGGGATTTTAAGGAACTGTTGAAAGCAGTGGATGGATTACGCTTTGTGCCCTCCTTGACAAATAGCCACTCTAAACCACTCAAACTTTATCGTTGTCAATCCTGCCAGCAAAGGTATCATCGCAAGCGTAGGATTGATACCAAACGCTATCGCTGTGGACTTTGTCGAGGTAAATTGCTACTAATAAATCAGCCTGAGGACTGATGAAAGCCGAGCCTACCCGTGATATACTATGTCTAACCTAGCAGAAAGAGGAAAAATCATGAACAGTAAATTTTATAAAATGAGACGAAATCGCATGATTTCAGGAGTTCTGGCAGGTCTGTCAGATAAGTGGAACTTTGATGTTACCCTTGTTCGTTTCCTGTTTGCCATTTTTACAGTCGCAAACTTTGGCCTTGGCGTGATTATCTATATCATCCTAGCTTCTATCATGCCTACCAAGGAAGAAATTGAAGCAGAAATGTATGGAACAGGCCCACGCAAACGCAAAGAAGC